>DATJBA010000328.1:0-2340 GCA_035515675.1 Mycobacterium sp.
GAACTATACCGTCGAGCCAACACGCCCGAAGACTGCCTAGATTATTTTGTCGCGCTTCCTTAGCCGCAGGATCTGTTTGTAGTCGACCATCGAAGGCGACCCCTTTCGTCACGTCCACGTCCCAATGACATGGACCGACGAACGGTCGCACCCCACAACCACGGCGACCAGCGGCATGCCTCGTGGGGCTGCGGCGAAGCCCCGGTAGCTGTCGTCCGTCACGTAATTCCCCAGGGGTTCCGGGCGGATTCCAGTGAACGTCGCAACACCGAGGCTATTCGGAGGTTGCGGTGGGAGCAGAGCGGAAGACCCGGCCACGTGGACGCCCAAGTGGCGGAATGCTGGTGGAGGAGCAGGAGTGGTTCGGTCGGCTGATTGCGCAAGGGGTAGGTAACTCCGAGGCGTGCCGGATTGTCGGAATCGACCGCAGAACAGGGACACGCTGGCGCTACGGGCGCACAATCCGCAATGCTGCCGGCGAGTCGGTGCACTATCCACCGGTGAAGCTCACAGCTCCCAAGCCCCGGCATCCTCGATATCTGTCGCTGGACGAGAGGACGACGATCGCCGATCTGAATCGCGCGGGAGTCGGTGTGTGCGTCATCGCCGACGAGCTGGGCAGGGCGGCCTCGACGGTCTCTCGGGAGCTGCGCCGCAACGCTGACGATCAGGGCCGCTACTTGCCCGCCACGGCGGAGCGGCTTGCGGTCGAGCGGCAATCCCGGCCGTCGCGGACACGCCGCGTAGCACATGACGAGCAGCTCCATGGTGTCGTCGCAGATCTGTTGGGCAAGCGGTGGAGTCCCGAACAGATTGCTCATGAGTTGCCGGTGCGCTTCCCCGACCAACCCGAGCGTCATCTGTGTACCGAGTCGATCTACCAGGCGATTTATGATCCCAGGACCGATTTAACCCGTCCGGCCAAACGGCGGCGCCGGCGGCGCCGACGCCGGGTCCAGGGCCTAGAAAGGCGTGGTCGGTTCACCGGTATGACGATGATCGCTGATCGGCCCGCCGAGGTTGAGGATCGGGTGCAGGTCGGGCACTGGGAGGGCGACTGCATCATGGGCGTTGGAAACCGTTCGGCGATCGGCACTTTGGTTGAACGTGTAACTCGCTTTGTGATCCTCGTCCATGTGCCCACTGGGCGGCCGACCGCAGCGGCCATGGCTGACAGCATCGTCGATGCCCTGGGCGCTCTTGCACCGCATCTGCGCCGGACCCTGACCTGGGATCAGGGCAAAGAACTTGCGTTGCACCAACAGATCACCGCCCGCATCGGCACACACGTGTTCTTCTGCGACGCGCACTCACCATGGCAGCGCGGCTCCAACGAGAACACCAACGGTTTGCTGCGCGACTACTTTCCCAAAGGCATGGACCTGGCTGGCATCTCACCCGAACAACTGCAGCACGTCGCCGACGAACTCAATGACCGGCCCCGTAAAACTCTTGGCTGGGCCCGGCCCGCTGACCTGATCGTCGGTGCGGCGCCAAGGACGGCATAACGCCGCCGGCCCCGGTCATCCCCAAAAGATCGCTGTGGGATCTCGATCCACCTCAGTGAGTAACTCCTCGATGCTGGCCGTAGGCGACACCAGGTCGTAGGCGTGGAAACGCGAGTTGCGGTCGCGCCAATACAGTGACCACACACCGCGGGTCTTTGCATAGCGCAGTCGAGCGATGGGGAACCGGGTCCAGTCCGAACCCGCATCCACTCGCCCCGGCGGCCGGCACTCCACGATTGTCAGATGACGCTCCGCGACGTCGACCTCGATCCGGACCTCGTTACGCACCTGCTCGGGCACCTTGTCCTGGCACCACCGCCGCACTCGCACCACATCTGTCTCCGGCAGACCCGTCACCGCACTAGTGTGCAACTCGTCCCGTTGCGACGTTCACTGGAATCCGCCCATGCCGCCAGGGGGTCAAAATTCAAGTGCCGTTGACAATCGACAATGTGTCCAATTTCGAGGCCACCGCCGACACCTTGATCGCCGCGTCCTCGAGCAGCTTTTCCAGCCGCTGCCAGTAGCGGGTGCGTTCCCGGATCAGATCCTCGCGCAGCCGGGTGTAATCACGCAGCACCCGGATCGCCGCTGGCGGGACGAAACTGGGCCGCAGCAGCCCCTTTTCGGTCAGCTTGGCCAGCCAGACTGCATCGAGTTTGTCGGTTTTGGGCCGACCGGGCACGTTCTTGACATCCCGGGAATTAACCAACTGCACATCCAAGCCGGCGTCTTCGAGCAGGTAATACCAAATCCGCCAGTAAT
Source organism: Mycobacterium sp. (assembly GCA_035515675.1). Taxonomy (GTDB): domain Bacteria; phylum Actinomycetota; class Actinomycetes; order Mycobacteriales; family Mycobacteriaceae; genus Mycobacterium. Next base: position 2,274 of record DATJBA010000328.1, read on the forward strand.
CCGAGGTGGACTCCACGCTCACCTTCTCAGTGCCCAGCTCCACCAGCTGCTCGGCCAGCTCAGTGAT
>DATJBA010000329.1:0-6992 GCA_035515675.1 Mycobacterium sp.
ATCATGGCCGAACTCAACGAGGCACAGGGCGAGGCGGTGGACATCGGCGGCTACTACCAGCCGGACAGCGAGATGACCACGGCGGTGATGCGGCCGAGCAAAACGTTCAATGCAGCAGTGGCGGCTGCGCAAGCCTGACGCCGCAAGGAGGAAGTCGGGCTCGACATGTCCAACGAACGCAAGATCAAAGTCAAAGGCCCGGTAGTAGAGCTCGACGGTGACGAGATGACCCGCGTCATCTGGAAGCTCATCAAGGACATGCTGATCCTGCCGCATCTCGACATCAACCTGGAGTATTACGACCTGCGCATCGAGAATCGCGACCGCACTGACGACCAGGTGACGATCGATGCGGCCTATGCCATCAAGAAGCACGGCGTGGGCGTCAAGTGTGCGACCATCACTCCCGACGAGGCCCGCGTCCAGGAATTCAACCTGAAGAAGATGTGGCTGTCGCCCAACGGGACGATCCGAAGCATTTTGGGCGGCACTATTTTCCGCGAGCCGATTGTGATCCCGAATGTGCCGCGCTTGGTTCCGGGCTGGACCAAGCCAATTGTCATCGGCCGCCACGCTTTTGGTGATCAGTACCAGGCGACGAACTTCAAGGTCGACCAGCCGGGCACCGTCACCCTGACTTTCACGCCCGCCGATGGCAGCGAGCCGATGGTGCACGAGGTGGTGTCCATCCCCGAAGACGGTGGCGTGGTGATGGGGATGTACAACTTCAAGGACTCCATCCGGGATTTCGCGCGCGCCTCGTTCTCATACGGCCTGAACGCCAAATGGCCGGTGTATCTGTCCACCAAGAACACCATCCTCAAGGCCTACGACGGCATGTTCAAAGACGAGTTCCAGCGCATCTACGAAGAGGAATTCAAGGACAAGTTCGAAGCCGAAGGACTGACCTACGAGCATCGGCTGATCGACGACATGGTCGCGGCTTGTCTCAAATGGGAGGGCGGCTATCTGTGGGCCTGCAAGAACTACGACGGTGACGTCCAGTCGGACACCGTCGCGCAGGGCTACGGCTCACTGGGACTGATGACGTCGGTGCTGATAACGGCCGACGGCAAGACGGTCGAGGCCGAAGCCGCACACGGCACCGTCACCCGGCATTACCGGCAATACCAGGCCGGTAAACCGACCTCGACGAACCCGATCGCCTCGATCTTCGCCTGGACCCGCGGACTGCAACACCGCGGCAAACTGGACAACACGCCGGAGGTGATCGAATTCGCGCAGACGCTGGAGGACGCCGTCATCGCCACGGTTGAGAGCGGCAAAATGACCAAGGACCTCGCCATCCTCATCGGTCCTGACCAGGAGTGGCAGAACAGCGAGGAATTCCTCAGTTCGATCGCCGAGAACCTGGAGAAGGAGCTGGCTAACTTGCCGGTGGTTCGACGGCCCGGATCGCCGGGGTGCACTCTTCGATGAAGTTGGCGATCAGTTCGCTGATGCGTCCCGGCGCCTCGAACATCGGAATGTGCCCCACGTCGTCGAGCACGGTGACCTTGTGGTCGGCCGGCAGGTGGGTGGTGAAATGCCGGCTGAACCTCGGTGCGGGGACAATCCGATCCTTTCCGCAGACCACCAGATGTGCCGGGACGGCGTTCAGTGCGAGTTCCCGCAGGCCGTGCAGCAGCAGCGCCTTGACCAGTAGTTGGAAGTAGGCGGGGCAGTGCGCGACGTCATCGATGCAGCCGAGCAGTTCGTCGTCGCTGACCCTATCTGGCGATGCGCTGATCGCGTAGGTGGCTAACCGGCGGCCGAACGGCAGGCGCAGCACCCGCGGCCCGAAGAACCAAGCGAGCACTAACAGCGGAATACCCAGGACGAACTTGGCGATCACCTCGAACTTGTGCGGGCTCCATCGCGTCCACCCACCCGCCGGCGCGATGCCGGTGACACTGCGCGCCCGGCCGCGGGTCTCCAGTTCGAACGCCACCCAGCCGCCTAGCGAGTTGCCGACGATGTGGGCGGTCTTCCAGCCCAGTTCGTCCATCTGGCGCTCGACGTGGTCGGCCAGCACCGCGGAGGACAGAAACCAGGTGCCGGCGTACGGGCCGCCGTTGTGGCCGGCCATCGTCGGGGCAAACACCTCATACCGGCCGGTGTCGGCCAATTGCTGGGCGACGGTCTCCCATACCGCCTGGGACAGCAGGAACGGGTGCAGCAGCAGGACCGGTTCTCCTGAGCCTATGTGGATGGGCGGACGAGTCGTCGTGTTGCCGAGCGGACGTCGCACCGAAGGCGACGGCGAGTGAGCGGAGCTCACGCGGGTGGGGGCACGCCCCCAGCGGGTGGGGGCACCTCCCGCTTGCGGGGGAGTACCCCCACCCGCTTGCGGGGGAGAGCCGAGCAGACGTCGCATAGTGCCGACCATAATGGCGGTACCGCTGGTACCGCAACCGACCGGAGACCGGTGGCGGCCGGTGTTTGAAGGCCCGGTGGCCTCGCGTGAAAAGATCGGGGCATCATGAGCACCGCTATCGGATCTCGCCGGATTTTCTCCGGCGTGCAGCCCACTTCTGATTCGCTTCACCTTGGCAACGCTCTGGGTGCCATCACCCAGTGGGTCGGACTGCAGGACGATCATGACGCGTTCTTCTGTGTGGTCGACCTGCATGCCATCACCATCGCGCAGGAGCCCGAGGCGCTGCGGCGCCGGACCCTGGTCACCGCTGCCCAGTACCTGGCGCTGGGTATCGACCCTGGCCGAAGCACCGTATTCGTGCAAAGCCACGTGCCCGCCCACACCCAGTTGGCGTGGGTGCTGGGCTGCTTCACCGGCTTCGGGCAGGCATCGCGGATGACACAGTTCAAAGACAAGTCGACGCGTCAGGGCGGCGAGTCGACCACCGTGGGCCTGTTCACCTACCCGGTGTTGCAGGCTGCCGACGTGCTGGCCTACGACAGCGATCTGGTGCCGGTGGGTGAGGACCAGCGCCAGCACCTCGAGCTGGCGCGCGACGTAGCGCAGCGGTTCAACGGCCGCTTCCCGGACACCTTCGTGGTTCCCGATGTGCTCATTCCCAAGGTCACCGCCAAGATCTACGACTTGGCCGACCCGACGTCGAAGATGAGCAAATCGGCGTCCACCGATGCCGGGTTGATCAACCTGCTCGATGATCCGGCGTTGTCCGCCAAGAAGATTCGCTCGGCCGTGACCGACAGCGAGCGCGAGATCCGTTTTGACACCGATGCCAAACCGGGCGTGTCGAACCTGCTGAGCATCCAGTCGGCGGTCACCGGGGTCGGCATCGACAAGCTCGTCGAGGGCTACGCCGGGCACGGCTATGGCGACCTGAAGAAGGACACAGCCGAAGCTGTTGTCGAGTTCGTCCGCCCGATCAAGGCCCGGGTCGACGAATTGACGGCGGATCCCACCGAATTGGAGGCTGTGCTCGCGGCCGGGGCGGAGCGGGCCGAGGATGTGGCCGGCAAAACCGTCCAGCGGGTTTACGATCGGCTGGGATTACTTCCGCAACGGAGGTAGCACGTTTCACCATGACCGAACCGGCCAAGCCAGGGATCCTTGATCGGCTGCGGGTCCGATTCGGATGGTTCGACCATGTCATGCGCGCCTACCAGCGCTTCGACGACCGCCACGGTGGTTTCTTCGCCGCCGGCCTCACGTATTACACTATCTTTGCGCTATTTCCTTTATTGATGGTCGGTTTCGCGGTGGTCGGATTCGCGTTGTCCCGGCGGCCCCAGCTGCTGAGCACGATCGACGACCACATCCGGTCCTCGGTGTCCGGCGCTCTGGGGCACCAGCTGGTCGACTTGATGAACACGGCGATCGCCGCGCGGGCATCGGTCGGCGTCATCGGCCTGGCCACCGCGACCTGGGCGGGAATGGGCTGGATGTCGCACCTGCGGCTGGCATTGACCGAGATGTGGTGGGAGCAGCGCATCGAGTCACCGGGCTTCGTGCGCAACAGACTTTCCGATCTCTTGGCGATGCTGGGGACGTTCGTAGTGACCCTGGCCACCGTCGCTCTCAGCACCCTCGGCCAGGCCGCACCGATGGCTGCCGTCCTGAGCTGGCTTGGAATACCAGAGTTTTCGGTGTTTGACTGGCTTTTCAGAGGCATTTCGATATTGGTGTCGATCCTGGTGTCGTGGCTGCTATTCACTTGGATGATCGCCCGGCTGCCGCGAGAGAAGGTCAGCCTGGTCAACTCGATAAGGGCCGGGTTGATGGCGGCGATCGGCTTCGAACTGTTCAAGCAGGTGGGGTCGATCTATCTGAGGGTGGTGCTGCGCAGCCCGGCGGGCGCCACGTTCGGGCCGGTGTTGGGTTTGATGGTGTTCGCTTATGTCACCGCGTATCTTGTCCTGTTCTCCGCCGCCTGGGCGGCGACAGCATCGGAGAATCCGCGTGCCCGCCACGTCGACCCTCCCGCGCCCGCGATCATCGCCCCGCGGGTGCAACTGGACGAGGGACTCAGTGCGCGTCAGACGCTGACCGCGATGGCCGTGGGAGCCGTTGGCGCGCTGGCGTTTTCCCGGTTGACCCGCTGGCTCCGTTAGTGTTAGTCGAGGGCAAGGATTTGGCGAATCACCTTGCGGAGTTCATCGGCTGTTGCTTGGGGCAGCGTGTCGGCTCGCCAGCCGACGAAGTCATCGGGACGCACCAGCAGCGCCGCTTCAGGCGATAGCCCGGTGAGTTGTGCCCACTGCCCGTCCAAATCTCGTATCGTTTCTTGGGGTCCGATGCGGTAGACGTCGATCGCGACACCTAGCGACGCGGAGACCGATTTAGCGGCGCTGGCCCATGGCGCACCGCCCGCACCGGCGAACAGCCGCAGCCCGCCAGGGTGTAGATCCAGTGTGGACACGCGTTGGCCGCCGCGTTGCACCCATGCGTGCGGAATTCTTGTTCCGGGTTCTGCGTGTAGTTGCTCGCCGTCCACGAGCTGCACCTGGTCGGCGTCGGTGGGGGCCGCCTTGTTGGTCACCACCGCGCGGGAGTGGTATTGGTACCCCGCGATCATGTAGAAGAACGGACGCTCTTCCCCCGCGGGCAGCGTCGGCCGATCGTCTGCCAACTGAATAAACGAGGCGCCCGGCCCGGTCAGTGACTGGCGGGCGGCAAACAGGCCGACCGGGCGCCGTTCGGCGTGATAGGTGTCGAGAAGCCCGGGGCCCGCAGTGCCGCCCTGCACCGCGGCCAGTTTCCATGCCAGGTTGTGTGCGCTGGCGATGGCGGTGTTGGCGCCGCCACCCTTGAACGCGGGCATGGTGTGCGCCGAGTCACCAACGAGAAATACCCGCCCGCAACGGAACTGGTCGGCCACCTGCTCATAGGGTTGCCACGTCGCGATTTCGACAATCTCGATGTCGATGGGCGCGCCGACGGCCTTGAGGAGCAACTCGCGACACCACTGGGGGGTGAACCGGTCGACGGTTTCCCCCCGGCTGGGGAAATAGGTGTAAGCGAAGACCGCCAAGTCGCCCTGGGCCGGGAGGAGCAGCCCCGTCACGTCGGCGTTGGTGATCTGCACGCCGTCGCCGTCGCCCAGCCCGGGAACGAATTGCTGCCACGGCGCCCGGAAGTAGATGAAGACGAAGTAGATGGGCACAGCGCCGAAGCCCGACGTGCCGATGCCAAGCTCGCGGCGAATGTGGCTGTGCGTGCCGTCGGCGGCGATGAGGTAGTCGGCATGTACGACCTGCGACGCCCCGCTGTCGAGGTCTTTGATTGTGGTCACCACGCCGGCATCGTCTTGGCGCAGCGACACCAACTCCACCCCGTAACGCACGTCGCAGCCCAGCCGTCGCGATTCGGCCAGCAGGATCGGTTCCAGTTTGCTTTGCGGGCAATACTTTCCGAACGACTCCGGGCTCACCACCTCGGCGCTGGGAAAGAAGTCAGCATCCAACACCGGAGTCACTTCGGCGTCGCTCAGCGTGCGCTTGCTGACCATGTTGCTGATGTGGTCGGCCGACGCGTTGACTGCCGGCCCCAGTCCGACACCCCGCAGGATCTCTAGGCTGCGGAAGGTCAGGTTGCGCGCCTTCGGGTACACAGAGATCTCACGTCGCCTCTCGACTAGCAGCGACTGAATGCCGTGGTGCGCTAGCAGAGTAGCGGCGGACAGGCCACCCGCTCCCGCGCCGACGATCAGGACAGGACGATCACCTTCGGCCACCCATTCACCTCCCAAATATGCGATCGCTTTGGGCCTTTCGAGCCCATCTTCTGGAACCTACGGCTACTCGGTGTTGTGGTGATAGGCGTCGCGCAAGTCCGGATAGGACACGAGGTTGGCGCCAGACCCGGGACCGTTCGTCAGGATTTCAGCCAAAGCCTCGGGAGTGATCTGCAGCCGTGTGAAGTAGGACTGGGTGTCCCAGTGGTTATGCAGCCGAGTGATCTGGCCTGTCGAGCTGACTGTGATGAACAAGGCGACCGGCATCGCATAAGACGCGTTTGTCGCTGCGGGCGTGGCGGTTTCGAACCCTTCTACGGCCACGGTGGCGCCATCGGCGATGATGGTGTCAACGCGCATGTGCAGGTCGGGGGATGCGGCCATCACCCCTCCGATGTCTGAGCAAATGCTGTCTCTGCTCAATGTTGCTTCGGTGGCTGTTGGGATCGTCATGGGCTTTCCTCCCGCGCTGTGCAGGGACGGCGGTTGTTGCGTGAGGCCGGATTCCAGGTGGGCCAGGGCTTCGTCGACGAGGGATATCGGCCGGCCCTAATCGGGCGCAGGTTTTCCTGCGCTGATGTCGACATTTTGCCCTTCTTGTGGTCGGGCGCGATGCAGCCACAGGAACTTGTTCTGTCCGGCGCCGCCTGCCAGGAAGGGCTTTACCACCAGCGGATAGGCCTTCATCGCTTCCGCCTTGGAGATCACTTCGGGCCTTTCGAGGGCATACTCTTGCCCATTCCAGGTGAGCGTGCATTTCCCGGCGGCGAGCACGTTGTCGCACCAGTCCACATGGGGGTATGCCACCGCCAGCACGAAACCATCACC
>DATJBA010000330.1:0-7211 GCA_035515675.1 Mycobacterium sp.
CGTCGGCCATACCCGGTCGATATCCGCCGCCCGAGGGCCGGTCGGAATGATCACCAGATCGGCCGCATCAATCGCCGCGTCGATCGCGGCCGCCGTCCCCGGCGGCGTATCCACCAGGACCAGCTCGCCTGGCTCGCTAGACAGCTCCCGCAACCCCGCCGCGGTCACCGGTGTGACATCAAACGGCAGCGGCGTACCTAAGTGCGCCGCCCGATCTGCCCACGAACTGGCCGATCCCTGCGGATCAGCGTCCACCACCCGCGCCGGCACACCCCGCCGCACCGCCGCCGCCGCCAAGAACATGCAGGTAGTCGTCTTCGCGACGCCGCCCTTCGTGTGCACAAGTGACCAAATCACGATGCAAAACCATACATCCATACACGCATCCATATGCGTAGCAGCGTCATCGCGTGGCGCTGCTACGCCGTTTTTCTGTCAAAATGGCGTTATGACGCGAAAGAAGACCACCGTCTATATCGACGAGACGCTGCTACGTGCAGCCAAGGTAGCCGCTGCACGGTCGGGCAAGCGCGAATACGAGATCTTCGAGGATGCGTTGCGGCGCCATCTGGGATTCGCCGGGACCCTCGAGCGGATCTGGGCCGGCATCAGCCCCGAGGAGGCCCCCAGCGAGGAGGAAGCTGCCCGACTCGCCGCCGAAGAGCTGGCTGCGGTACGGGCAGAGCGCACGCCGCGCCGGGCGGGCTGAGTCCTGGACCAACCGCTGCGGGTTGTCATCGACCCCAACGTGTGGGTGTCGGCTGTGATCAACCCGTACGGCACCCCCGCCCGGGTCGTGGAAGCCGTAGCAGACGGCGCGATCACCGCCGTGGTGACCCAACACCTACTCGATGAACTCGCAGCCGTCCTGATCCGGCCGAAGTTCCGGCGCTGGATTAGCATCGCCGACGCGCTCGCCTTCGTTGAAAGCCTCGGTGGCCATGCCGATCTGCGCGACGACCCCGGACCACCCAAGACAAAAGTGCGCGACCCAAACGACGGACTGCCTGGTCGCACTCTCTCGCCGAAGCAGCTGACGCAGTGATCGTCACCGGCGATGACGATCTACTGGCCGCCGGAATCGAACCATCGGCGATCACACCCGCTCAGCTTCTCGCACGCCTCTGAGTCCATCCATCCAGATGCGCGTCCATAAGTACGTACGTACATATGACTATATGTACCCGCATTACCGCAGGTCAGGTCCGACCAACTGGCCCTTCCTCGCCCCCGATTGTGGTGAACGTGGGGGTGGTGGCTGTCAAGGCCACGCCGCTGCGCGGTCGACCAAGGGTCGAGCCTTGACAGCCACCACCCCCACGCACAAGAGCGGGCAGTACGAGAAAGGGCCAACCAAAAAGAAAGGGCCAACCAAAAAGGAGCCGTCACATGTCGGGTGGTCGTCATATCGTGGGTCTTGTAATGCAGCCGAGGAGCACTGGCGAGCTACGGCTCGACAGGTACAGGCGATGCCCCCCGCACAGAAAACCGGCCAGTGTCAGGGGAAGGGGGAGGACCGGCAACCGCAGATGCCATACCGATTGCGATATATCTCGATTACGGTATGCTCTAGGTGTGGGTGATCGATGGCACGTGATTCTCAGCGCCGAGGTCACCCGCTGGTATGAGGCACTGCCAATCCGTGAACTCGCCCAAGCCGACCAAGCCCTGGACCGGCTCGCGGCCGAGGGAATCGAATTAGCAGTGCCGCACAATCGCTACTTGTCAGACAAGCTGTGGGAGCTGAGATTCCGGTGCGGACAGGTCAACCAGCGCATCACCTACACCGCCGACCCCGACCGCAAAATTGTCACCCTCACCACCTTCCGCAAACAACGTGACAACGAACGCGCCGAAATCCGCAGAGCCCGCAACGCATTACGCAAACACCAACAGAAGAAGGGCCGACCACCATGACCAAGCACCCAGGAGGCCTCGCCGGCGACGCCGGCGCCGACTACGACACCCTGCACGCACAACGGCAGGCCGCCATGACCGACGCCGAACGCGAGATCTATGACACCGCCTACGCCGACGCCGGCTGGGCGATGGAGCTCGCCGAGCTCGTCTACACCACCCGCACCCAAGCCGGACTCACCCAAGCCCAACTCGCCGCCGCCATGGGCACCAGCCAATCAGCCATCGCCGCATGGGAAAACGGCGCCCGCACACCAGGAATCGAAGCCCTCGAACGCCTCGCCCGCGCCTGCGGCCGCAAACTCCACATCACCATTACCGCCGCCTGAAACCTTCAGGGAATCGGCTTACCCGGCCCCCCGCGGGGCGTCGAGGTCGGCGCGGGGCGGTTTCAATTCAACCCCGTCCGTATCGCGGGTGCACGAGTAGCCGCCCACGGCTTGGTGTGGCCCGAACCAGGCCGGTGTGGGCTGCTCGGTTGACGCACGTGCACATGCAGTCTATCCAACGCGCCAAAAGCCTTGATCAGATCGCGCCACCCGGCACGGGGGCGGGGTAGGGATAGGGATATTGAGTAATCACGTTGTGGTGACTGCTCTTTCGAGAATTTTTGACGGTGGTCCAACTGGCCGAAACGTTTGGAATACCCGCCTGGGTGAAGTGGAATTTGGACGGGGTTGGGATCTCACCACCTACAAGTAGCCGGCCCCACTGATTGCAGTGCGAGGACGGGCGATCCGCGGCGAGGCGCCGCCGAACTGACCCGCGGGCGGCTTCAACATCGCGACCTCAGTCGATCACTAGTGCGGCGACGTGCTCGCAGTCATACAGCTCGCCGCAAGTGCACTTTTGCGGAACGTCGATGAGCGCGTCCTCCTGGTCGCCGAGCGGGCGCTCACGGTAACGAGGTCCCACGGGCCGGTGACCGCGCACGGTCGTCCAACTCATCGGGTTGGCTCCTTTCATGCAGGGATTCCGGTGCATATCCGGGCACCACGAGCCATCGAATAAGCTGCGCGGTGGTGCGGTTGCAGCGCAGTCGAAAACAAAGACATTGCAATCCAAAACAACCAAAAGCCGCAAAAATATGTCAAAGCAATCTGCTTACGCGATTTGCTCAAACGCGCGTTGCCGCAAATGCATTTCCGCTATCGCCGCTCCGCGGGCTCCGCGCCAACCCCCAAGCATACCCGCTTGTCAAGCCCACCCCCGTTGCGGCGTACCCGCTTTCGCGGGCACCTGCCCTGGCGCTGGCCTGCCGCAAACCTCCGGTGGTGGCGATTCGGATGCGCCGTTAGTGGCCGAGAAATGAGCGAACCGGTCATCGCGGATCTTCATGTGCCGAAACTGTTGAACTTCAATGGATCCCGGTAGTTTTCGCGCGAAAAACGGCCTCTTGTGACGTTTCCGTGGGTCACGAATGGGCACTGTCCTGCGGATTCCACTGTCATGGGTCAGCGCTGCTACGCGCCGTCGGGGCGCGAGATCGGGCTGATACATCTCGGCAGCGGGCAGGAGCTCACAGCAGAGGTCTTGCCGGAGTGCCGGAGTACTTGCGCGGAGGCCGAGGACGTCGCGCTGCTCCAGACGACCCACTTGCTACGCTGTGCCGATTTCACAGACTGTGAACTTCGCCCAGACCAGACCAAGCGAAGCTAGCCAGTGGCGGAAACCTCGCCAGCCTCCAGGCTGATCCCAAGTCGTGGGCGTCATCAACGATCAGACGAACTCCACGAACTCGGCTACCAACGCGCCGCCATCCAAGACGGCCACACACTCGTTGCCGGTGTCGACACCGACCCCAACGGCCACCGCCCCGCTGGTGGACCTCATTAAAGCTGGCCAGCCCCACGTCGACTTCCTAAGTCACAGACTCCCGAACTACCAGAACCCCGTCGCTCGACAGCAGCCGACTTTAGAAGTACTTTAGAAGTCATGGATGTTGTGACGTTCTCGGATCTTCAGCTCAAAGGAAAAGCCACCGTGGAACGCTGGTTGGGCCGCTCCACGGGACGCTCCTTGCTGGTCCGCCGCCGCGACGCCGAGGATCTGGTGCTCACCACTGTCTCGCGCGCCCAGCAGGTCCGCGAAGCCTCCTCGGTCACCTCACGCATGTTTGTGGCGCTCATGCAGCATGACCCCCGCGTGCGCGAGCTTGTGATCGACATCCTGCCCGAGGTGTTTCCCTGGGTGGCGTTCCTGTCGCGTGACGAAGTGCGTGAGTTTGTCGTCGAGCTCATTTCGACCATGCGGGCCGCCGACTCCATCGACAACCCGGCACCGGTCATCCAGGTCATTGAAAGCTGGCGCCACACCGCCGAAGTCCTGGCCGACCCCGAGCTCGCCGCGGTGCTGTCCGCCCCCAGCATGGGTGATTACGGACCTGTGCCCGAACCCACCACCTGACTGAGTGAGCCCCAAACGCGGAGACCGCGTCGCACCACCGCCCGCCGCCGGCCAGTGGGAACTGCGCTTCGCTACCACCGAGGCCGTCAAAGGCTGGGAAGAACTCTGCCGGCAAGCAGCGGCCAACACCCTGGCCGCATGGACCGCCCTACGCACCCGAGCCGACAACCCCATACCCACAACCCGCCACCACCGTCTCAAGGGCTCCCTGGCCAGCGCCTCCCACGGCGGCACCGACATGGAACAGTGGCAAATCGAAGTCACCAGCGGCGGTCGCATCTGGTACCTCGTCGATCCCGCCAAACGCACCCTCTGGATACGCCTAGCCGCCACCGGGCACCCAGGCCAGACCGACTAACTCCGGAACTGCGCAACTATCTAGCTCTGTAAGTTCGGTCCTTCGTAAGTCTTGCCGCAACCAGCACTAACGAGACGGCTTGTCGCTGGGCGTCCCGTCAGCGCCACATCCTCGGCGACCGCAAGTCCAGTCCACACGGAAGGGTCCGGATTAAGTCAGGTCATCAGGAAGCTGAACACCAACCAGCGCCGAATACGCTGCGGGTGAGTGAGTTGCCAGTTGAAAGTCGAATCAGCCCACCCACGACATCCCGCGTGTACACCGAGGGGTCAAGGTGGATCAGCCCCTCGTCGTCGAGCAGCCCATCGCCAACGTCCCGCTCCACCCCGTTCCCCAATCCGCGCGATCACTCCCCGCGCCGCCAGCGACTCCATCAGCTCTTCGGCGGGCAGCTCCTGACGCAAGGTCTGCTGCGTAATATCCCCCGTCCTAGTTTTTCGTTATCGACAACGTCACCGTTCCCGCCTACAAGGCGGCCTGCATCAGCTTCGGCAGACCCCCCTTGTCGCGTCACGGCTTCTGTGGGCGTCGCCCACGGGATGAAGAATGCGTTTCGGGAGACGCCAGCGGCGGCGATGCTGTGGCACCGGCGAGCTGAGCCCGGTAAGTCTCCGCTGCGCCGCGGGCGACATCGAGGGCGGAACTGAGCGCCGCCGCTCGGGCATCCGCGGACTCAGTGAGTTGGCGAAGCTGCTCGGCGTGCTGGGTCTGTAGCGCCTGGCGGTCGGCGCGGGCATCGGCACGGACCTGCTCAAGCTCGCGGCGTGTCTCGACTGTGGCCTCCCGTTCGCGCTCCGCCCCCTCGCGGGCGGCGTCGCGGGCAGCCTCTGCGCCGGCGATCGCGGCGCGCGCCGCCAGCACCTCGGCATCGGCCTGCCTGGCCTGCTCCTGGGCTGCCTGCACCTGTTGCTCGGCGGCCTGGGCCGCGGCGGAAGCCTCCGCGCGCACCGAGGCCAGCTGTTGTTCTGATTCCGTTTGGGCGCGGTCTTTTTCGGCGATGGCGGCCTCGGCGACCGCATCGGCCTCGGCCCGCTCGGTTTCGGCCGCCGCGGCGCGAGCTTCGGCTTCGCGCCGTGCGCGATCTGCTGCCGATGCGCGCCGCTCAGCCTCGGCAACCTGCGCCAGGGCCTCCCGGCGCGCGTCCTCGACCTCGGCGCCGGCGGCTTCCAGGTCACCCGCCGTGCGCAGCTCGGCCACCGCACCATTCAGCAGCTCGGCGAACTGGGTCAGCGCCTCGGGGATGGCCGCCAGCCGCTCCTCAAGCGTCGCGCGCGCCATCGACACCGGCGCCGAGGATACCGCGCTGTCGGCGGGCCCCGCGGGCTTATCCGCACGGCGGCGATGCCACGCATTCACGCGGTTGTGCCGCACACCATCGATGACTTCTTCGCAGTACTTGGCCGGGCGGCCAGTGGCCGGATCGGGCCGGCTGGGACGGGTGCAGCCGGGAAAATGACAGGTCGCGGTGTCGGACGCGGGCGCGCCGCCAGGAGAAACGGGCATAGATCAAATCGTACCGTTCCATTGAACGTAACGCAACCTAACATAACAAAACGCAACCTAACGCAACAAAACTAATTAAACGAAATGCAACGTAATCGCTTATCGGGCCGCCGGGGTGGCGCCGGGGCTGTTGGGTAAGCCGACGGCTCGCTGCGGCTCGCTGGGGGGGCAGCCCCCCGGCGTGGCAGGCCCCAACGACGGGAGTTGGCCGGCGGTGAGCAGGTCGGCCATGCTCGTCGGGTTGGGGCACAAGCCACGGGGCCCGCCGGACCGGGTCGGCGCGACCACACCGCTGCGCCTCCCACACCGCTGCGCCTCCCACACCGCCGCGACTCGCGTCACGCCGGGCCGGCCATTGTGCAATCCGTGTCGCTGGGGGGTAGCCGCGCGGGAAATCCTCCGGCAATTCATGCCGGGGAGCAGCGTCAAATGACCAGGACGGCCCCGCTGCGACTTCTGGGTTATGACAAAACGGGGCTACGCTCCGGCGTGTCCGTTTCAGAAACGGGCCTATTGGCGGGCACCATACGCCCATGGCCAGACCATCCAAGGGCGACCGTGTTGTGACCGTGGCCCGCGTCGCGCGCCCGGTGTGGGACCACATTCGTGCCGAATCCGACCGCTGCGGCGTTTCGATCTCGGCATATGTCGCGGACCTATTGGCGGCCGCGGTTGGCCGCGGCGACTTGATCCGCGAAATCGACCACCAGGAGGTCCTGCCGCTGGCGATCTGAGCACTGACGGCCCGGCATGTGGTTGGGCATGACGTGACAAGTCCATAAAACGGCGAAACCCCCGGCGTAGCAGGCCGAGGGTTTCCGCGCCCCAGAAGGGACTGCTTTGGTAGGCAGGTCTCACGATAACGGATGCCTTGCGTGTGCTCCAGAGCCACGCCGCCGGGCCGTACATCGTGACTCAAAATGTGATCATTCCGACGCCGGCGGCGGCGCTTCTGTGCGCGCGCCGCGGCGCGTTTCTGCCGCCTGTTTCGGCGGCCGGGCGGTCAGTGATCGGCTGCGCAAAGCGC
>DATJBA010000331.1:0-4957 GCA_035515675.1 Mycobacterium sp.
TGGCGACACGAGATGGCCCAGCGCTTTGCCGTGTGGACCGAGATCACCGGGCAGGCCACCGCCAGCTGACCGGTACCCATCGGACGGCGACAATCATCCCACCCGGCACACACGGCCAACAGGCTCGAATCGCCACGTTCCGCAAACAACGTGACAGTGCCCCACATACCGCTCAGGACGGTTCGTGTCACAACGGTGTCACAACTCATGCACTACGCGGGCGAACGCCGGAGAACGCCGATGAACGAAATCCCATGTAGGACAGCAAAATATGAACAGACGCGAATGCCGACGGACGGGTTGCAGCGGACTCATAATCCGTTGGTCGCGGGTTCGAGCCCCGCCCGCCCCACAAGGTAAAGCCGCAGGTCAATCTGGCCGATTTAGCAGCATTTCAGCATCGGATGAGGGGCTTCTGGTTCTTCGGGGTCTGGATCCCGCTGTAAGAGGCCAGCTCACCGGGCGCCCGCCGTGCCGGTCGGGCGGCCCGTCGCAGCCGTCTCCTCTGCAGCGAGTGCCGCTTGTCAGACTTCGATCTGAGGGTGCAGGCGGCTAATCGTCCACACTCGTCGGCGGCGCACCATCAGTGCTGCGGCGCCGAGGAAAACGATGAGGAACCCGGCCAGCACAAGCATGTCGCGCACCAAGTTGCCGGTGAGTCCTCCCAAGATGGTTACCCGCAGGCCGTCGACCAGGTAGGTCATTGGGATGAGCGGGTGGATCACCCGGAACGGCGCCGGGGTGGTCTCGATGGGATAGAGCCCGCCGCAGGCGGTCAACTGAACGATCAGCAACACCAAGATCAACACGGATCCGATCACACCGAAACTCATCCGCAGAAAGTGGTGAATCGCCGAAAATGCGCCGGCGGCGAGAACCAGCAGTACGGCTGTCAACAGTGGATGTATCGGGTCGAGCCCGAGACCGACCCAAACGGCGCCCAACAGGATGAGACCGCCGACGGCTGTGACGGCGGCGACCGGCAACCACGCGGCCGCCGCAGCGGTTAGCGCGCTAACCCGGCCGGCAAGCGCGCGCAAATTGAGCGGTCGAAAGAACAGGTAGGCGGCCAAGCCGACGACCCATAACGCGATCGCGAAGAAGAAAGGCGCCAATCCCTGCCCGTAGCTCCCGGCCGGATTGAGGTTATCCATCCTGATCCCAACCGGGGAGCCCAGCACGTCGGCCGCGCTAGCCGTCTGCGGCGGGCTGGTGTCGGGAATCTGTCGCAGGGAGCTGTCGATCCCGTTAGCGATCTCGATGGCGCCGCTGTGGGACTGATCGGCGCCGGCCTGCAGTGCTCTGCTGCTGGCCTGCAGCGCGCCTACCGAGGTGGAGATCTGGCCCGCACCCTCAGCGACTTGAAGTGCTGCGGCTGCCAGCGCGTGTAGCTGGTCGGCGGCGTTGCGCGCGGCTTGTTCGAGGCTGACGGGGCCGGGGCCGGGACCGCCGGGGGTGACTGCCGGCTGCCCGGGCGGGTGATGCTGATTATCGAATTTGGCCGCGGCGTGGACTGCCATGTCGCGTGCGGCCTGTGCGGACTGCAGCGCGCCACCCAGCATGGGGTCTGAGCCAAGTTCCGGATGCACGGCGGCGAACTGCTGCAGCGCGGCGACGCTGTACTGTGCGGCCAGCTGCACGCCGTCAGCGTCGCCTTTGGCCGCGCCGAACACCACCTTCCCATCCTCGCCGTCCGGATTCGTCTGCCCATTCTCGCCGTCCGGATTCGTCTGGGAGGCGATTGGTGAGGCAGGCCCTGCGACGGTGACGTCGGTGAGCTGCGTGATCGCCGCGTCGGCGGTAGCGCTGGCTTTCGCCACTTGAGCGACCCCGCCGGCGATCGCCGCCGAGTCCGCGGTCACCGCGTCGATGCCCTGGGTTAGCGCGGCACTTGCCTCTTGGGTGAGCGCGGTGCCGGCGACCAATCCGTGGGCGCCCTGCGAGGTGGTCTTCAGCCGCTGTTTGGCTTGTGTCAGGTCGCCGTATATCGCGCGGGCATAAGCGACGTGGGCTGCACTGTTGACCTGGCTTTGCAGCTCGGCTTTAGCGGCCTGTGCCACGACGCCGACGATGTAGTTGTTGGCGTCGTTGAGCGTGATCTCCAAGCTGGCGCGCTGCGGATCGGGATTTTGGGCGCTGACGAGTTTGTTGCTGAAGTCCGGTGGGACGACGATCGCGAAGTAGTAGCGGCCATGCTTGAGTCCGTCGAGTGCCTCGTGGCCGTTGGTGAAGTGCCACTGAAAGGTGTTGGATGTCCTGAGCTGCAGGCTGAACTGCTGCCCGGCGTCGACTAGCCGCCCATTGGCCTCCGCGGGCCGGTCCTCATCGACAACAGCGACCGGGATTTGACTGGTCCTGCCGTAGGGATCCCAATTGGACCACAGATACAACGACCCACACAGCAGCGGCAGCAGCACCAGCCCTACCGGTATCAGCCAGCGTCGCGGCCTGCGGAATCGCCGGAACTCCAACAGGGCAAGGCGCACAGCGGTCATGCGTTCACCTCCGATTCCGCGGGGATGGCGTCTCGTTCGAGAGGATGGCGCAACACCGTCGCGGCGATGTCCGCCCCGTGGAGCATGTCGGGGATCTGCGTAGAACTGGCCAGCACGGTGCAGCCGCGTGCGGCCAGGCTCTGCAGGGCCGACCACACTCGTCGGGCCTCCTCGGCGCCGCAACCGCCATCGGCGTTGTCGACGATCACGGCGGATGGGCGTTCGGCTGCGGCGAGACTCACCGCAAGCAGGGTGCGTTCCGGCGGCCGCAGCTCGCCGACTCTACAGTCCGGCGGTGCGTCGAAACCAAGAATCTCGAACAGTTCTTGCACCGCCTCCGACGTTGCGTTGGCTCCGCTGATCATCGCCCGCTCGGCGATCAGTTCACCGACCCGCAGGTGTTCGTCCAAATCAACGGCGGGCGGTGCCTGGGCGACCGCAACGCATCGTTGCACGTCCTGGGCATCGCCGGGAAGCAGATATTCGTCCACCCTGACCGTGCCCGTTATCAGCTGCATCCGCCCCGCCAGCGCCAGCAGCAACGAGGTCCGCCCGGAACCGCCCGACCCTGCGATTACCGCCAATTGCCCGGGGCCGACATCGAGTGACACGTTGGTGAAGGCGCACCCCAGCGGCCCCCGCGCACTGATTGCTTGCGCGATGATCTCTGCGCCTTGGAACTCCACGGACTTAGTCTCCCCGGTGTTGTCAGGCGACGCGAGGCGGGCGTCGTCCACTGTTTCCACTACCACCTCGTTTTTCACTACCACCTCGTTGTCCACCCGTTGTCGATCGTCATTATGGCCACTTGCTGGGCGCGGTCTTCGCGCGCCCGCCGGGTGGGCAATCTCCGACATGCCGCACCCGCCGCAATTCTCCGGATGGTATCTGGCGCGACGATCGTTGCGGAACTCGAGTCGCTGTGAGGCTCCATCCTGCCGCAGCCACACCTGGCGGTCGACCGACTTTGCTGAGGGCTCGATACGAGCTCCAGATCCGGCGGGGGACGTAGTGGGCGTATTTCCGTGCTTCGTCGGTGGTCTAGGTGCGCTCGCTGGCCGCCGCGACGCATTGGTGAAATCGTCGTGACCGTACAGCGTTTGGTTGCCGCCGTCGTCGTCGCGGCGTTGGCCGCGGGCTGCGGATCAGCGCGGGCGGCCGGCCCGCACAACATCACGTTGACGCTGGTGCGGCGCACCCAATCGGCAGGCAACGCGTCGGGCTTGATCGACACCTCGACCGCCGGGCCGGAACTCATCGCCGAGGGATGGGTGTCAGGCGACGCTCGCAGTCGGCCAGTTGAGTCCGAACCACTATGACGGCGTCTACGCCTCGAGCATGATCCGCACCCAGCAGACGGCCACGCCGACAGCGCAGGCGCTGGGCGAACCCGTCAGCGTGCTGCGCGGGCTGCGGGAGATCGAGGCTGGTCAGTACGAGGGCCAACCCGAGTCCAACGCGCGGACTTACTTGGCCGCCTCGCAGCGGTGGCTGCAGGGTGACCGCAGCGCGCGGATCCCGGGCTCGGTGGACGGCAACGAATTCGAAGCCCGGTTCGACGATGCCGTCCAACACATTTACGACAGCGGCGAACAGAACCCGGTCGCGTTCTCGCATGCCGGCGCGATCATGCTCTGGGTACTGATGAACGTGCATAATCCCGACCCGTCACTGCTGACCAGTAAGCCGCTGCCGAACATGGGCAGTGTGGTGGTCACCGGAAATCCTTCCGACGGCTGGACTTTGAGTTCAAACGGCAGCTGCTCGGCCGGGCCGCGCAACCACTGCACCCGGTTGGATCGCGCACGAGCCTTCGCGAGCATGCCGTCGGACATGTCCACGCCGTAGATCACGTTGGGGTGTAGTGTTGCCTTGATTCAACGAAAGCTTTTGAAAGACAAGGGATTTAATTCGTCAAGTTGAATCCCGAAAGTCGTTACGAGGCTTCCAGTTTGGCCGGATTTAGCCACGTCAGTAAGACTGATAATCCGTTGGTCGCGGGTTCGAGCCCCGCCCGCCCCACAACCCTAAAACTGCAGCTAGAGGGCCTGCAAGGCGGTCGGTTCCGAACGGTTGCGACGGCCGAACCAGGCGCTAGGTCCACACCGCGTCCACAGGCGAGTGGTTTAAACCGCAGGCTGGTCGGGACAGCAACCTTCGAGCGCCGGGTTGGAACCAACCAAGGCTGCGGCTGCGTCCAACCCGGCATGGACGACATAGAGCGCGAAGCGATTCGCGCTGAAGGATTGCTTGGCTCGCGGCGCGGTGCCTCGAGTTTGTCCCCCTGACTCTAGGTATTGTTTGACCGTCAGCGGGGGCGACAGGAACGCCTGGATCGGGGGCTTGCGCTCGATGGTTTGTCGAGCAGTTCGTGCGGCCGCTGCTCACGCTCGTGCGACGAGCCGCGAGACGATCGGTGTGGCCGGCGCCAGGGGTGTTGAGGCGAACTGCGCCTTGATGCC
>DATJBA010000332.1:0-7037 GCA_035515675.1 Mycobacterium sp.
TGTCCGTGGACACCTCGAGCAACGGTTCGTCGAGCTCCACCGTGTCGCCCTCTCGCTTCAGCCAGCGGGTCACGGTCCCCTCGGTGACACTCTCACCGAGGGCGGGCATTTGGACGGAGAAGGCCATGTCTTTGACTCCCTCGTACGGTCGGTCGTGACGGGTCGGTCTCTGGCTTACCACAGCGTCGTGCACCGGGTGGGCCTGCTTCGGGTCCTCTACAAATACCGACCGCCGGAGCCACAGGCCAGCGTGGCGCAGATCATGGCCTCCGGGGTGGCGATGCCCGGGGCGCCGCGCGCGGCCGACATGCTGGCGGCCGACTGGGATGTCGGCGCCGGCGTGTGGTCGGTGAGCAGCTGGGGTGAGCTGAACTGCGACGGGGTGGCCATCGAGAAGGAGATGCTGCGCCATCCGGACCGACCCGCCAGGGTCCCCTATGTCACCCAGGTGCTCTCGGACGCGGCTGGGCCGGCGCTGGCAGTATCGGACTGGATGCGGGCGGTGCCCGAGCAGATCCGACCGTGGGTGCCCAACACCTACAGCACGCTGGGCACCGACGGCTTCGGCTTCTCCAACACCCGGCCCGCGGCTCGGCGGTTCTTCAACACCGACGCCGAATCGGTGGTGGTGGCGGTGTTGGAGGGCCTGGCTAACGACGGAGAAATCGACCCGTCGGTGGCCGTCGAGGCCGCGCGCCGCTACCAGATCGACGACGTGCTCGCTGCACCGGCGCAGACATCCGACCCTGGCGTCGCCTGACCTGCTCGTTCCCGGGTGGACTTGGTGAAACCTGCCAAAAAGCGGCGTATCTTTCAGGCGTGACTGACAACCGGTTGTCATCGTCGTGTGCACCGTCGGCGGGCTGCTCCTCGCGATGGTGCAGAACAAGCCGCTGGTCTCAGCGACCGCCATCGCGTCATGTCGGCGCGGTTCGCGTGGACCGCGGCCGCCGCGGCGCCCTACGGCATGTACGCGTTCCACTGGCTGCAGCCGTAACAGCGCCCACTAGACTAGGCAGGGAGCGTGCCTTCTCGCTGTGTCTTCTGGTGAGCGTCCGCCCACTAGGGTAATGAGCGTGACTTCTCAGTATGATCAGTATGACGTCGTCGTTCTCGGAGCCGGTCCCGGCGGATATGTCGCGGCCATTCGTGCCGCCCAACTCGGGCTGAGCACCGCGGTGGTGGAAAGCAAGTACTGGGGCGGTGTGTGCCTCAACGTCGGCTGCATTCCGTCCAAGTCGTTGCTGCGCAACGCCGAGCTGGCGCACATCTTCGCCAAGGAAGCCAAGACCTTTGGCATCAGCGGCGAGGCGACGTTCGACTACGGCGCGGCGTTCGATCGGAGCCGCAAGGTCGCCGACGGCCGCGTCGCGGGCGTGCACTTCCTGATGAAGAAGAACAAGATCACCGAGATTCACGGCCGGGGAACGTTCACCGACGCCAACACGATGACGGTTGACCTCAACGACGGCGGCACCGAGACCGTCACGTTCGACAACGCGATCATCGCTACCGGCAGCAGCACACGGCTGGTGCCCGGCACGGCGTTGTCGGCCAACGTCGTCACCTACGAAGAGCAGATCCTGACCCGGGAGTTGCCCGGCTCGATCATCATCGCCGGGGCTGGCGCCATCGGCATGGAGTTCGCCTACGTGTTGAATAACTACGGCGTCGAGTGCACCATTGTCGAGTTCCTCCCCCGCGCACTGCCCAACGAGGACGCCGAGGTCTCCAAGGAGATCGAGAAGCAGTACAAAAAGCTGGGCGTCAAGATCCTCACCGGCACCAAGGTGGAGTCGATGAAGGACGATGGCTCGTCGGTCATGGTCACGGTGAGCAAGGACGGCACCTCCAGCGAGCTGAAGGCCGAGAAGGTGCTGCAGGCGATCGGCTTCGCCCCCAATGTCGAGCGCTACGGCCTGGACAGCACACGCGTCAAGCTCACCGATCGCCGTGCCATCGGTATCGACGACCACATGCGCACCAACGTGCCGCACATCTATGCCATCGGTGACGTCACCGGCTTGCTGCAACTCGCCCATGTCGCCGAGGCCCAGGGTGTGGTGGCCGCCGAAACCATTGCCGGCGCAGAGACTTTGCTGCTCGGCGACTACCGGATGCTGCCGCGTGCGACGTTCTGCCAGCCGCAGGTCGCCAGCTTCGGGCTGACCGAGGAGCAGGCCCGCGAGGAGGGCTACGACGTCAAGGTCGCCAAATTCCCGTTCACCGCGAACGCCAAGGCGCACGGTCTGGGCGATCCGAGCGGCTTTGTCAAGCTGATCGCCGACGGCACGTACGGCGAGCTGCTGGGTGGACACCTGATCGGGCACGACGTCTCCGAACTGCTGCCCGAGCTGACACTGGCCCAGAAGTGGGACCTGACCGCGGCCGAGCTGGCCCGCAACGTGCACACTCACCCGACGATGTCCGAGGCTCTGCAGGAGTGCTTCCACGGCCTGGCCGGGCACATGATCAACTTCTAGAAGTCGAGCGGTACCGCCCAAAGCCGCCAGGGCGTCGTATTGTCCTGCGAGCAAGCAGAATTCGATGAGTTGTCGCCGAAGGTAGCGCGACCGCCAGCCGTGCACTTTGCCGCCCCCAGTTGACCTCGGTCGGGGAAGCCAGGAACCCCAGCTTGGCATGCGGTGTGGTGCCGGCCGGGGTGTACTGCTGGGCGCCCATGGCGTCCTCGATGCGTTTGCGCATCGGAATGCGGGCGCGGGCTTGGCGGTGTCGTTGCAGCTCGAGAATGTGTCCGGCGTCCAACGCGGAACCTCGACGGGGGCATCTTCTTCGTCGTCGTCGTCGACGGCGACGAAGATGGTTAAGCATTGCGAGGTGTTCACGGGTTCGGCCTGGCTGGGACCGGTCGAGGACGGTGACGAGGATGTACATTGCGGTGCGCCCGGTGTAGACGAGGGTGGCGTGCAGTTCGACGAGTTCCCCGACGGAGATGGGCCGGTCCAGGTTGGCTGAGCCAGGTCTGCGAGTCCTGGATCTATGCGCTCCGTTGAGGGGCCGATGGTTGGCGCACCACAACAGGCCGGTCCGCCCGGCGGACCGCAGTCGGCCCGCCGCCCAAGCGGATGACGGGCCGAGTGGGACTGTCGCGGTTTTGCCGTAAGGTGTCATCGTTGCCGCCGGCGGCGTCCGCAGCCATGAAAAGCCCCCGGGACTGGCGACGTCGACATCCGGGTCAACTCTGGCAGTTCACTAAGATGTAGCAAAGTAATCATGCGTGAATCTGGCTGCACCCCAGCCAGAGTGAGAAGTCTAGTTAACATAATAACGTACTGTCGATTAAATGCGTTGGCTTGCAGTCACTTACAGTCTCCTGATTGCCGCGGGCTGGCTGAGCTGTGAAGGCCGAAGCGTTTGTCCGTTCGATCGGCGTCTCATACGGTGCGATAGCGTCCGTCCCGAGCAGCAAGCCGCCATGAAGGGGCCATGTTGAGCGGGCCGCGAGCTCAGGTCGCGTGACGCGCCGCATCCGCCGTTGGGCCATCCGCGCGGCGCTGCACCACCAGTGCTGTGATGTTGCAGGCAAAAGCGAAGCCGAACTCGCGGCCGCGCATCTCGCGGTAGCGTTGCGAGACGGTATTCGTCGCCACGAAACACTTCGCGCCAGAAGGATCACCATGGGCACGCCCTCGGCCGACACCAAGCGTCATCACGTCGTCGTCATCGGTTCCGGCTTCGGCGGCCTGACCGCGGCCAAGGCTCTGAAAAGGGCTGATGTCGATGTCACCCTCATTTCGAGGACGACCAGCCACCTGTTCCAGCCACTGCTCTACCAAGTGGCGACCGGAATCCTGTCCGAGGGCGAGATCGCACCGACCACCCGATTGATCTTGCGCCGACAAGCCAACGTCCAAGTCCTGCTGGGCGAGGTCGAGGAGATCGACCTGCACGCCAACACCGTCACGTCGAGGTTGATGGTCATGCGCACGGTCACGCCGTTCGACAGCCTCATCGTGGCCGCGGGCGCCCAGCAGTCCTACTTCGGCAACGACCACTTCGCGACCTACGCGCCGGGCATGAAGACCATCGACGACGCCTTGGAGCTTCGTGGACGCATCCTGGGCGCGTTCGAGGCGGCGGAGGTGACCACCGATCACGCCGAGCGCGAACGTCGGCTGACCTTCGTTGTCGTCGGAGCCGGGCCCACCGGCGTAGAGCTGGCCGGGCAAATCGCCGAGCTCGCCGAGCGCACACTGCCCGGCGCTTTTCGCTCGATCGAGCCGCAGGAATGCCGGGTGATCCTGCTCGACGCCGCGCCGGCGGTGCTGCCCCCGATGGGTAAGAAGCTCGGCCTCAAGGCGCAGCGCCGGCTGGAGAAGATGGGCGTCGAGGTCCAGCTCAATGCGATGGTGACCAGCGTCGACTACATGGGCATCACGATCAAGGACAACGACGGGGTCGAGCGCCGCATCGAATGCGCATGCAAGGTGTGGTCGGCGGGCGTGCAGGCGAGCCCGTTGGGCAAGCTGATCGCCGAGCAGTCCGACGGCACCGAGACCGACCGGTCCGGGCGCGTGGTCGTCGAGCCGGACCTGACGGTCAAGGGCCACCCGAATGTGTTCGTCGTGGGCGACCTGATGGCGGTGCCCGGTGTACCGGGAATGGCGCAGGGCGCGATCCAGGGTGCCAAGTACGCGACCAAGGTGATCAAGCGGGGGGTAAAGGGCCATGACGATCCGGCCACCCGCGCGCCGTTCAAGTACGTCGACAAGGGCAGCATGGCGACGGTATCCCGGTTCAGCGCCTTCGCACAGGTGGGCAAGCTCGAGTTCGGCGGCTTCATCGCCTGGCTCGCGTGGCTGGTGCTGCACCTGGTCTACTTGGTCGGTTTCAAGAACCGCTTCACCACTCTCATAACCTGGTTCATCACGTTCATCAGCCATAGCCGTGGCCAGATGACCATCACGGGCCAGATGATCTATGCCCGACTGGCGATGGACATATTGCAGAATCAGCAAAAGGAGGCTCTCGCCGCTGTCGAGGAGGCGGACCGACTCGAACGCTCCGCTTACCAGCAGCCGTCCACGGCGGATGGGTCCGGGGCACGGGAACGGCCGGCGACTGGGTAGCGCGCGAATAGCCCGCGGCGATGTTTCGGCCGTGCCCCACAACCGCTCGCAGTAGGCCTCTGCACGGATTCATCGCCGCGCTCTTCGTTGCCGCGGGTCACGCCTGCAAGCGTCCGCGGCGAGTCCTTGCTTGGTGACGATCACACCGAACGGAGCTTGCGTTGGGCGGAGCCCCGAATGACCCAAGGCCGGTATCCTGGTCGATGGCCCAGCTGGTGACGATCTCTCCGCGCCCGGTGACCGTTTAGCGCGGAGTATCAAATGCCGCAGATAAAGTGGCGCTGCCACAGAAATACTGTCCGGCGACAATTATCGGTGGTTGACAGCCGTGGGGAAAGCGGAGTTAGATCACAACTTGACATAATCCCTGTCATCAGCCTAAAAGGTTGCGGCACATCCTGTTACAGTTCTGGTGCCTTAATGCTTTGCCAGAGTTATACATCCGATGCATCCAGCGCCCTGGGCGTCGCTGTCCGATCCACGAAGAGCCTAGTCGATGCCATGAGCCTGGTAGGGGAGCCGGTGCGGCGGGGTGGTGGTCATGGACCATAAGCCTGGACGGCGTTAGCTGCTCGTGCTCTAATTGCGTCACTATTTTCACGCGCACAACCTAGGGTGACGACGGATGAAAGACGCTAGCGGGACGGCTGGCGATACCGGCGATAGCCGCGTGGCGGTGAATGTGCGCGTGCGTGTATATCCGGGGACGGACGGCGAGGTCAGAGGGACTGTGGTCGAGGATTTCGGCGATCTGGCGGGGCAGGCAGTGGATATCGGTGAGAACCATATAGTTCGCCCCGCGCGGAGATGGGCGGTGGCGCTCGACACGGGCGGTTTGGTTTTCGTCGACAGCGACCAGTTGGGCGCCGTGTAGTTTTAGCTGTCGCCGTTTACCCACCGTCGGGCGACCATCTTTTCCAGCTGCGGCGGCGCTATCGGACAATAGGGTGCCAGCCAGCGTGCAGAACCCCAGATCGCACTTTAGTCAACGCTCCGACTGCTCGATCTCATCAAGCTGTCTGTCCAGGTCCGCTAATTCGGTTGCCAGACGCCGCAATTGACGTGCGACGACTGCGCGCCGCTGCTCAAGCAGCGCGCGGCGCTCTTCGCGGCCCATGTTATCTGCGTCTGTCTGCATGGTGGTCGCTCCCCATGGTCTGGCTGTGAAGTTGCAGACACCCGACAGTGTGCGGCTGGTGCGCTGACCTGGCCAGCTCGCGCCGCGACTGACAGCACAATTGACAAGCAACCGACACCGACCCGTGACCGGCACCTCGTCAGCGGTACCGACCGACCGGCTCAGTGGCCCGCAGACGTGCGTGTCTTTTGGTGCCTTGGTCTGCGGCTCTGGCACCACGGGTCTGCGCACCGTGGTGTCCACGGCGACACTTCACTGGCCATCGTCTCGTTGCCCTCACATGGGGTGATGGTCTGCGAGATGTCCGTGCTGCGCGGGATGGTCTCTTCTGCAGAGACCCGATGACCGAAATGCCAGTAATGGTTGGTGTATTGCCCGCGCAGCACGGGAGTCCTGGGTTGGCGAGGCAGCGGTGACCGTGGCGGACCGGCGCAACGGTCACCGCGCCGACCAGAAGGTTCACCCATGACCACCACCACACCCCACGACATCACCCCGCCGCCCGGCCCAGCCCGCGCAGTGGCACCATAAGGCGGGCCGAGATCACCTAAATCGGAGGGAGAAGCACACCATGGCGGAAGAGTCGCGCACGGGGCTTTCTGAGCAGATCAAGGAGTTGGTGACGGAGAGCGAGAAGCATATGAAGGCGATTCAGGACCAGATCGCAAACCAGTGGGAGGCCCAGCAGAAGGCGATCGGGGACCTGGTCGAGCAGCAGTGGAAGGCTCAGCAGAAGGCGATCGCGGAGCTACTCGAACGCGGACAGGAGCGGAGCGTCAAGACAGCGGACCAGTGGGAGGCTCTGCGCA
>DATJBA010000333.1:0-10852 GCA_035515675.1 Mycobacterium sp.
GGGTGTCTAGCTCTGGACTTCTCTAGGCGCAGGTTTTGGTGTACTGCCATACGGCGCAGACGTGCTTCGTCACGCAGCTGCGCACGACGGGCTTGATACCTGGGATCCATTACACTTACCCACTTTCTTTCCCCGCAATTCGAAAAATTATGCGGCCCTGATGAAAGAGGGCCCGTCGACGACGCCAAAGGCCAGTTCCGGCTGAAATGGCAGCCCAGCTTGCGCAGCACAAGCACATCCAGCGACGCCCGGAGGGCCTTGGCGACCTCGAAGGCCACCCGCACCCGGCCTCGCGGCAGGCCTAACACCGCAATGTCTTGGCTGCGCAAGGATTCCAGGTGCTTCGCTAGCCGACTCCCGGCATCGACACAATCGTCGAACAGTATCGCCGCGCAACGAGACCGGCCGTTGGGCCAATGAGCGCCGCCATCACCACGATCGTTGAACTGCTGCATCCCCGAGTAGGGGCGCGGGCCCAAGCCCTCGATCACGCCGCAGCAGGTGGAACAGATCGTGCACGATACGCTGCACGCCAAGCCGAAGGGCGAAACACATTGGAGCACAAGGTTGATGGCCCGCCATGCCGGAGTGAGCCGGTCCACGGTGCAGCGGATCTGGCACGCCCGTGGGCTCAAGCCGCACCGGGTGGACACGTTCAAGATCTCCACCGACCCGAAGTTCGAGGAAAAACTCACCGATGTGGTCGGGCTGTATTTGAACCCGCCGGAGAACGCGATCGTGCTGTGCATGGACGAGAAGTCCCAAGTGCAGGCGCTGGAACGGACCCAGCCGTCACTGCCCATGACAAAGGGCCGGGCCGGCACCATGACCCATGACTACAAGCGCAATGGCACCACCACGCTGTTCGCCGCGCTCAACGTGCTCACAGGCATCGTGATCGGCCAATGCCTGCCGCAGCACCGGCACGAGGAGTTCCTGAAGTTTCTGCGCACCATCGACCGCGAAGTGCCCAAAGGACTTGCCATACACCTGATCCTGGACAACTACGCCACCCATAAGCACGCCGACGTGGACAACTGGCTGCGCACGCACAAGCGGTTCCACCTGCACTTCACGCCGACCTCTTCATCATGGTTGAACCTGGTCGAACGCTGGTTTCGTGAACTGACCGACAAAGCGCTGCGTCGCGGCAGCTTCAACTCCGTACCCGACCTCATCGCCACGATCGAGGACTACCTCGCCGCGCACAACGGCGACCCGAAGCCCTTCAAATGGACCGCCACCGCCGTCTCCATCCTGGAAAAAGTACGCCGCGGCCAAGTGGCGCTCCAACAAGCCATCAATCAGATGGGACACACCACTAGCGACGAACTATCTGATGCTGCAGGTGCTCTGCGATGTCGGCTGGCCACACGAGCGGCTCGGCGACGACGGACTGGTTCTGCACTTCCAAATCGAACTACCCCGACACCTCGCAAGCCGAAACACGAAGGCTGGCCGCCCACGGCATACAGCGGACCGAAAGCCACCACCTTGCGAGGGACTCGAGGACTGGACGCGGGTCGATCGCTAACCGGGCAATCAGGACACGAAACAGCGTTCGTGGTAGCGGCACGATCGAAAGGGCCAACGTCGGCGAGGGCGAATCGAAAGCCCAGCGGATTTGGCTGCCTGCACCGCTAAACAAGCACCGTTAAACACTTCACAAGCGTTACTGCTAACCAAGCCCGCAAAAGTAGCACGGGTTTTCAGCGTATTGACATCCTTAAACGTCGGGCATGGCGGCATCCTCACTTCGAATGCAGCACAGCTACTTTCACTATCGTCGGGAAGGTTTGCCCAATGTGCGCAGTCGACTGTCGCCCTAGCTGGTGGTGGAGGTTCGGCACAGTAGCGCCGCCGGACGCCGAGCAGTTGATCAACGTAGTGCGCAAGTATCGACCGGCGACGAAGCATGGCTATCGGGTCCTAACTTCTTCTCCCGAAAGGTCGAATGGCCCTACAGAACCCGCCCCTATCGCCATAGGTTCCGATCATCAGCCAATAGGTCTGGAAGTTAAGGAGTTAAGGAGAAACAATGACTACTGCGCGCGAAATCATGCATGCCGGAGCCACCTGTGTCGGTGAACACGAAACGCTGACCGCAGCAGCCGGGCACATGCGCGATCTCGGTGTGGGCGCCCTGCCGATCTGCGGCGACGATGACCGTCTGCACGGAATGATCACCGATCGCGACATCGTCATCAAATGCATCGCGGCTGGCCGTGATCCCAATACCGTGACCGCAGGTGAGCTGGCCCAGGGCAGCACCTATCGTGTCGATGCTGCGGCCAGCGTCGAAGAGATGCTCAACGTCATGGAGGAGCACCAGGTTCGCCGGCTACCGGTCATCGACAACCACCAGTTGGTGGGAATCGTCACCGAAGCCGACATCGCACGCCATCTTCCCGAACATGCGATCGCCCAGTTCGTGAAGGCCATTTGCTCGCAGACAGCTATCACCAGCCGCTGAGACACCCGGCCGTGCCCTCGGCCAAGCCGAGCACCGCGCTGCGCCAATAGTTGAATGCGATTCAGCCGAAACGGGGGCCGCGAGCACGCCGCGACCGTCATCGACGTGATCGGACAGCTGGGATTGGACTGCCAAATCATCTGGAACCGCGCTGCCCTGATGGTGCTGCCGGCCGGCGTCACCAAGGGCACCGGTCTGGACGCGGTACTGGCCGAGACGAACTTCTCGCCGCACAACACCATCGCGGTAGGAGACGCCGAGAACGACCTGTCGTTATTCGGCGTCGTCGAAATCGGCGCAGCGGTCGCCGATGCCGTCCCCTCTGTCAGACGACATGGCGATCTTGTCCTCGACGCACCGGACGGAGTCGGTGCCGAGCTGCCGACCGTATCTCAGTGCGGCACGACGATGGTGCCCGCCGCAGCGGTGGGCACCATCGGCACTTTCGATGACGGAACCCCCGACCCAGATACCGGGAGGCCAGGGCCGCATCCTCGTCACCGGCCCCGCCGGAGCTGGCAAAAGCTACCTCGTCGGACTCATGGCAGAGCAATGGATCCTGGCCGACTACCGCGTTCTTCTCGTTGACCCCGAGGGTGACCACGCGCAATTACAGCAACTCAACCAAGTGCAGGTCATCGATGCCCGCCACTACCTTCCTGAGCCAACCGACCTGGTCAACACGCAGCTTCCGCACACCAGCATCGTGCTCGACATGTCCGGGCTGACCGCATCAGCGAAAATCGACTATCTACATCGACTGCGGCGCACCGGCGAGGCGCACCGCGAAGAACGCGGATTCCCCCATTTGGTCATCTACGACGAGGCCCATCCGCTGGGCGCCGGCGAGCAAGCACACTGGGCACGGCGCGGCGGCTACGTGTTGTCATCATTGGCACAGCGTCACTGCCCGCCCACGAAATCGACAGCAGCGACGTCGTGCTGACACTCACCAATGCCTACACCGCAACGGGCGTTACTTCACTGCGTCGGGCGAGCGCCCGTTTCGGCTCCGGGCCATCGCGTGCGTTCACCATCGCAGACCGCCGCACTGCCCGCGTACGGCACCGCCACAAGTATGTCGATACGCGCCTGTCCAAAGAGCAGCGGTTCTACTTCACACCACCGACGGGCAGGCTATCGTCCCAGCCGCGACGATGCGCGACTTCCGCATGGCTGTAATGCATCTCGACGAACAGGCACTGCAATACCATCTCGAACGCGGCGACTTTTCCCGCTGGCTCGACGGCACCATCGCCGACAAAGAGCTCGCAACACCGGCCGCAGTGTGGGAGGACCAGCTGCTGGCGCGGAGCCGCCACGCCACCAACTCGGTCAAGCCGTGGGGGAACGGTACCTACACCCACACAACCACCACGGACAATCACGCCCGACTCACGTGCCACGCCGCAGCAGAGCAACGCCGTTAAGGCGCTATCGTATGCGCGCGAGCGCGTGGCCTATACCGGGTTTCCTTAAACGCCGAGGGGCACCGTTTCGCGCGGCGTCGTTGCCTGTGGTCAGCGGCCGCCGCGACGGCGACGATTGGGGCCTGGCTCTTGTTGCGGTGAATCCGAGATGAGTTCGCGGAAGTTGGACATCATGTCGTCGAGTAGGGCGAGCGCCAGTGTGCGTGTGTGTGGTGGATCGTTGGACTGCGCGATCTCAAACGACAACTCGGTGAGCGCTCCGTTGAGTGTGGCGGTCACCATGGCGGGTGAATGCTTGACCAGGCCCGCAGCGACGAAGCTGCCGATGAGTTCGCGGACGACGTCTGTGAAGTTGATTCGGTAACGTTCGCGCCATCGCTGCCATCCGATTGCCGCGGGGGCTTCCTTCAAGACCACCGCCTGGTATTCCGCATCGGTGTAGACGTCGAGAAGCAAGCCCGTGACCGCCCGTGCCTGCTCCCACGGATCATCGTGATCGGCGAGAGCATCTGCTACCCGGGCGACGACATCGCTTTGCAGATCGTCGAATATCGCTATGAATAGCCCCAGTTTGCTGCCGAAGTGGTGTTGCAGCGCACCGTGGGTGACCCCGGCCCGCACACAGATCTGCAGACCAGTGATCTCAGCGTAGGGCTGGGTAGCGGACAGCTCCCGGCCGGCTTGCATGATCACCTGCCGAGTCGCTTCTGCATTCCGGTCACGTCGCGTACTGGCTTGTGGCAAGATCCGCCTCACCCACGCTACGTTCACCATGAATGATCGATTCGCGGTAAATGTCAATTGTAGTAGTCCTGGCTAAGATTCTGGCATCCAGCGTGGCGATCAAGCGCTAAGCACCGGGCGCGCCGTGTGATGCCTATGTCAACGTACGCCTGTCAACGTACGCCTCACGCTCCTACGTTCACGATGCATGCTAGATTCGCAGTGAATGTCATTTGTGGATGGTAGAGGTGTCCGGCGTCCGAGAGCTTGAGCAAAAGCTGCAGATAAAGCCCGGCCAAAGCGTGGCGGTGGTCAATGCGCCACCCGAATCGAGGTTGAGGCTGCTAAGCACTGCAGGCTCGAACCCGGATCAGGCTGATGTGGTCATTGGCTTTGCAGTCCGGCCTGCGGACCTGGCATGGCTCAGGTCGGTATATGTGGCGGCCCGCGCTGGCCGCCTGGCCTGGGTGATCTACCCCAACCCCGGTCAGCCGGGGATCGATCTTCGCCGGGACTGGCTACTCCGAGCCCTTCGCCAACACGGCGTTGAGGCGGTCCAGGACGTGTCGATCAACCGCACCTGGTCAGCACTGCGGCTGCGCCCGGCCACCGATGACCACCAACCCGACACTTGCACGGCTAAACAAGCCCAGCAAGTGAGCCACCAGGACAACGACCAGACGTTACAACAGGGCACCGATGACACCACCTCCGGTTTGCGCGCCGACTTCCTCGGCGAGCTCGATGCGTCGGCCGCTGGCGCCGCCGAGACGGGGCTGGGGGAAGTCGAAGGGTTGCCCGCCGGCTCGGCCCCGCTTGTCGTGAAGCGCGGCCCCACACCAACTGGTCCGGGCGGTGGAGCAAAGATATCCACAGTAGTGAGCGACGTCTCGCCGGTGGGGGATTCCGGCGGCCATGCAATGCGGGACACGTTGTCGCAGCTGCATCCGCGTGAACTGCTCAGCGAGATCCAGGATCGCATCGCGCAGATCGTGCAGGCCCGCGACCGGCTCGACGGGCTGGTCGAGGCCATGCTGGCGATCACCTCGGGTCTGCGGCTTGATGAGACGCTGCGCACCATCGTGCACACCGCCATCGAGTTGGTCGACGCCCGCTACGGGGCGCTGGGTGTGCGCGGTGATGACCACGAACTGTTCGGATTCGTCTACGAGGGCATCGACGCGCACACCTGCGAGATGATCGGGCCGCTGCCGGCGGGCCGTGGAGTCCTGGGGATGCTGATCGATGATCCACAGCCGATCCGGTTGGATGACATCGCCCAGCATCCGGCCGCGGTGGGGTTCCCGCCCCATCATCCACCGATGCGCACCTTCCTGGGTGTGCCGGTGCGCATCCGCGATGAGGTGTTCGGCAACCTGTATCTGACCGAGAAGCAAAATGGGCAGCCGTTCAGCGACGACGACGAAGTCCTAGTGGAGGCGTTGGCCGCCGCCGCCGGGATCGCGATCGACAACGCCCGCCTCTACGAGCGATCCCAGGCCAGCCAATCCTGGATTGCGGCCACCCGCGACATCAGCACCCGACTGCTGGCCGGAACCGATCCGGCGACGGTGTTTCGCCTCATCGCCGAGCAGGCGGTCACGCTCACCGGCGCGGACCTCGCCCTGGTCGTCGTGCCCGCCGACCCCGAGGCGCCGGATTCTGAACTCACCGAACTGGTAGTGGCTGACCTGGCCGGCGCCGGCGTGCCCGATGCGGTGGCCGCACAGACAATGCCGGTGGCCGGCACCTCGGTCGGGCGGGCGTTTCTGCAGCACACCCCGCAGCGGTTGGACACCTTTGACGTCGACGGCGGGCTGATCGATGCTGCGGGCCCGGCGCTGGTGCTGCCGCTGCGCACCACCGACACCGTCGCCGGTGTCATCGTGATACTGCGCCGCACGGGGGCCTATCCATTCAGCGACGAACAACTCGACATGATGGCCGCCTTCGCCGACCAGGCCGCACTGGCCTGGCAGCTCGCGGTGACCCAGCGCCGGATGCGCGAACTTGACGTGCTGACCGATCGCGACCGCATCGCCCGCGGCGTGCACGACCACGTGATCTGGCGCCTCTTCGCCGTCGGACTGGCGCTGCAAGGCGCCATCCCGCGGGTGCGCGCACCCGAAGTGCAGCAGCGGCTGTCGCAGGCGGTGGATGACCTGCAAGGGGTGATTCAAGACATCCGCACCGTGATCTTCGACCTGCACGGCGGGTCCTTCGGTGCCATCCGGCTGCACCAGCGCCTCGATCAGGCGATCGCCGCATCCGCCGGGTCGGAGCTACACACCCCGGTGCACTATAGCGGTCCACTGTCGAGCGTCGACGCCGTCCTGGCCGATCACGCCGAAGCCGTCGTCAAAGAAGCCGTCAGCAACGCCGTCCGGCAGGCCGATGCCAGTCAGCTCACCATCCACATCGATGTCGCAGACGGGCTGAGCATCGACATCATCGACAATGGCAAAGGCATCCCCGGCGAGATCACCACCAGCGGACTGGCGAACCTGCGCCAACGCGCCGAAGAGGCAAACGGCACCTTCACCATCCAACCCGTTCCCCAAGGAGGCACCCGGCTACGCTGGTCGGCGCCGCTGCCATAGCTAGAGGATGGGATTGCAACACGGTCACGCACATCGTCGGGCTCCGCCCCTTTATGTCGCAGCTTCTGTGCGAGTAGGTGGTTGGTCGCGCGGGCATTGCGTCAGCCGGTTCGGTCGCCATCGCACAAAATCATGATCACACGAGTGGTACCCCCGCATCGGTGCACTGTTACACCGCTTTTTGGACGCCACCGCGGTTGGAGGGCGATGAACGATGCGGCATCCGGGACGCACTGGCATTTCGCACCGCCACAGATCAGATCCTTACCGGCAACATCGCTGAACTCGATTACCAGCGCTTGGGCGGAATCGATCAATGGGTGACGATCCGCGGCGCGGGGCTGACCAATCCGGCCGTTGCTTCATCTGCATGGTGGGCCTGGGTTTAGCGAGATGGGCCTTTTCCGCCACTTCAATGCGCCTCTGGAAGAAAGCTTTACCGTTGTGTATTGGTATCAGCGCGGCACCGGAAAGTCGTTCTCTCCTGACATCAGAGCCCGAGCGTTGTTGTCACCGGCAGGGTGCGGCCCGCAGTCTGTTCCGACAAGTCCTCGATGCGGCACTGCGAATATCTTATCGGTAACTAGTGTGATCGCATCGCGGCGAAATATGCTGCGGCACAACATGATATCGAACAGAAGTGCCCCTTGACATGTATGACAGGCGAATCCAGTCACAGACTGTCCGATCCAGGAAGAGCTGCGAATAATGCGGGAAAATATGAGAGTTGTAAAACCAAACGCGGTAACCGCGCTCGCGTGAGTCAGCCACCGACCTTGACCTCAGGTCGAAAGCTCGCGGGACGAGGCTGATGTGGGCCCAGCGCTGGTCATCGGCGTCGAGGTGGGCGATGAAGGCATTGCGGTACCGTCACGGCATTCAAGCTCGCCGCTCCCATTCCGTTGCTTCCATGCAGCGGTACCCCAGACTTGCGCCGGGCTGTGGCGCCCCTCGTCCTCAGACGAATCCGAATGACGTCGAGACGTGCCAGCAAACGGTGCAGACACTCTGACAGTCCATGAGTCCGGCACCGACGTTGTCACGACGTTGCCGCATCAGCTAGAGGCGAATCAGGGGAGTCGACGGGGGATGGCTTGAGACGGTTTCGACTGGTCAGACCGCTTCGAGAGTCATGGCGAGACAACGAAATTCTGCCGAGGCCCGGCTGGGTGTCAAGTGGTTTGGTCTGGTTCAGTTTGGCTCGAGCCCCGCACGGTCAATAGCGACCTCACGGCAGGCACGTGATCGGTGCTCCTGCCTTCCTGACGTATAGCGCAGCTTTGGAATACGTCCACTCCATTAGCATTAGCAAACGCGGCATCCCCGTCTTGCGACGCTGGGTCTAGAGGCCAAGGCGGTTTGGCCTTACTCGACCAACACGGTATTTCGGGACGGGCCCTGGGTTTCGTCGGCACTGCCACCATCGCACCCGGCCAACCGCGGGGCGAGGGGTCAAACGTCTTCAAGGCCGCGCCCAAAGGTCCCATTGCCGGCCCGGAGGGTTCGGCGCGAGCGTGCGAGCGCACGAAGCTGGATGGTGCTCTGTGATCTCATTGACTGTCCTGACCCGAAAGACCTTGTCCCGCAACATCTGTAGCTGCTGGAAGAGTGGGTAAATTGGACGGTCAGTGCCGGTGAGCGGCACCGCCTGGTGGAGATGCGATCTGGTACACGTCGATCAATCGGCTCAGATCGCTGGCGGTGACGATGCCGACCCAGACGGCCCGCGTCGACGACAAGAGCGCGGTTGCCGGCGTCTGATCCCAGACGCTGCAGCAGTGGGGTGAGTGGCTCGTGCGGTGCCGCGGTGGGCACCCGGGGTAGGGGTATCGCGGCCTCGCGCACTAGGGTGGCAGCCCGCTGTCTCGGTGCGATGCCGCGCAGTTGCGCCAGGGTGATCAGCCCGATGATCGATCCGTCGCGGTCGGCAACCGGATACGCTGAGTGGCGGTCGCCCAGCAGGTAGCGCTGGATGAAATCCTCGATGGTGATGTCGGCGGGAGCAGTGTGGGGATCGGCGGTCATGACGTCGGCGACGCGGACACCGGCGATGGCTTGTCGGGTTATCACCTGTGCTTCCTCCTCGCGGGAAGCGGCGAAGATGAACCATCCGATAAACGCCAACCACACGCCACCGACGAGGGCCCCCGCCAAAAATTCCAGCAGTCCGAGGGCGATCAGAATGAACGCCAGGATCCGCCCGGCGCGTGCGGCGCGGACGCCGGCCCGCACGGGATCGCCGTAGCGGCGCCACAGGTAAGCCTTCAGGACCCGCCCGCCGTCCAACGGAGTGCCTGGTAGCAGGTTGAACAGGCCTAGTAGCAGGTTGATGCCTGCGAGCCACCATGCGACGCCGACCACGATGTGTGCGACCCCAAGTGCGCCGAGTCCATAAGCCCCGCCGGCGAAGACCGCCGCGAGCACCAGGCTCATTAACGGACCCGACACCGCGATCCGGAACGCTTCTTTGGGTGTCTTGGCTTGGCCCCCGAGGCGTGTGACGCCGCCGAACAGCCACAGCGTGACGTCGAACACCGTGACGCCGGCGCGGCGCGCGAGGATCGCATGCGTCAGTTCGTGGGCCAGCAAGGATCCGAGCAAGATCAGCGCACCGCACGCCCCAGCCAGCCAGTAGGCCCCTTCGAGTAGCCGGGTACGGCGGCGGGCAACGTGGAGGCCAGGCTCCAGGTGAACAACCAGAGGATGACCAGTACGCTCCAGTTGACACTGACCGGGAATCCGGCGATCCGTCCTATCGGGATGCCGCCCATGTCGAATAGCCTCCAAAGATGGTGGGGGACAACGTATTAGTGTGGGCGGGCGACGATCACCGGGATGCGGGCCGCGTGTACGACGGCGGTGCTGACCGATCCGAGCAGCATTCCGGCGAATCCGCCCCGGCCGTGGCTGCCGACCACGACGAGTTGGGCGGACTCGGATTCCTCGAGCAGATGGCGCGCCGGGCAGTCGAACACCAGCCGGCGGTGAACGGTGACGTCGGGATAGCGTTCCTGCCAACCGGCCAGGCGTTCGGCAAGGATTTCGGCTGCCCGCGATTGCAGGGTCGACCATTGCTTGCTGAGCACGCCCGAGGTGTCTGAGTCGGTCCAGGCGTGCACGGCCAGTAGGTCCACGCCGCGGAAAGAGGCCTCATCGAAGGCGATCGCGGTGGCCAGCTCCGATGCCGGTGAGCCGTCGATGCCGACCAAGACGGGTAATTGCGAGGGTTCCAGCAGGATTGGGGCCTCGTCGTGGATCACCGCGACCGGGCAGTGGGCATGATGGATTAATCCGGTGCTGACCGAGCCGAGCAGGGTCCGCTGCAGTGCGTCTTGTCCGCGGCAGCCGACCACCATCATGTGCGCCTCTTTGGACAGGTGGATAAGGGTAAGTATGGGCGCTGCGGACAACAGTTCGCTGTCGATCTCGGGTCGATTGCCCTTCGGCACGCTGTCTTCGGCGACCTTGATCGCATCGGCGACGATCTGGCGGGCCCCTTCTTGGTGCCGTTGGTAGATCACGGCCGGGATCGGGGCCGCCGGCCAGACGGCCGGCGGTTCTGAGACGTGCACGAGGGTCAGTCCGATGTTGCGCATGGTCGCCTCACGTGCGGCCCACCGTACGGC
>DATJBA010000334.1:0-29014 GCA_035515675.1 Mycobacterium sp.
ACACCGTTAGCGTCGTCGGCCCAGTTGGGGCCGCCGTCAAGCGTGGAGCCGACCGTAAGACCCGGCCTAGCCGGGCAGGTGGCCGTGAAGCGCGGAAGGGAACCGGCCACCCGGCCGGGGAACAACCCCAAGACGGGGTGCAAGTCGCGTGACCACTAAAGATCACTCACTCGCAACGGTTCCAGCTCCTTGGGGGATGTGAGCAGAAGTGCGTGATACGGAGCAGGAGTGAGTCGGCGCGCGCGGGTGGCCATTGCTTGTCGGGGGTGCATGGCAGGATGCGGCGCATGGGTAGCGACACGGTGCTGGGTGGGCGTGCGGGTCGGCGGTTGCCGTGGCGTCACCATCGTCGTTGTCGACGGCCGCAGCCGAAGCAGCAATCAACGCGAGGGCACTCTCCTTAGCAGCAGACTTCCGATCTGCCCGCTGTCACCGCCATCATGGTGCGTGGGCGTGATCGGCGGACGTGGTCTCGCATTGGCGATCCGGCGACGGTCGGCAGGATCCCGCAGCGGACTGGGGGCACTCCCCTACCTGCGGTGTGGGCCCTCCCGCTTGCGGGGGAAGGACCGCTGCGGGCACACCACCGGCCAGGCCTAATCGTCGCGCGAGCCACGGTGGCAGGCACGGCAGTTCCGGTTCACCGCACGCCCGCACTGAGGCGTGCCGGTCCACCGGAGAACACCCGCCCGCCGCGGCTAAGACCGTTCGGGCCGCAAACCGAGCAGAAGTCACTTCTGCTCACTGACAAGGAACGGTAGGCGGATGTTGGTTACGACAAGCTAACGTCATGGTTACGTAAAGTAGTTTGACGGGCACTGGGTCGCAGTGTAAGCATGGATCTGCAAGCACCTCGGTAGGTGAGGCGTCTGCGTGGATACAGGCCACTGACCCCGAACGTCGAGAGACGCCCCGGGTCAGGACAGCTCTGCCCGGCTCAAGGGTTGAGTCCAAGTGGCTTCCGGACGATGTTCCGGATACGCCGTGCAGTGCCGAAGCTCCGACGAGAGGGGTGCGATCGGCGGTTCACCGCCGATCATTCGTGCCTCTTCCGTTCAGGTGAATGTGGTGACACCCGCGTGTGTCCTGGCCGTGAGGAGGTGAGGGCGAGATGAGTCCCAGCGATAGTCCCTGTGCGAAATCCGTCTTGTCCCGATCCGGTTCCGGCATTCTTTCTGCCGCCTAAGCTTTCTCGGGCGTTTCGGTAGTTCGTGCGCGTTTGACGATCCGCGAGCTGCCATTCGTGCCCGGGTGCCGATGACACGAGCCGATCGGGCTTCCGGGAGGAGAAGATCATGGCTTTTGTTGTTACACACCGTCTTTCCGGCCTTACGAGTGGGCGCGGACGGTCGATGCTGCGTTCGGCCCGGCGACTGATGAGCAGGTTGCGCGTGCGGTGCACGCTGAGTCCGCAGGAGCGGGCGAACCTGTATGTCTCGCGGATGCCGATTGCGGTAATCACGGCCTCGCTGGGTGGGCACCCGTCGACCAGTGCGGACGACGACCGGTGAACCGTTCCACCCCGATGCACCCAGCGCCGGGCGCCGATACGGTGCCCGGCGCTGGGCACGCGTTCGCTGAAACCTCCCCGACCGAAGTTCCCTGACCGTTCGGACCCAGCACGACTCTTTGAGATAGCGAGAAACCCATGACTTCCATCTCGACTGAGGCACTCGGTGCCGTCGGGACGCCTGCGACCACGAACCGCGCCACGTTGCAGACCGAAACCCATGCGGCACCACGGGTAACACCCGACACATCCGGTTCGGCGGTGCTGGATTCGGCGCACGTCGGCGACATCATTGGCGCTTTTGGCCGTATCGGGCGGGACGCCACCCACATGGGCCGCAGCCGTTGGCAGCGATTGCGTTTGCTGATGGTCATCACCGGGCCCGGACTGATCGTGATGTTCGGCGACAACGATGCCGGTGGTGTCGCGACCTACACGCAAGCCGGACAGAACTACGGGATGAACCTGCTATGGACGCTGGTGCTACTGATCCCGGTGCTGTACGTGAACCAGGAGATGGTACTGCGGCTGGGGGCAGTCACCAGGGTAGGGCATGCGCGGCTGATTTTCGAGCGATTCGGCAAGTTCTGGGGCGCGTTCAGCGTCGGTGACCTGTTGATTCTCAACGCGTTGACGATCGTCACCGAATTCATCGGGGTGTCATTGGCGCTCGGATTTCTGGGCTGCCCCAAGACAATCGCGATACCGGCCGCCGCGGTGCTGCTGTTTGCGGTGGTGGCCGGTGGCTCATTCCGCCGTTGGGAGCAGGTGACCTTCTTGCTGATCGCGGTGAACGTCGCGATCATCCCGGTTCTGCTGTCGGTGCACCCGACCCTGGGCCCAAGCATTCACGGGTTGATGCCCTCATTGCCCGGCAAACCCGACTCCGTCGTGCTGCTGCTCATCATGGCGATTGTGGGCACCACGGTGGCGCCGTGGCAGTTGTTCTTCCAGCAGTCCAACGTCGTCGACAAGCGCATCACGCCGCGCTGGATGAGCTATGGAAGAGCCGATCTGAGTATCGGCATCGTCGGGGTTATTGGCGGGGCGATCGCGCTGATGGCAGCCGCCGCCTTCGGGCTGGGCGGCACTACCGACGCAGGCAACTTCACCGATGCTGGAGCGGTCGCGTCGCAGCTGTCCAATCACGTCGGGCATACGGTCGGCGTGTTGTTTGCGGTCATTTTGCTCGACGCGTCGCTGATCGGAGCGAACGTCGTGGGGCTGTCCACCACCTATGCGCTCGGTGACGCCCTGGGTAAGCCACATTCGCTGCATTGGAAGATGACCGAGGCCCCACTGTTCTACGGCAGCTACGCTGCGCTGCTTGGGGTATCGGCTGCGGTCGCGTTCAGTCCCGATCACGTCCTCGGTCTGATCACCCAAGGGGTGCAGGCTCTTGCTGGTGTCCTGCTGCCCTCGGCGACGGTGTTCTTGGTTCTGTTATGCAACGACCGCCACGTGCTGGGTCCATGGGTGAACACCTTCCGCCAGAATGCCTTGGCGTGGATGATCGTCTGGTCGCTGGTGGTGCTGTCGCTGATGTTGACCGCAGTGACCTTCTTCCCCCGCCTGTCCACTGCGGCTTTGGTGGGCGGCCTGGGTATCGGTGCCGCGCTCGGCATTGTCGGCGCTGCCACCGTCTTTGCCATCGGCTGGTTCGCCGACCGACGCAACGCGGAAACCGCGGGGCAGGCGCTCGGTGCAGCGGATCCCGATCAAAAGGCGCTCGACGAACTCCCGAAGTTGACGCGTGCCGAACGCAGGGCCGTGCGTGGTGAGGTGCGCGCAAACTGGACCATGCCCGCATTAGCGACACTGGATCGGCCGGTTATTTCGCCGGTGCGTCGGGCCGGGCTATTGACGCTGCGCGTCTATCTGGTTCTGGCCTGCGTGTTGGTCGTGGTCAAAGTCGTGCAGGCCGGTTTGGCCTGACGACCGGAGCCAGTCGAGGCGATAAGCCGGCGGTTACGGCGAACCGTTCGGAAGCAGAACGATTTTGCCATGGGTATGCCGCTGCTCGAGTTCAGCGAAGGCATCGGCGACCCGGTCGAGCGGATAGGTGGCGGCGATGTCGAAATCGATGGCGCCGGTAGCGACCAGGTCGGCGATTTCGGAGAGCACTTCCGGTGTCGATGCGTCCATGCTGCCCTCGGTCTTGGCGCCGACTTCGACGGCCTTCTGAAACGAGATGATGGTCTCGATCCGCTCGGGTGCCACCCCGAGATCCGCGGCAAGCTGGACGTACTGCGGGCCGAACAAGTCGACGAACGCGTCGATTCCGTTCGGCGCCGCCTCTCGCAGCCGTGCAGCCAGCCCGTCACCGTAAGCGATCGGGGTGACGCCATGGGCGCGTAGCCAGTCGGCGTTGCCTGGCCCCGCGATGCCAAGCACCCGCGCCTTGCGCAGGATCAAAAGTTGCACGACAAGGCTGCCGACTCCGCCCGCAGCCGCCGAGACGGCGACCGTCTCACCCGGTTGCGGCGCCACCGCGCGGACAGCGGCGTACGCCGTCACACCGACGACGTACAGCGAACCGGCGACCTCCCAACTCAATTGAGGAGGTTTGCGGATCAGTTGACCCACTGGGACCGCGGTGTGGGTGGCGTGGCTGGACCGGCGCAAGCTGAACCCGAGGACCTCGTCTCCGACGGAGAACTCGGTGACTCCGGGTCCTACCGCGGTCACGACACCGGCGAGGTCGCTACCCTCGCCGGACGGAAATGTGGCCGGGAACATCTCGTGCAGCGCCCCGACGCGGATCCCGGCCTCGCCGGGGTTTATCCCGGCGGCGCGAACTTCGACCACCACCTCGCCCGGCCCGGGCGACGGCATATCGACGTCCGCCACGTACAACACCTCACGGCCCCCGTAACGGTCGAACCGCACAGCGCGCGCTACTGCGGCTGTCATCTCGGTCTCCTTCTGCGCGAATATGCCCCTGCCCCACGCCAGCATAGGCGGCGAACCGGCTCCTACCGGCGGGTTTGTGCGCGTATGTGCCGGAATGCTTCTAGGCATACTTGTCGATCAGAGCTGTCGACAGGTGCGGAATGTCTTCGTCTGCACCGATTTTCGCCGCCCATAGTGCGCTGCGGAAGACTGGCGACGGTTACGCTACGACTTCGATGGGGTCGCCGACGTTCACGTTGTTG
This sequence comes from Mycobacterium sp., assembly GCA_035515675.1. Classification (GTDB taxonomy): domain Bacteria; phylum Actinomycetota; class Actinomycetes; order Mycobacteriales; family Mycobacteriaceae; genus Mycobacterium. The sequence goes on from DATJBA010000334.1 coordinate 4,666, forward strand.
AAGTACCACGCGGCGTTGTCCGGGCTCAGGTTGATGCATCCATGACTGACGTTCGCGTAGCCCTGGGAGTCTACCGACCATGGGGCCGAGTGCACATAGACGCCGCTCCAGGTGACACGGACCGCGTACTGGGCGGTGATCTTGTATCCCTCAGGGGAGCTGAGCGGGATACCGATGGTCCGCGAGTCCATGACCACGGTGCGCTGCTTTTCCAGGGCGGTGAAGTTGCCGATCGGTGTGGGGCGGGTGGGCTTGCCCATTGACGCCGGCATGGTACGGAGCACTTCTCCGTTTCTGCTGACGGTGAAGGTGTGCGCGGAGATGCTGGCAACACCTAGTAACTCGTCACCGGTGTCAAAGCCCGTCGTCAAGGCCCGCACTCCCACCGAGACGTGGGTGTGTGCAGGCCAATAGTGGTTCGGAACCCACTGCACGACATTGTTCTGGACCCACTCGAAGCGTCCGGGCATACCGCTCGGCGACGTCACGTGGATGGACCGTTCGGCGGCGACACGGTCGATCACCGGAGCGGTAAACGTCACGACGACCTGGTGCGCCACGCCCACCACCGCGCCATTAGCGGGCAAAACCGAGGCAACTCCGGGAACGGGCTCCGGTGCAGGGACTGCGGCTAAGCTGCGGGTGCCCGATCCGGCCACACCCATCACCGTGATCGCGACCATAACAGATAGATAACGAACCCCTCGACGCATAGCGTCTACCCTCCGAGATGGCTGCGATCAACACAACTATTCTAGTGGCTGTCTACCCAATACAGGCTTTAGCAAACAATGGCGCATTAGCCCGATCGTCGTGATAACGATCCGATCACCGGTGCAGTTCGATCCCGTCACGGGCGGATCGCCGTTCGAGACCGAGCGGGTCACGACACCACCTTTTGGGCAGTCGGAGAGGGAGCGAGCATGACCCTAGGCGATGGCTACACGCGTCCATTGGCGGGCTCGGCCGCACTCGTGCTGATTGACGTGCAGCGCGACTTCTACCTCGATGATGCCCCGATGCGGGTTGAGGGTACGAGTGCGGCGATCTCGGCAATGGCCAAGTTGGCGAAAGCCTTCCGCGACCGTGAGCTCCCGATCGTGCATGTCGTCCGGCTGTACCGGCCGGACGGGTCGAACGTCGACCTGGTGCGGCGACAAGCAATAGAGCAGGGGGCGCGAATCGCCTTGCCGGGCAGTGCCGGATCGCAGATTGCCGCCGAACTCTTGCCCAATGTTGTTGAACTGGACCATGAATTGCTGCTCTCCGGTGGCTTGCAACAAGTCGGGACCACTGAGCACGTGATGTACAAACCGAGGTGGGGCGCCTTCTACCACACCAAGCTCAAGCGACACTTGTGTGAAAGCGGCAGTAACACAATTGTTTTCGCGGGCTGCAACTTCCCCAACTGCCCTCGGACGTCGATCTACGAGGCTTCCGAACGCGACTTCCGGGTTGTCTTGGTATCCGATGCGGTGTCGGGTCTGTACGAGCGGGGCATCAAAGAGTGCCGTGACATCGGGGTGGAAGTCCTGGACTTGTCGGAGACGCTGGATTGGCTGGTGTTAGCGACGCGTTAGCCTCAGCGAGAATCGGTGCCCGAAGGCCGAGGAGGTGCAGGTGCTCTTCCGTCAACTGGAGTACTTTGTCGCGGTCGCCCAGGAGCGGCACTTCGCCCGGGCGGCCGAGAAGTGCTACGTTTCGCAACCCGCGCTATCCGCCGCGATCGCCAAGCTGGAACGCGAGCTGAACGTCACGCTGATCAATCGTGGACGCACCTTTGAGAGCCTCACGCCCGAAGGGGAGCGGTTGGTCGTGTGGGCCAAGCGGATTCTCGCCGAACACGATGCGTTCAAGGCCGAGGTACACGCCGTGCGATCGGGGATCACCGGAACGCTTCGGCTGGGCACCGTTCCGACCGCCTCGACGACAGCGTCGCTGGTGCTCTCGGCGTTTTGTTCGGCGCACCCGTTGGCGAAGGTGCAGATCCATTCCCGGCTGGCTGCCACCGAACTGTACCGACGCCTGCGCGAGTTTGAGCTGGACGCCGCCATAGTGCACGCCGCGCCCGAAGACGCTCACGACACGAACCTGGTGCCGCTTTATGAGGAGCACTACGTGTTGCTGTCGCCGACGGACATGTTGCCCTCTGGTGCATCGACGCTGACGTGGCCGGAGGCCGCGCAGTTGCCACTTGCGTTGCTTACGGCCGACATGCGGGACCGCCAGATCATTGACGAAGCCTTCGCCGCCCACGCCGTCACCGTTACCCCGCAAGTTGAAACTGACTCCGTCGCTTCGTTATTCGCGCAGGTCGCCACAGGCAACTGGGCGTGCATCGTTCCTCACACCTGGCTGTGGACGTCGCCGCTGCGCGCCGAGGTCCGCGCGGTCGAAATGGCCGACCCAGCCCTGAAAGCAAAGATCGCGCTGGCCACCAACTCCGCGGGGCCGGGTTCACCAATCGCCCGTGCACTCACCGCATCTGCCCGACGGCTGGCGCTGAGCGAGTTCTTCGACGCGCAGCTACTGAGAATCACGCATCGGCGCTGACCGCAGACGGCGTCGGTGCGGCTGCACTGGTCGGGTTGAGGCTCGCCAGATGTCCGCTTTCCACCCAGCTGCCGGGTCCAGTTCGCAGTCGATGATCGACGGCCCGTTCGAGGCAAGTGCTTCGACCGGTGCCGAGTGCAGCTCGGACCGCGTGGTGACATGATATCCCTTGCCGCCGAACGCCTCTGCGATCCGTTCATGACGCGCCCGCGCGTTCAGCACGGTGGGCGCCGGATCGTTCCCCGTTGGCGCTTCGTCGCCGCGGTAGACGCCACCATTGTCGGGGATGATAACGGTCACTGGCAGCCGGTAGCGGCAGATGGTCTCGATTTCCATGCCGGAAAAGCCAAATGAGTTGTCATCCTCGATCGCGACCACAGGCTTGCCGGTCTCGACCGCGGCAGCGGCAGCGGCATTGCCGGCTGAGGTCTCCGGCCGGAAGCCGATGTAGCGAATTCCAGACGCCTTCGTGATGCGGGCGAGGTCGGTGATCGGGATGCCGACGACCCGGTAGATGGTGTCGATGTCGTTGGCCTTGAGGGCATCCACGACCACGTGGAAGCCGTCGGTCAAATGCGTCGACTCCGGCGCTTCGCTGGAAGATGCCGAAACTGTGGTCATGGTGACGACTCCTCGTGTGCATGTGGTCGGCGGGCGGGTTCGCCCGGTCGGTATCCCAGTAATGCGCCTCAGTCATCACTGTGGTCCCGGTGCCCCGCAGGTGTCCAAAGCTAAGCCGCTATGCACCGATTCACGCTGTCTATCGACCGCTGATCAGCGCCAGTCACGCCAGTTCAATAGTTACCAGTTATCGGTCGTGAGCGGATCGGTATTGGACGGAGGGGGCGTTAACGCGGCATGGTGCGAGCAGATGCTTTCACACTTCGAGCGGAAGGAACGTGGCGATGAAGTCTGAGTCGATCGCCGGTAACGAAGTTGCGGCTGAACAGCGCGTGGCGGAGCAGACCGAGGAATTTCGGAGCCTGCGCATCATCGATCTGGTCGAGGCGGCGGCGACCCGGTCGCCGGAGGCGGCGGCGCTCGTCGTCACCTCCGATCGCATACCGGTCAGCTACCGCGACTTGGTCCGACTGGTTGACGACCTGGCCGGGCAGCTGAACCGGGGTGGCCTGCTGCCGGGTGATCGGGTCGCGCTGCGTGCAGGTAGCAACGCCGAATTCGTCGTCGGCTTGTTGGCGGCGTCGCGGGCGGATCTGATCGTGGTCCCGTTGGATCCGGCCTTGCCCGTCAGCGAGCAGGGCGCCCGGAGCGAGGCGGCGGGCGCGCGGGTGGCGCTCGTCGACCGCTTTGACCCAGAGGGCGCCGACGACAAGCGGGAGCCGACATTGCCATGGTGGCCGATCGGGGTGACCGTCGGCCGCGATGACGGCGCCCTGGCGGTCAACTTGGACGCCGCCGCGGCGCCGAAGCGAGACATTTCGACGCCCGAGGGTCTCCACGACGACGACGCCATGATCATGTTCACGGGCGGAACCTCGGGTGTGCCGAAGATGGTCCCTTGGACCGACAAAAACATCGCCACCTCGGTGCGGGCCATCATCGCCGGATACGGGCTCGGCCCGCGGGATGCGACGGTCGCGGTGATGCCGCTCTACCACGGTCACGGGCTGCTCGCCGCGCTGCTGGCGACCCTGGCATCCGGAGGTACGGTGTTGCTGCCCGCACGCGGGCGGTTCTCCGCGCACACGTTCTGGGACGACATCGACGCCGTGCGGGCCACCTGGTACACCGCGGTCCCGACGATTCACCAGATCTTGTTGGAGCGCACCAAGACTGACCAGCCGGGGAGCAAACGAGCCGCTTTGCGTTTCATCCGCAGTTGCAGCGCCCCGCTCACTGGCGAAACGGCGCAGGCGCTGCAAGACACGTTCTCGGCACCGGTGGTGTGTGCTTTGGGCATGACTGAGGCCACCCACCAGGTGGCCACGACAGTTATCGAACAAAATGAAAACCCCGCTGCAGTACCTGGTCTGGTCGGCCGGTCGACTGGACCCGAAATCCGGATCAGCGGGTCCGACGGCCAGCCCCTGCCCGCGGAAGCCGTCGGGGAGATCTGGCTGCATGGTCCCACCGTGGTGCGCGGCTACCTCGGCGATCCGGCGATAACCGCCGCCAACTTCACCGACGGATGGCTGCGCACCGGTGACCTGGGGTCCCTGTCGGCGGCAGGCGACCTGACCATCCGCGGCCGGATCAAGGAACTGATAAACCGGGGCGGCGAGAAGATTTCGCCGGAGCGCGTCGAGGCCATCCTGGCCAGCCATCCCGATGTTCTCGAGGTGGCAGTGTTTGGCGTACCGCACAAGATGTACGGGGAGACGGTGGCGGCGGTGATTGTTCCCCGGGGATCCGCCTCGCCGACTCCGGCCGAGCTTGCGGAGTTTTGCCGCGCGCGGCTGGCGGCCTTCGAGGTGCCCGCCAGCTTCCGGGAAGCGAGCGCGCTGCCGCATACCGCAAAGGGTTCGCTGGACCGCCGCGCTGTGGCCGAACAGTTCGGCCGCGGGGCGTGACGCGGCCGGCGGCGCCAAAAAACTGCGGCAAAGGGTTTGTCGACGACAAATGCTCACTCGGCGGACGACGTCAAGTTTCCCCACGCGGCTCGCGCACCCGAATCGCCGATGCGGTAGGTCTGCACCAAGGTAGCCACGGCGGCGACGATCACCAGCACCCCGACCACCGAGTGCAGAGCGAATTTGACGGTATGTCCGCGCGTCTGGCGAATGTGGACGGCGGCTAGCAGCGCGACAGAGGCCACGAGGGCCGCCACGATGTAGATGAGAGTTTCGCCGAGTTCCTCATGCGTCGTTAGTGCGGGCGACGTACCGACCCGGGCGCCCAACCACGCACCCGCGCTGGTGGTCAACGGGGTCAGGGCGAGGGTGCCCACAGCGAGCAGCAGAACCAGCCAGATCAGCCGTCGTCGCGCCGCAGGCCACAGCGCACAAAGGATCGCCAGTATCGCTGTCAGCGGGCCCAGGACCACGACGAAATGGTTGAGCAGGATGTGGGCGGGAAGCCCGTTGAATGTCGACATAGGTCCTAATCTCAAGTCGCCTTGTCAGGCATTTCGAGCAGTAGTCTTGACCCGGGCGGCTGCGGATTCCGGCATGGGTTCGTAGCGGGCAAACGAACGGGTGAATGACGCGGCCCCGTGCGCCAGTGAGCGCAAGTCGATTGCGTACCGTGTCAGCTCGACCTGAGGTACTTCGGCCTTGACCAGGGTGCGTTCGTTGCCCGCGGTGTCGGTGCCGAGCACTCGGCCGCGACGGCCTGACAGGTCGCCCATCACCGCACCGACGAAATCGTCGGGTACCAGCACCGAGATCTCGTCGATGGGCTCGAGCAGGGTCACCTTCGTCGCCGCCGCTGCCTCCCGCAACGCCAGCGCACCCGCCATCTGGAACGCGAAGTCCGACGAGTCCACACTGTGAGCCTTGCCGTCGAGCAGAGTGACCCGGATGTCGACCACCGGGTAACCCGCGTGCACTCCCTTTTCCATCTGCGCGCGCACACCCTTCTCCACGCTCTGGATGAATTGCCGCGGCACCGCTCCGCCGACCACTTTGTCGAGGAACTCGAATCCGGAGCCTTCCGGCAGCGGCTCCACCTCGATGTCGCACACCCCGTACTGGCCGTGTCCGCCGGACTGCTTGATATGGCGGCCGTGGCCTTTCGCTTTGCCGCTGAAGGTTTCCCGCAGCGGAACACGGAGTTCCACCGTGTCCACGGTGACGCCGTACCGGTTGGCCAGCGCGTCGAGGACAACACCGGCATGGGCCTCACCCATACACCAGAGCACGATCTGATGCGTTTCCTGATTCTGTTCGATCCGCAGTGTCGGGTCTTCTGCGGCCAATCGGCCCAGTCCGACCGACAGTTTGTCTTCGTCGGTCTTGGCATGAGCCGCAATGGCGACCGGCAGCAGCGGTTCAGGCATTGTCCAGGGTTTCAACACGAGGGGCTCGGACTTGTCCGAGAGCGTGTCGCCGGTTTCGGCCCGGCTCAGCTTGCCGATCGCGCAGATGTCGCCTGCCACCACGGCGGGTGCGGGGCGCTGCTGCTTGCCGAGCGGGAAGGACAGGACCCCGATGCGTTCGTCTTCGTCATGGTCGGGGTGCGTATGTCCATTCCCGTTGGACGCCCCGAAAAACGACGCAAAGTGGCCCGACACATGAACCGTCGTGTCGGGCCTGATGGTCCCGGAGAACACCCGGACCAGGCTGACCCTGCCGACGTAGGGGTCTGACGTCGTCTTCACCACCTCTGCCAGCAACGGCGCGTCAGCGTCACAGGCCAGCCCGGCGTGCGGAGCCCCCTGCGGGGTAAAGACCTCCGGGAGCGGGTGTTCCATCGGAGACGGGAATCCGCGGGTGGCAACCTCCAGCAGTTCCAGGGTGCCGACGCCTGTGCTGCTGCACACCGGGATCACCGGGAAAAACGAACCCCGGGCAACGGCTCTCTCCAGGTCCTCGATGAGCGCTGACTCGTCGATCGTTTCGCCGCCGAGATAACGTTCCATCAGGGACTCGTCCTCGGATTCCTCGATGATTCCCTCGATCAGGGTGCCGCGGGCGCCCTCAATCCGATCGGCATCCGACGGGTCCGGCGGGTGCGTCGTCCGCTTGCCGCCGGCGTATTGGTAGCGCGTCTGCGACAACAATCCGATCAGGCCTTCGCAGGATGGTAGGCCGGTCGGCAGGTAAAGCGGTAAAACCTTGTCGCCGAACGCGTTTTGTGCGGCCGACAGTGCCTCCTGGTAGTTCGCCCGGGCATGATCGAGCTTGGTGATCACCACGGCGCGGGGCATGCCGACCTGGCTGCATTCCTGCCACAGGGATTTGGTCGGCTCGTCGACGCCTTCGTTTGCCGCGATCACGAACAGCCCGCAATCCGCGGCGCGCAACCCGGCACGCAGCTCGCCGACGAAGTCGGCGTACCCGGGTGTGTCGACCAGGTTGACCTTGATGCCGTCGTGTGACAGGGACGCCACCGCAACGCCCACCGATCGCTGTTGCCGGATTTCGGCCTCGTCGTAATCGCAGACCGTGCTGCCGTCGGTGACCGAGCCGGGCCTGGACAGCACCCCGGCCGCTACCAGCAGAGCCTCGACGAGGGTGGTCTTGCCGCCCCCCGACGGCCCCACCAGCACCACATTGCGAACGTCGCCCGGACCGTTCGCGGTGGGAGCGACTCCCGCACCCTGGGAAGTATTCGCTCTGTCCGCCATGACTTTCCTCCAAGTTTCCCAGGTTGCGTCTTGCCGTACACCTACCTAGCTACCATTCCCCCAACTACCGTCGACCACAAGACCGCCGGGCCGGATCGATGGATCCGGAACCGAACGTGGTGATTTGCCACCCACACGACGAACCATGCCGTGCAGGCGATAGCCACGATGACGAAGCTCGGTGGCAGATCGAACATCGCCGACACCGCGAGCCCGAGCCAGACCGACACCAAGCTGATGACCGCCGAGATGAGCATGGCGATGCTGGGCCGGGGTGTCAGCATGATGGCGGTCGCGGCGGGGGTGATGACGAGGGCGAAAAGCAGCAAGGTTCCGACGGCTTGAACGGCCATCGTCACAGCGAGCCCCAGCAGTGCCATGAAGATGATCGACAACGCCCGCACCGGTACGCCTTTGGCCTCGGCGACCTGAGAGTTGACCGACGCGAACAGCAATGGGCGATAGATGAAGCCAATGCTGACAGCCAGGAGGATCAACAGGCCCGCGAAAGTGACCAGCTGTTCATGCGAGATGGCCAGGAGGTTTCCGAACAGGACGTTCGTCATGGTGCTGGATGCCTTGGTGGCCAGTGAGTTGAAGAACAGTGCCAGGCCGACGGCCATCGCCAAGACTGTCCCGGTGGCGACATCGCGCTCGGCGGCCCGTTTGCCCAGCACGCCGATGACGAGCGCGCCACCCATGCAGAAGACCCCGAGGCCGAAAGCAACGGGCAGACCGACCAATACCGCACCCGTCGCGCCCGGCAGGCCGATTTCTGCCAGGGCGTGCGCCGCGAACGCGGTATTGCGCACAACGACGAAGTAACCGATGAGGCCGGCGGCGAGCTCCACGATGGTCCCGCCCAGCAGCGCATCGCGCATGAACGGAGACGTCAATGTGGGCCACCAGTCTTCCTGGTAGCCCACGGCGACCAGATGGGTTGTCATAAGACGCTCCTCATGTAGAGGTCTCCGAGCGGGGTGTGGGCAACTTCGATCGGGGTGCCATAGAGGTGGCTGAGCAACGCGTCGTCGACCACGTTGTTTATGGTGTCGTAATGCGCGTGCCCATCGAGCAGGTAGATCGCGCTGTCTATCACCTTCAGCAGAGGATTCAGATCGTGCGCGACGACGAGAATCGTGACACCCAGATCCTTGTGCAGGCGGTGGAGTAGTTTTACGATCTCGCGCTGGCCGCGTAGGTCCAGTGATGCCAGCGGCTCGTCGAGCATCAGCAGCTTGGGCCGCGCGACCAGCGCCTCGGCGATCGCCACTCGCTGGCGTTGTCCGCCGGACAACTCGGAGAGGCGCTTGCCGGCGAATTCCGTCGCGTCCATCGACTGCAGGGCTTCCTCGACTCGGCCACGTTGCGCCGCCGTGGTGCGCCCGAAGGCCCACTCGTACCCGTTCAGCCCGAGCATTACCGCGTCGGCGGCTCGGATCGCGTGATCGGAGCCGAAGGCGTAGTTCTGTGGTACGTAGCCGATCGAGTGGTTGTCCTCGCCGGGACGTTTGCCGAATACCCGGACGTGTCCCGAGGCCACCGGGATCAGTCCCAGGATCACCTGCAGAAGTGTGGTTTTGCCTGATCCATTAGTTCCGATGACGGCGACCATCGCGCCAGATGGCACCTCGAATGTAGCGTCCGACCAGAGCAGCCGTCCGCCGCGCACAACGCTGACGTCGTCAAACGTCAGCGCCTTGGAAGCCAGGTCAGAATCCGGGTCAGGTGGGAACATCGAGCGCCTCGGCCAAGCTGTCGAGTTGGTCGACCTGCCAACCCTGGAACGATTTCTCCCCTGGCGCCACCGTCTCGGTGACGTCCACGATCGGCACGCGGGCCTGTTGGGCAGCCGCACGGATCTCCTGCGGCACCGACCCCTGAGTCTGGGTGTTATAGATCAGCACATCGATCTGACGGTGAGCGAGCTCCGTGCGGAACGCCTCAATGTCAGCCGGGGACGGATCGGTCTCGTTGGTGACGGCTCGCTGGTAGCCTGCGGGGGTTTTGTTGACCAGGCCGAGTGCCGCCGCCATGTAGTCGAACACGCTCTCGGTCGCGGCATACGATTTGCCCGACGCCGCCGCTTTGATCTTGGCGATGAGATCCGTGTAGGGCTTGAGGCCGGCGCTGAATGCGGACCGTTGCCCGGCGAAATAGTTGGCCGCCGAGGAAGACAACTTGGTCAGCTCGGCGGTTACCGCGTCGGCGACGGCGGTGACCGCCGACGGGTTGTACCACAGATGCGGGTTGGCGCCATCTGGGGTCTTGGTCACCGCGGCGGCGCTGACGACGGGGGCGTTAGGAACGGTGGTGGCAGCCAGCTTCGAGGCTCACACGTCGTAACCCGCGCCCGTTGACGACGACGAGCTGTGCGTGGGAGAAGTGCTCGGCATCCGCCGGCGCGGGCTCGTAGTCGTGCGGGTCAACCGACGAACTCGCCAGGACCGTTGTCACCTTCGCGCAGTTTCCGCCGAGCGTGGAGACGACGTCGCCCCACTGGTCCACGCTGGCTACCACGTTGATCGGGGCGGTAGGGCACGGCGGCGCGGCCGATGGGCCGGTACTGGGTGACGATTCGTTGCTGGACTTCGAGGAACACCCCGTCAGCACCAGTGCAACCCAGAGGGCAATCGCGGTGGCCGATCGAATTGTGCGCAGATCGCCAAGTGTCCGACGACAGCCAAGCGTCACATGAAAACGCTAACCGTTGCCGACCGAAGAGTCGCGCTCGATCAGGCGTGCCGGCTGGACCAGCGGCGCACGGTGATCGCGATTACCGGACCGTTCAACGAAACCATTTGGTACTGAGGATATTTGGCGCGCAGCAACCGGTATCCGGTACCCATCGCCTCGCCGTCCCGATGAATCGCGGCGAGGCCGTCGACTCGGACCCACCACAACTGCGTCCAATCGTCGGCGTAGTGGTCGACGAGCAGGCTGACTTGTGGATTGCTCTCGATGTTGGCTAGGCGGCGGAGCCGTCGCGTTGTTTTTGGCTTCGCGTCGACGGCGGTGTACACAACGTCGTGACCGTGCCGCGAGTCAGCGTCTACCGCGAATACCACCGGCACCAGGTGCGGTATGCCGTCGGGCGTGATCGTGGCCAATCGGGCTATCGGGGACAGTGTGAACCTGACCTTGGGGTCGAATTCGCCCACCAGGCCAGCTTAGGGGGTTAGCAGATTGCAAACCTGCTACTCATTTCCTGAACGTTGTAGGTTGTCAGGGAGTGAGTTGTTTCGCTCACCGGCCGACGAGTTTGCGCTGCAGACGCTCGTTACCGGCCGCTACCACGACCGCTTCGAACGTGTCGACGGCCGCTGGCGGTTCTCCTTCCGCGACCTCACACTCATCGACAAGGTCGGCGACGTCAGCCACCATCTCACTCATCCCATTGCGCCGCCCCTCAGCGTCCGACCGCAAGCAGGGGCCTGAGCGGTGTCCCCGGTAGCTACCTGCATTACGGTGAGGTACACACTGTTGTGCCGCCGGGACCCGAAGGCCGGGGCGATTCTGATTCTCACCGCGATGCAGGAGGTACGGGATGAGCAAAGGGCACCACCGCTCAGTCTGGTGGTCATGGTTGGTCAGCGTGCTGGCTGTGGTCGGACTGGGTCTGGGCCTGGCGACGGTGCCGACGTCCGCATCGCCATCCACCCTGGCACTCGACCGGTTCGGCGACCGGCCCACAGCACCGCTCGACCCCTCGGGGATCGTCGGTCAGGTGGGGCCGCAGGTGGTCAACGTCAGCACCAGATTCGGCTACAACAACGCGGTGGGGGCCGGAACCGGCATTGTTATCGATCCGGGCGGTGTCGTGCTGACCAACAATCACGTGATCGCGGGCGCCACCGACATCAGCGCGTTCGACGTCGGCAACAGCCAGACGTACGGGGTTGACGTGATCGGCTACGACCGCACCCACGATGTCGCGGTGCTGCAGCTTCGTGGCGCGGGTGGCCTGCCCGCCGCCGCAATCGGAGGCGGGGTCGAGGTCGGCGAGCCGGTGGTCGCGCTGGGCAACGCCGGTGGCCAAGGGGGAACGCCCAGCGCGGTGGCCGGCCACGTTATCGCGCTCAACCAGACCGTGCAAGCAACCGACACCCTGACCGGCACCGACGAAACCCTGGGCGGATTGATCCAGTTCGATGCCCCGATCAAGCCCGGTGACTCGGGTGGGCCCGTCGTCAACAACGGGGGGCAGGTGGTCGGCATGAACACGGCCGCCACCGATAGCTACAAGATGTCCAGAGGGCAAGGCTTCGCCATTCCGATCGGTACGGCGATGGGGGTCGCCGGCGCCATCCGGGCCGGCGCCGGCTCGAACACTGTGCACATCGGCCCGACCGCCTTCCTCGGCCTGGGCGTTACGGACAATGGCGGCAACGGCGCGCGGGTCGAACGTGTGGTCGGCGCCGGTCCTGCCGCGGCGGCCGGAGTCTCCGCCGGTGACGTCATCACTGGGGTCGACAACGTCCCGATCAACGGGGCGGCCGCGATGACGGATGTGCTCATCCCGCATCACCCCGGGGACACCATCGCGCTGCACTGGCGCGCCAGGGGGGAGGGCGACCGCACCGCGTACGTGACGTTGGCGGACGGACCTCCGGCCTGAAATCCACGCGGGGATATTGCCTGGCGGCTGGCCATTTCCTTGCCGCCAACGGTGATTCCCGGCGGCGAGTCTCGGGTACCCGTGGCATCGTGGAATTGATGAACGACGCAAAAGACGCTGTCGGGCATGATCCCGCGGAGGGCAGTCGCGTCGAAGGAGGTGTGGTCGAGCACCCGGATGCCAAGGACTTCGGAAACGCCGCCGCACTGCCCGCCGACCCGACCTGGTTCAAACATACCGTTTTCTACGAGGTGCTGGTCCGGGCGTTCTTCGACGCAAATGCGGACGGTTCGGGTGACCTGCGCGGACTCCTCGACCGCCTGGACTACCTGCAGTGGCTTGGCATCGACTGCATCTGGCTGCCCCCGTTCTACGACTCACCGCTGCGCGATGGCGGCTATGACATCCGGGACTTCTACAAGGTGCTGCCCGAGTTCGGCACCGTGGACGATTTCGTCGCGCTGGTCGACGCCGCACATCGACGGGGTATCCGGGTTATCACTGACCTGGTGATGAACCACACCTCTGAGTCGCATCCGTGGTTCCAGGAGTCGCGCCGCGACCCGGACGGACCATACGGCGACTACTACGTGTGGAGTGACACCAGCGAGAAGTACACCGACGCCCGGATCATCTTCGTCGACACCGAAGAATCGAACTGGACATTCGATCCGGTCCGCCGGCAGTTTTACTGGCACCGGTTCTTCTCCCACCAGCCGGATCTGAACTACGACAACCCGGCCGTACAGGAGGCGATGATCGATGTCATTCGATTTTGGCTGAGCCTGGGCATCGACGGGTTCCGACTGGATGCAGTGCCCTACCTCTTCGAACGCGAGGGCACCAACTGCGAAAACCTGCCCGAGACGCACGCGTTTCTCAAGCGCGTCCGCAAAGTCGTCGATGACGAGTTCCCGGGCCGGGTGCTGCTGGCCGAGGCCAATCAGTGGCCGGGCGATGTCGTCGAGTACTTCGGCGACGCCAGCACCGGTGGCGACGAATGTCACATGGCGTTTCACTTTCCGCTGATGCCGCGCATCTTCATGGCGGTGCGCCGGGAGTCGCGGTTTCCGATCTCGGAGATCATCGCGCAGACGCCGCCGATTCCCGATATGGCTCAGTGGGGAATCTTTTTGCGCAACCACGACGAGTTGACGCTGGAAATGGTCACCGACGAAGAACGCGACTACATGTATTCCGAGTACGCCAAAGATCCGCAGATGAAGGCCAATGTCGGAATCCGCCGCCGGCTGGCGCCACTGCTGGACAACGACCGCAACCAGATCGAGCTCTTCACCGCGCTGCTGCTCTCACTGCCCGGCTCGCCCGTCCTCTACTACGGCGACGAGATTGGCATGGGCGACGTCATCTGGTTGGGGGATCGTGACGGGGTGCGCACTCCGATGCAGTGGACACCGGACCGCAACGCCGGCTTCTCCACCGCCAACCCGGGTCGGCTCTGCCTGCCGCCCAGCCAGGACCCGGTCTATGGCTACCAGGCTGTCAACGTGGAGGCGCAGCGCGACACCTCGACGTCCCTGCTGAACTTCACCCGAATGATGCTGTCGGTGCGCCGCCGGCACCCCGCCTTTGCGATCGGCACATTCGAGGAACTAGGGGGCTCGAACCCGTCGGTGCTGGCGTTCGTGCGTCAAGCAGCAGATGATGGCGACACTGTAATGTGCGTCAACAACCTGTCGCGGTTCCCGCAGCCCATCGAACTGAGCCTGCAGCACTGGAGCGGCTGCACGCCGGTGGAGCTGACTGGGCACATGGAATTTCCACGCATCGGCCACCTGCCCTACCTGCTGACACTGCCAGGACACGGGTTTTACTGGTTCCGGTTGCCCGCATCTGAGGGGAACGCATGACCCGCGCCGGCGACGATGCAAAGCGAAGCGATGAGAAGGAGCGGCGCCAATGACTCTGCCAGCCAAGCTGCCCTGGTCTGAGTGGCTGCCACAGCAACGTTGGTACGCCGGACGCAACCGCGAGCTGTCCGCCGCCGAGGCCGGCGTAGTCGTCCCGCTGCGGGACGATCTCGACCTGGTGCTGGTCGATGCCAACTATGCCGACGGTTGGTCGGAGCGCTACCAGGTGATCGTCAGGTGGGATTCCGCGCCGGTCTCGGAGTACAGCACCGTCGCCACCATCGGCGCTGCCGACGGTCACACCGGCTTCGACGCCCTGTACGACAGCTATGCACCGCAATTTCTGCTGTCCTTGATCAACTCGTCAGCCGTGCGCGGTTCGTTCGGTACCGAAGTGACGTTTGCCAAAGAACCAGACGTCGAGCTGCCACTGGAGGCGCGGCCACACGTCTCCGACGCCGAGCAGACCAACACCAGTGTGATCTTCAATCGGGATGCAATATTCAAGGTGTTCCGCCGGGTCAGCAGCGGTATCAACCCTGATATCGAACTGAACCGGGTGCTGGCCCGGGCCGGCAACCCGCATGTGGCCCGTCTGCTCGGCACCTACGAGTTAGGCGCACCGGACGGCTCCGCCGATAAAGCCTTCCCGCTGGGCATGGTGACCGAGTATGAGGCCAATGCGGCTGAAGGCTGGGCAATGGCTACCGCCAGCGTTCGTGACCTGTTCGCGGAGGGCGACTTGTATGCCTATGAAGTCGGCGGCGACTTCGCTGGCGAGTCCAACCGGCTCGGCGAAGCCGTTGCGTCCGTGCACGCCACCCTTGCCGAGTGCCTCGGGACGACGCAGGCAACATTCCCAGTAGACAGCGTGCTGGCCCGGCTGTCGTCGACTGTGGCGTCCGTTCCTGAACTGGAGGAGTACGCAACAGCGATCGAAGATCGATTCCAGAAGCTCGCGGACGAGACGATCACCGTTCAACGGGTGCACGGTGATCTGCACCTGGGACAGGTGCTGCGTACCCCGGAGAGCTGGCTGCTGATCGACTTCGAAGGCGAGCCGGGCCAGCCGCTCGACGAGCGGCGGGCGCCTGACTCACCATTGCGCGACGTGGCCGGTGTCTTGCGCTCCTTCGAGTACGCCGCTTACGGCCCACTGGTGGACCAGGGCGCTGACAAGCAGCTGGCTGCCCGCGCCAGGGAATGGGTCGAGCGTAATCGCGGCGCGTTCTGCGACGGCTACGCGGCCGCGTCGGGGATCGACCCGCGGGATTCGGCGCAACTGCTGGCCGCCTACGAACTCGACAAGGCCGTCTATGAGGCCGGTTACGAAGCGCGGCACCGGCCCGCATGGCTGCCGATCCCGCTGCGGTCCATCGCTCGGCTGACCGCTGCCAAAAAGGTCTGAGAGTCTGCTTTCACATCGACCGTCGTGCCCGGCCGGAAGAATTTCCGTCTGCGAATAGTGCGGTCTGGTGAAAGCATGTTCGTGTGGCGAGCGAGATTTTCGACAGTGAGGCGCGGTTGTCATGGGTGCTGGCGGCGCTGGCCGGTGTGCTGGGAGCGACTGCATTTACCCACTCCGCCGGATACTTCGTGACGTTCATGACGGGGAACGCCCAGCGGGCCGTATTGGGGGTCTTCCGGCACGATGTGTTGCTGTCGATCACGGCGGGGCTGCTACTGCTGTGCTTTGTCGCCGGCGTGGTGATCGCGTCAGTGTGTCGGCGGCATTTCTGGGTGGCGCATCCGCACGGCCCAACCGTGCTGACGACGTTGAGTTTGTTCGCGGCCACCGTGTTGGACGTCCTCGACGAGGGATGGGAAGAAAATCTCGTCGACTTTGCGCCAATTATGCTGGTCGTCTTCGCGATTGGCGCTTTGAACACGTCGTTCGTCAAAGATGGCGAGGTGTCGGTGCCCTTGAGCTATGTGACCGGCACGCTGGTCAAGATGGGGCAGGGCATCGAACGCCACATCGCCGGCGGAAACGCGGCGGACTGGCTCGGCTACTTTCTGCTATTCGCCAGCTTCTGCTTGGGCGCCACCTTGGGCGGCTGGATCAGCCTGGTCGTCAACGGGACCGGGATGCTGGTGGCCGCTACGGCCATATGCGCGTTGACAACCGGGTACACGTACTTCCACCAGGACCGCCGCGCGCTGTTGAAGAACCGGTCAGACAAAAAGCAACGGCAGCAGCGCTGACCGGTGCGCTGCCGCCGATGCTCGCTTCAGGGTCTCAGGCGTTGTTGTTGCCGCTGTTGAGCACCTGCTGGATGTCGGGCTTCATGGCAACCAGCTGTTGATTCCAGTAGGGCCACGAGTGTGTCCCGTTGGTCGGGAAGTTGAACACTGCGTTGCGTCCACCCGCGGCCGCGTAGTTGTTCTGGAAGGTTTCGTTGGTGCGCAGTGTGAGGCCCTCCAGGAACTTCGCCGGCATATTGTCGCCCCCGAGGTCGCTGGGTGTGCCGTTACCGCAGTACGCCCAGATCCGAGTGTTGTTCTGGACCAGCCGCGGAATCTGAACCATCGGGTCGTTGCGCTTCCACGCCGGGTCGGTGGACGGACCCCACATGCTGTTGGCGTTGTAACCGCCCGAGTCGTTCATCGCCAAACCGATCAGCGTCGGCCACCAGCCCTCAGACGGGTTGAGGAAGCCCGACAGCGAGGCGGCGTAGGGGAACTGCTGTGGGTAGTACGCCGCCAGGATCAGTGCGGTACCGCCCGACATCGACAGCCCCACTGCGGCGTTGCCGGTCGGTGAGACGTTTCTGTTGGCCTGCAGCCACGTGGGCATTTCCTGAGTCAGGAACGTCTCCCATTTGTAGGTGTAGTTCTGTCCGTTGCCTTGCGACGGCTGGTACCAGTTGGTGTAGAAGCTGGACTGGCCGCCGACAGGCATGATCACCGATAGGCCGGACTGGTAGTACTCCTCGAAGGCCGGGGTATTGATGTCCCAACCGTTGTAGTCGTCCTGTGCCCGGAGACCGTCCAGCAAGTAGACCCCGTGCTGTCCGCCCCCCTGGAACTGGACTTTGATGTCGCGGCCCATCGATGGTGATGGCACCTGCAGGTATTCCACTGGAAGACCCGGCTTCGAGAATGCCCCCGCAGTCGCCCAGCCGCCGACGGCACCGACCAGACCGGCCAACAGGGCAGCCCCTATAGCCGCGATAGCCAGCCGGCGCGGCATAGTTGCCGCTGCGCCACGCAAACTTTCAACGAACTTCATAGCTCCTACCCATCCCCAACTTTCATCTGCCGCATGGTGCGGTCGAATCTGTTCTCGGGGAGTGAAACACAGGGCGAGCGCCTAATTCGTCTGTCGCGGCCGCAGCGGGACATCGCGGTTGGCTAACGATTGAGCGTCGGCCGGGAATCGTCGCATTCGGGTCACGATTGGCTATCGGAACCGTACTGCTGTCTTCCAATGCGGTGGCGCATGCGCTACGGGATTGGGAATTCGTCAGGGGCGGCTCAACTTTCGGCCTCGATTAGTTAGGGACTATTCCGGCCCTAGGCGACGAGGCGGCGCAACAGTGTTGACGCCGTGGCAATCCCGATCACCGGCGCAACCACCAACACGATGATGTCCAGTGGGTTGAGTGGGGTGCCGATCAACAGCCCCCGCAAGGCATCCACCTCGTAACTCAACGGGTTGACCATGCTCAGCATACGCAGCCACGCGGGCATCACGTCGACCGGGTACAGCGCATTGGAAGCGAAGAACAATGGCATCGTAATAGCTTGGCCGATGCCCATCAGGCGATCGCGGCTGCGGACGAGTCCAGCCAGCGTCATCGACAGGCATGCGAAAAACGCGGCACCGAGCATGACTGTGCCCATCGCCGCCAGGATCCGCAACGGATTGACCGTCAGGCCGACATCCATCAAGTACGTTAGCGCCAGCACGCCGACGACCTGAGCGACCGATCGCACACCGGCCGCGAAGGCCTTGCCGGTGATCAGTGCCGACGCAGGTGCTGGTGTCACCATGAGTTTGGCGAGGACGCCGGCGTCTCGATCCCAGATGATCTGTATCCCATAGAAGATCGAGATGAACAGCGCCGACTGGGCAATTATTCCCGGCGCCAGAAAGGCCAGATACGACACCGATCCGGTTTCGATGATGTGCAAGTGGCTGAACGTGGTACCGAAGATCAACAGCCACAATGCCGGTTGCACCATCCGGGTGACGAGTTCGGCCCTGTCGTGCTGCAGCTTCTGCATTTCGACGATCGCGAACGCTCCGATGCGGCCGAATGTTGCACTGACTCGTTGCCATCCGTGCGGGGCGCGGACCACAGTCACTGCTGGCGCTTTCAAGGCATGTTGGTCAACCGACACGGAGGGCAACCTTTTCCAAGCCTCCGTCCGCGTAGTGGCGGAACACGTCCTCGAGCGTGGCACCCGGCGACAATGCCGACTTCAACGCATCGGGTGTGCCCACGGCCCGCAACGAACCGTGATGCATCAGCGCGACCCGATCGCACAATGCGTCGGCCTCTTCCATGTAGTGGGTGGTCAGCAGCACGGTCATGCCGAACCGGGCCTGCATGCTCCGCACTTGTCTCCAGACGCCGTCACGGGCGATCGGATCCAGCCCGACGGTCGGTTCGTCAAGAACCAGCAGCGACGGGCGGTTGACCAGCGCCTGCGCCACCTCCAGGCGGCGCACCATGCCGCCGGAGTAGCTCGCTGCCAGCCGGTCGGCCACGTCGGGTAGCTCCATGGCGATTAGTGCCTGATCGACGCGATTAGTGCGCTCGGCGCGTGGCACACCGTACAACCGTGCGAACCACTCGACATTCTGCCGACCGGTCAACGCCGGTTCAATCGAAAGTTGTTGCGGCACGTAGCCAATATTGCTTCGTATGTCGATTGTCTGATGGCGGGCGTCTAACCCGAAGATGCGCAGTTCGCCGTGCTGGACTGGTGCCAGCGTGGCGAGCATGCGCACCAGAGTGGTCTTTCCCGCACCGTTGGGTCCAAGCAGGCCCATCGTCTCGCCTGGCCGCACCTGCAACGTCACGTCATCTACGGCGGTGAACTGGCCGTAGCGATAGCTCAGGTTCCGGCCGTCGATCGCCATCGGCAGGGATCTGCTCATCTTCGTCGCTCCTGGAGTAGTTGGGTCATCGTGTCAATGACCTCCAACCCCTTTGTCAGAGAGTCGATTTGATCGTCGTCGAGTTCGCTGAACATCTGCCAGCAGTGCTCGCCGTGCGGCGCGAGACGCATCGACGATCCGCTGGGCGGGCTCGGCGAGCCGCAGCTGGCCGACACGGCGGTCAGTCTCGCTGGCGATCCGGATAAGTAAGCCATTGGCCACCAGCTTGGAGACCAGGGTTGAGGCTGTGTTGGCTACCAGCCCCAGTTCGGCCGCGGCGGCGCTGACCGAGATCCCCGGCTGTCGGCCGACCAGCCACAACAGCTCCGACTGCGATTCGGTGAGCCGTGCGGAGTCGAAACTGCGACCGGCTGACCTGCGGAGTTGCCGACGGAATCTGCCGACGACGCGGAACACCTCGGTGACTGGGTCGATGAGAGTGCTCACTTACCTCTGTTTACGAGCTAAATATGTGTAGAAGCTAGGTCTCGGCTGTCAGCAAGCTACTTCTCCAGGCGATGCAGGACGACGTCGGTCAGCGCGCCGTCGTTGACGCGTGCGGTCATGTAGCTGCAGACAGGTTGCCTGCGGCGATCCGTCGGCGAACCCGGGTTCAACAAGCGCAGGCCGGTCTTGGTCGTGGTATCCCACGGGATGTGACTGTGACCGAACACCAGCACGTCGGTATCCGGGTAGAGCCGTGACATCCGCGCCTCCCGGCCGGCGGCAGCGCCAGTCTCATGCACCACGGTGAAGCACAGCCCGTCCAGCGTCACGTTGGCACACTCGGGCAGTCGCGACCGCAACCGCGGCCCGTCATTGTTGCCCCAACATGCCACCAGCCGAGCGGCCCTGGATTCCAGCTCGTCGAGTAACTCGAGCGCCACCCAGTCGCCGGCGTGCATAACCACATCTGCTGTCGCGACTTCGTCCCATACTTGCGCTGGCAGGTCGCGAGCGCGTTGCGGGACATGGGTATCGGCAATCAACAGCAGCCTCACGGGTTCTATGCTTACCACCCGGAGCAGAGGAGAGACCCCATGCGCACTTTCGAATCAGTAGCCGACCTCGCAGCTGCTACTGGCGAGGTCCTCGGGCAGAGCGACTGGGTGACCATCACCCAAGAAGATGTCAACCTATTTGCCGACGCGACCGGCGATCGCCAGTGGATCCACGTCGACCCGGAACGGGCGGCTGCCGGTCCGTTCGGCGGAACTATTGCCCACGGTTTCATGACCCTGGCGCTGCTGCCGCGGCTGCAGCACCATATTTACACCGTCAACGGCATCAAGCTCGCAATCAACTACGGCCTCAACAAGGTTCGCTTCCCCGCCCCGGTGCCGGTCGGCTCCCGAGTGCGCGCGCAGAGTTCGTTGGTCAGTGTCGACGACCTCGGCAACGGCGCTATGCAGGCAACCGTGTCGACCACCGTCGAGATCGACGGGTCACCCAAGCCGGCGTGTGTGGCCGAAAGTATCGTTCGCTACATTTCGTGACTGCTCTAGCTGCCCGCAACCGCGAAACTTAAACCACGGGCCGTGTTTTTTCGGCGTGTCTCGCCCTCGTTTAAGTGCAGATACCGGCGAGCAGACGCAGAATCGCAGGAGGACGGCCTCCAAGATGCGATTCTGCGTCTGCTCGGCCGTCGCGACGGAGGCCAGCTATCCGGTCAGAATTCGGCGATCGAGTGTTCCAGGCGTTCGGCCAGCCGGGCTTGGGCTGCTGCGCGCCGGGTCGGAATATGCTGAGACGGGAAAGGGGTTGTCACAGGCTGGTATTCGCGCAGCGTGCGGCGGGCTACCGTCATCTTGTGCAATTCGGTGGCACCGTCGGCGATGCCCAGTGACTCGGCGGCCACCATCATCTTGACGAACGGCATCTCGTCGGAAACGCCGAGCGCGCCATGCAGGTGCAAGGCCCGCTGAGCGACGTCATGCAGCACCTGGGGCATGGCGACCTTCACGGCTGCGATGTCGCGGCGCACCTTCTGGTAGTCGTGGTGCTTGTCGATCAACCATGCGGTGCGTAGCACCAGCAGCCGGAACTGCTCGATCTGAATCCAGCTGTCGGCGATCTTCTCCTGGGTCATCTGGAAGTCGGCCAGTCGCCCATGTCTGGTCTTGCGGGACACCGCACGCTCGCACATCATGTCAAACGCACTGCGCGCCAGCGCAATTGTGCGCATTGCGTGATGGATGCGGCCGCCGCCGAGCCGGGTCTGCGCGATCATGAACGCCTGGCCCTCGCCGCCCAGCACATGATCGGCGGGCACGCGGACATCGTTGTAGCGGACGTAGCCGTGGCTGGCGCGTTTCGAAGACTCCGCTCCGACACCGACATTGCGCACGATCTCGATTCCTGGCGTCTCGGCCGGAACGATGAACAGCGACATCTTTTCGTAGGTGCGGGCTTCAGGGTTGGTGACGGCCATGACAATGAAAAACGACGCGTGCTTGGCGTTGGTAGAAAACCACTTCTCGCCGTTGATGACCCAGTCGTCGCCGTCCCGGGTTGCCGTGGTGACGAATTGCCCGGGATCCGAACCGCCCTGTGGTTCGGTCATCGAATAGCAAGAGGTAATTTCGCCGTCCAGCAATGGCTGCAGGTAGCGGGCCTTCTGCTCGTCGGTGCCGAACAGCGCGAGAATCTCTGCGTTGCCCGAGTCGGGTGCTTGGCAGCCGAACACCGACGGCGCCCAGCGGGAACGTCCGATGATCTCGTTGAGCAGCGCGAGCTTGACCTGGCCGAAGCCTTGGCCGCCGAGCTCGGGCCGCAGGTGCGCCGCCCACAGCCCCTGGTCCTTCACCTGCTGCTGCAACGGCCGCAGGATGGCCATCATCTCGGCGTTCTTTTTGTCATAGGGGTCAAGGGCGACCAGATCGAGCGGTTCGAGTTCGTCGACCATGAACTTTTCGACCCAGTCCAGCTTCGCCTGATATTCCGGGTCTGTTTCGAAGTCCCACATCGTGGCCAACCGTTCCCCGGTGCAGCGTCGCACCGGACTCGTTGATGAGGCCACACCATCCTAAATGGGGCCGCCCGCCGTGGGTTCTCGCGGTCAGCCGCCGATGTCCGCCAACTGGGTCAGCCGAACACTGTTGCCCGATGGGTCGCGGAAACCGCAGTCGATGCCGTATGGCATCTCATGCGGCTCCTCGGTGAACTCCACGCCCCGGGACTTCATCTCGTCATAGGTGGCCTGGCAGTCATCGGTGGTGAGGAACACCGTGCCGGCGAAACCCTTCGCCATCACTTCGCTCACCTGCTTACGGGTCGCGTCGTCCATCACCGGCGGACCTGGAATCGCCATCAAGACGATAGACACGTCGTGCTGGCCCGGTGGGCCGACCGTGAGCCACCGGAAGTGGAGCTCCGGCAACGAAACATCTTGTCGCACTTCCATGCCCACCTTTGCGGTCCAGTACTTGAGTGCCACATCCTGGTCATGCACCCACAAATGGGCGCTGGCAATCTTCAACATGGGCACGACGCTACGGGGTGTCGACGACGTCCGTCTTCTTCCCATGTGCTGTCTTGACGCGGCTGTCGGAGGGGCGCCGGGTATCCCGCCGCAGGATACAGCTCGGCACCCGCGCGTGCACCGACGCCGGTGGGAGGCTGGCTCTGTAGGCCGCGGGCGGCAACCCATACATGCGGCCGAAGGTAGTGGTGAACGAACCGACGCTCCGCAGACCGACCATGACGGCGATGTCGGCGACAGATCGGTCCGTGTAGCGCAGCAGCGCGGCGGCTCGTTCCAGCCGGCGCGTCTGCAGGTAGGAACGCGGTGATTCACCGAATGTCCGAGTGAACATGCGGCTGAAGTGGGCGCGCGAGAGCCCCGCGGCAGCGGCCAAATCATCGACGGTGATCGGCTCGGCGTAACGGGCGTCGGCCAGGTCTTTGGCGCGCAACAGATAGCGGGCCGGAGGAACCTGCGGCATGGGATCAAGTATGGCGGCGGACCGTGGCCTTCGGAATCGGCCTGACTATCGGCAACGTGTGCAGCCTTAGTGCAGTTTGGGTAAGACGTTGCTGCTGTAGAAGTGGATGGCCTTGATGGGGTCGTCTTGGGCAAAATGCAGAAACGGAATGGCGCCGGAGTCGAGCACCTTTTGCACGGCATTGATGTGGGGGGCGGGGTCGGTGCCGACCGTCCAATTGGCGAGAACTTTGTCGATGGGGTTTGACTCGGCGGCACGTTGGATCTCGACCGGATTGGGCTGGTCGACGGCCCCGGCGGTAAATCGCCACAAGGTAGCGGCGCGGACGGCCTCGGTCTGGTCGCCGACGACGGCGAACAGTTCGGCGCGCTTACCCAGGTTGGCCGGATCGCGGCCGGCGGCTTGTGCGCCCGCGCTGAACGCGGCGAGCAGCTTCGGGTTCTTGAGGTCGCTGGCTTCGGTGATCCAGCCGTCGCCGTACTGGCCGGCCAGTCTGGCACTTTTGGGGCCGCTGGCGGCTACAAAGATCGGGGGCGGGGTCGTCGGCAGGTCGTAAAGCTTCAAAGAGTTCGTCTGAAAATAGCGGCCCGCGAACGAGATTCGCGAACCACTCCACAGCTGGCGGATCAGCCCGATGGCTTCGACCAGCCGGTCGTGGCGCTCGGTGTACTTGCCGAACGCGTTGGTCGCGGCCTGTTCGTTGAGCCGCTCGCCGGTGCCTAACCCCAAAAACACCCGGCCCGGACTCAAGATGGCCAGGGAGGCGAATGCTTGGGCCACCGTAGCCGGGTGATACCGATACGACGGGCAGGTCACCCCGGTGCCGAACGAGACGCGGCTGGTGCTGCTGCCCACCAGCGCCAGAGTCAGCCACGGAAACATCGAGTGGCCCTCGTTGTCCTGCCACGGCTGGATGTGGTCGCTGGCCCACACATACTGGAAGCCAGCCCGTTCGGCGGCCTGGGCTTGCGCAACCAGCTGGTCGGTGCGGAACTGCTCGTGCGA
>DATJBA010000335.1:0-15873 GCA_035515675.1 Mycobacterium sp.
CCCCCGGACGAGCCGCACGCGCTCCGCATCTCGCTGCGGCCAAGCAAGGAGCATCGCGATGAACGCGTACAGCCCAGATGCGATCCGAGCGGAGACGATCACCATCACCGGCCACGGCGGCGACCAGGTCGAGGCCTACCGGGCGATGCCGCTTGCCGAAGGATCGCGCGGCGGAATCGTCTGGATCCACCACATGCCCGGCTACGACCGGGAGACCAAAGAGTTCGTCCGGCGCCTCGCCGTCAACGGCTATCACACGGTGGCGCCCAACCTCTACTCGCGTGAGGCCCCGGACGCCGCACCCGATGACGCCGCTGCGGCAGCCCGTGCGGCCGGCGGGGTACCCGACGAGCGACTGGTCGGCGATGTCGCAGGCGCCGTTGAGCACCTGCGCTCGTTGCCCGGCGCGAACGGGAAATTCGGTGTCATCGGGCACTGCTCGGGCGGGCGGCACGCGTACCTGGCAGCGTGCTCGCTGCGGTTCGACGCCGCGGTGGACTGCTACGGCGCCTTCATCGTCGAGGATCCGCCCGAGGGCATGCCCAGGGCCATAAAACCGATCCTGCACCTGGCGTCGAACCTGAGCTGCCCGCTGCTGGGGCTTTTCGGAGTCGAAGACCGATTCCCGGCACCGGCTGCGGTGGCCGCGCTGGACGCCGCGCTGACCAAGCTGGACAAGCCGCACGAGTTCCACTCCTACGAGGGCGCGGGCCACGCTTTCTTCTCCGTCGACCGTCCGGCATACCGCGTGGAGGCGGCGCTGGACGGCTGGCGCCGCATCGACGAGTTCTTCGCCACCCACCTGAAAGGCTAGGTAGGCCAGGTCATGTGCACATATCACACCGAACATATCCAGATCGACGGCAGCGGCAAGGGCGCAACGGGATGGTTCGGCGCTAACCGCGCGACGGTGTACGTCGACCATCCCGTCCATGCGCCCTACGGCCACACGGTCAACATCGATGTGATCAACCCGCGGCTCGGCCCGTCGGCGCGGGTCGCTCTCGAACTCACCGAGGAGAGTGCCCTGGCGTTGGCCGACGCCATCAGAAAAGCGATCGCCCACGCGCCGGCCGGGCTGGCCTCCAAGGACCAGTAGGTGACACATGACTGCCGACCGTGACTATCCCCAAATGGCCGCCACGCGCGGAAGGATCGAACCCGCGCCGCGTCGGGTCCGTGGCTATCTCGGCGACGCGCTGGTCTTCGACACCACCGCAGCCCGCTACGTGTGGGAAATCCCTTATTACCCACAGTATTACGTGCCGTTGACGGATGTGCGGCAGGAGTTCCTGCGCGACGAGAACCACCCGCAGAAAGTGCAGTTTGGCCCGTCGCGGTTGCACTCCCTCGTCGGCGCCGGCCATGCCTACCAATCGGCTGCGCGGGTGTTCGATGTCGACAGTGACAGCCCGGTGGCGGGCGCCGTGCGATTCGACTGGGATCCGTTGCGGTGGTTCGAGGAAGACGAGCCGATTTACGGCCACCCACGCAATCCGTATTCGCGGGTCGACGCGCTGCGCTCACACCGGCATGTCCGGGTGGAGCTCGACGGCGTCGTGCTCGCCGACACCCGGTCCCCAGTTCTGCTCTTTGAAACAGGCTTGCCCACAAGGTATTACATCGATCCGACCGATATTGCCTTCGAGCATCTGGAACCCACCTCGACGCAGACGCTGTGCCCGTACAAAGGAGTGACGTCGGGTTACTGGTCGGTGCGGGTAGGCCCCGTTGGCGAGCAAGTCGTGTATCCAGACCTGGCGTGGACGTATCACTATCCGCTGCCGGCGGTAGGCCAGATCGCCGGCCTGGTGGCGTTCTACAACGAGAAGCTCGACATCGTCGTCGACGGTGCCGCTTTGCCTCGCCCGCAGACTCAGTTCAGTTAGCGGGCAACCGGGATCCGTTGCAGAGCAGGAACTTTTGCTCAGTCGTGAGTTAGCCGAGAATGCTGGGTATCCCGCGGGTAGGCCAGCTTTCCCAGGGCGGGCATTTCTGCGGGTAGGGCACCCGCTGCTCAGGTGGATCACATTTGAGTCATCGATGTGCACTCCTCGGCGGACACCGAAATCAATATTTAAACCGTGGCACATATATCTGAAACATTGCCGTTCGATGCTTCCACCCGTCTACGGCAAAAATCGCTAGGCACTGCAGGTGATTCCAATAAGCTCGTTGGCTCGAATTGGAGTGTGTCTGAACTATGTTGCCCTATCCCGATTGGCTCAATTCCGGAGATAACGCCTGGCAGTTGGTGGCGGCGACTCTGGTCGGCCTGATGAGCATCCCGGGCATTGCCGTGCTGTACGGCAGCCTCGTCCAAAGAAAATGGGCGGTAAACACGATGCTGATGGCCTTCACCGGATTCTCGCTGGTGCTGGTGGTCTGGGTGTTGTGGGGCTTCAAGATGGGCTTCGGAGAACCGCAAAAACTTGGCCCTGGAATTCTGCAGGCCGCGGTCGGCAAGCCCCGCACCATCCTGGGCGCCGACAACCAGCACCAGGCCGTCATTCCGCTCCTTGACGGGCTGATGCCGAAGTTCCGCTTCTCGGAGACGACGCTGGCCTACTTCCAGTTCGTGTTCGCCGCGATCACCCCGCTGCTCTTCCTCGGCAGCGTGGTCGGCCGGCTCAGCTTCAAGGTCTGGCTGATCTTCGTGCCACTATGGTCGACGTTCGCGTACTCGGTGAACGCGTTCCTGCTGTGGGGCGGCGGCTGGTGGGCGGGGAAGGGCGCCCTCGACTACTCCGGTGGCTATGTGATCCACCTCGCGGCCGGCACAACTGGTTTCACCGCAGCGGCCATTATCGGGCCCAGGCTGGCTCGCGACCGCGAGCGAGCGGTGCCCAATAACCTGCCGATGGCCGCGGTCGGTGCCGGCATCCTGTGGCTGGGCTGGAACGGGTTCAATGGCGGCGACCCGTACTTCTCCGGCGCTGACGCGTCGCTGGCCGTGATCAACACGAACCTGACCACCGCGGTCGCGGTGCTCACCTGGGTGCTGTGGGACATCTTCGCGAGCAAGCAGCGCAAGCCGACATTCCTCGGCGCGGTCAACGGCCTGATCACCGGCCTGGTCGCGATCACCCCGGCGGCCGGTTATGTCAACAGTTTCGGCGCGATGATCATCGGCGTCGTCGCCTCGTCCCTCGTCTGGATGTCCTGGAATTGGCTCGGCACGACGAGGCTGTTCAGGAAGGTCGATGACGCCCTGGGTGTGTTCCACACCCACGGCGTGGCGGGCCTGGCCGGTGGCTTGCTTGTCGGTGTGCTGGCCGATCCGCGCGTCATCGTGTACCTGGGCAACGGTAAGGATGTAAGCGATGTGACGACGTCGGGCTGGCTGTGGGGCCATCACCCCAAGCAGATCCTGATCCAACTCGGCGCCGCAGCCACGGTCATCGTCTGGGATGCGTTCGTCACTTTCGTGATCCTGAGGGCGCTGGGGTTGTTCATGAAGTTGCGGTTACCCGACGAGGTGCTGGAAACCGGCGACATCGGTGTGCACGACGAAGAGGCTTACCCCGACGAAACGCTGGTCACGGGCCGGCGGATCGAGCAGTTAGCGGCAACGCGGGCTGAGGCAGCGGCCTCCAAACCCGCCGAGCCGGTGGACGGCTGACGCCATGAAGCTGATCACGGCGATCGTCAAGCCCTTCACGCTCGATGACGTCAGGCACGCCGTGGAGGCCGCCGGTGTGCTTGGTATGACGGTCACCGAAGTCCAGGGGTACGGCAGGCAACGGGGCCACACCGAGGTCTACCGCGGGGCTGAGTACGCGGTCGAATTCGTCCCGAAGGTCCGTGTCGAGGTACTGGTCGACGACGAGTTTGCCGAACGAGTAGTTGGGGTCATCATCAACGCGGCCCGCACCGGGAAGATCGGCGACGGCAAGGTCTGGATTTCTCCAGTGGACAAGCTGGTCCGTATCCGGACCGGCGAACGCGACCACGACGCACTCTGACGTCGACGGCATTCCCGCGGCGCACTGAAGCGAAATGATTCCGCCATGCGCACGTGCGATCTGCCCAAATGTGAGATTTGCCTCTTTTGGCGTTAATCCTGAGAGTTTCTTATTCGGCGGCCTGGGGCGCAGCCACCAGGAGTTAGCGGTAGGGAGCAAATTAGCGGGTGACTCTTTTTCTAATGTTTGCCATCGACCACCTTATGGTCACTCGAGGGCGGCAGTCTACCGCAGTCTGAATCGGTAGCGTGGCGTGGATAACAGCGCTCGATTGAACTTCTTTTTGGCCAGAATTCGGTCGGTAGCATCTGTCCAAAGCAGTCACCTACAGGTGCTGGAATCCGGTTAATACAGGTCCGCCAGTGTCGCACCGCGTCGCGACCACTGTCGCGCGCGTGGACGTGCCACCAAACAGCAAAGGCGGTGCCCGCAGTGAGCGATCTAACCGACCGGGAGGCTGCTCGACGTGGCCAGGTCATCGAGCCGGGCGCCGTACCGGGTTTTCCGACCGTCGTCGAGATAGAAGTGAACAACGGCGCGATCAGCGGCATCGCCGCCAGCCCCGATGGCACCCGGCTGATGGTGGCCAACTACGGCCACAACAGCGTCTCGGTCATCGACACCGACACCTTTCGGGTCACCGAGACCGTCACCGACCTCGACGAACCATTCGCGATCGCCATGGGCAGTCACGACACCAACTACGCATACGTCAGCACTGTGTCAACTGCGTATGACTCGATCGGGGTCATCGACGTGTCCACCAATACGGTTGTCGCGATGCATCCGCTGGCGCTCAACGTGAGCGACCTGGTGGTAAGCCCCGACGGAAAGTACGTCTACGCCAGCCGCAATGGCGCTGCTGGTGGTGCCGACGTCGCCGTTTTGGACACCACGACGGGCTGGGTCGAGGCGATCGAACTCGCAGACGTTTCCGACGTTTTCAAGGCGCCGGGAACCACCACGGAATGCGTGCGGGCCAGCTCTAGCGGGGGCCGCCTGTACGTCGCCACCAACGGGCCGGCCGGCGGGCAGCTTGTCGTGATCGATGCGCACCGCGTCATCGACACCGTCGAGATCGGTCTGCCCATCCGCGACGTCGCGCTCAGCCCTGACGGTGCGATCGCCTATGTGGCCAGTTGCGCTCCCGAGTCGGGTGCAGTGATCGACATTATCGACACCCGCACCACCAAAATCATCGGCACGCGCAAGATCGGCCAGATCGGTGGCATTCTCACCGGGTTGACGCTCAGCGGCGACGGCAATCGCGCCTACGTGGTCAGCGATGGCAGCATCGAGATGCTGTGCACGCTCACGCACGACGTCAGCGGCACCGTCGGAGTGGCAAACCAGCCGTCGTGCGTGGTCGAAAGCCCGGACGCAAAATACCTATACATCGCCGACTATTCCGGCGCGGTCACCGTGGCACCGGTTGCCTCGATAGTCGCGTTGGGTATCGAGAACCCGGCGCACGAGGGCGGGCCTCGGCCGAGTGGGTTATGCCCAAGCTGCAGCGGTATGAGCCAGCACTCGTCTAGCGCTGCCGACGATGCGGGCCGGTCGGTTCCCGAGGTAAAACCACTAGTCGTTTCCTCACAGCTGTGTGCGGCGATAGCATTCGCCCGACCGCACATGAGGCGGTGCTGCGCCGATACCCTTAAGGCGGTACATCGATGGACAGCACGATGCAGGACTTTCCGTTGACGATCACCGCGATCATGCGACACGGCTGCGATATCCACGCGGCGCGCACGGTCACCACTGCCACAGGTGCCGGTTACCGGCACACCAGCTACCGCGAACTGGGTCAACAGGCCGCCCAGCTGGCAAATGCATTGCGTCGCCTCGGCGTTGCCGGAGACCAGCGGGTAGCGACGTTCATGTGGAACAACGCCGAACACCTGGCGACTTACCTGGCGGTGCCGTCGATGGGCGCCGTTCTGCACACCCTCAATATCCGGCTCTTCCCCGAGCAGATCGCCTATGTCGCCAACGAAGCCGAAGACCAGGTTGTGCTGGTCGACGTGTCATTGGCCAAACCGCTCGCGCCGGTACTGGCCGAGCTCGAAACCGTGCATACCGTGATCGTGGTCGGGGAGGGCGACACGGCGCAGCTGCAGGACTCGGACAAGACCGTGCTGGGGTATGCCGACGTGATTGGTGGCGAGTCGACCGAATTCGATTGGCCGCACATCGACGAACACTCCGCGGCTGCGATGTGCTACACCAGCGGCACCACCGGCAACCCCAAAGGCGTGGTCTACAGCCACCGTTCGAGCTTCCTGCACACGATGGCGGCGTGTACCGCCAACGGCATCGGTGTCGGGGCCAGCGATAGCGTGCTGCCGATCGTGCCGATGTTTCACGCCAACGCGTGGGGGCTGCCGTATGCGGCGCTGATGGCAGGTGCCGACCTGGTGCTACCCGATCGCCATCTCGACGCCCGATCGCTGATTGACATGGTCGAAAACCTGCGGCCCACAGTGGCGGGCGCGGTGCCAACCATCTGGAACGACGTCATGCATTACCTGGAGGAGGACCCCGACCACGACATGTCGTCGCTGCGTTTGGTGGTCTGCGGTGGCTCGGCCGTTCCGGTATCGCTGATGCGCACCTTCGAGGAAAAACACGGCGTCCAGATCCGGCAGCTATGGGGCATGACGGAAACGTCTCCGATGGCCACCATGGCCTGGCCGCCGCCGGGAACCCCGGAGGACCAGCACTGGGCAGTCCGTGCCACCCAGGGCCAACCGGTTTGCGGTGTGGAAATGCGGATCGTCGATGACGACGGCCGGGTGCTGCCCAAGGACGGCAACGCCGTGGGTGAGGTGGAAGTCCGCGGCCCGTGGATCGCCGGCTCTTACTACCTGGGACGTGATGACTCCAGGTTCGACTCCGGCTGGTTGCGCACCGGCGACGTAGGTCGTGTCGACGAGCGAAGCTTCATCACCCTGACCGACCGGGCCAAAGACGTCATCAAGTCCGGCGGGGAATGGATCTCCTCGGTCGAGTTGGAGAACTGCCTGATCGCGCACCCCCACGTGGTCGAGGCCGCGGTTGTCGGGGTTCCCGACGAACGCTGGCAGGAACGACCGCTCGCAGTCGTCGTAGCCAAGCAAGGCGAGTCGGTCAGTGCCGAGCAGCTGCGAACGTTTCTCGCGGATAAGGTCGTTCGGTGGTGGTTGCCGGAGCGGTGGGCGTTCGTAGAGGAGATTCCGCGCACCAGTGTGGGCAAGTACGACAAGAAAGCCATCCGGTCGCGATACGCCGAGCATGGCTATTGGGTGATCGAGGTTCGCGGCTGAAGGTTGCATGAGCAGACGCAAAAGCACCCAGTTTGCGCTCGGAATAGGGGCTTTTGCGTCTGCTCGGGACAGTGGGAGAGTGTGTTCATGAGCCTGCGAGTCATTCAGTGGGCAACCGGGTCGGTCGGTGTGGCGGCGATCAAAGGTGTGCTGGAACATCCTGAACTCGAACTCGTTGGCTGCTGGGTGTATTCGGAGGCCAAGAGCGGCAAAGATGTCGGCGAGCTCATCGGCGCGTCACCGCTTGGGGTGATCGCGACCAACAGCATCGACGACGTGCTCGCCCTGGACGCCGACGCGGTGATCTACGCACCGATGCTGCCCAACGCCGAGGAAGTCGCCGCGCTGCTGCGCTCGGGCAAGAACGTCATCACGCCGCTCGGCTGGTTCTACCCGACCGAAAAGGAGGCCGCCCCACTGGAAATCGCCGCGCAGGCCGGCAATGCGACGCTGCACGGCGCAGGCATCGGGCCCGGGGGCGCCACCGAGCTCTTCCCGCTGTTGTTGTCGGTGATGTCAACCGGCGTGACTTTCGTTCGCTCCGAAGAGTTTTCCGACCTTCGTACCTATGGCGCACCGGATGTGCTGCGCTACGTGATGGGTTTCGGCGGGACGCCCGACAGCGCGTTGACCGGGCCGATGCAAAAGCTGCTCGAAGGTGGCTTTATCCAGTCGGTGCGGCTGTGTGTCGATCGGTTGGGCTTCGCCGCCGATCCCGAGATCCGGTCGTCGCAGGAGGTGGCCGTCGCGACCGCGCCGATCGACTCGCCGATCGGGGTGATCGAGCCCGGGCGGGTCGCCGGGCGCCGCTTTCACTGGGAGGCGCTGGTCGGCGACACGGTGGTCGTCCGAATCACCGTGAACTGGCTGATGGGATCCGAAAACCTCGATCCACCTTGGTCGTTCGGGCCTGCCGGGGAACGCTACGAAATCGAAGTGCGCGGAAACCCGGACACTTTTGTGACTGTCAAAGGCTGGCAGCCCGAGAGTGTGCAAGCGGGCCTGGAGAGCAACCCCGGGATCGTCGCGACCGCCGCACATTGCGTGAATGCGATCCCCGCGACGTGTGGCGCACCGGCTGGCATTCAAAGCTTCTTCGATCTGCCGCTGATCACCGGCCGGGCCGCCCCGCGGCTGGGGCGCTGAGGGCCTAGGCGCCGCGCCTCGCTATCCTCGCCTCATGGCACGACCTGTCGTCGTCGAACAATCGCGGGCAATGCCTGTCACTGTCGAGGACGCCTTCGGTGGCACGTTGCCGATGCCGCTTCCGACGCTCTTTCGGCGTTGGTACGGGCCGATCCCGCCGGTCAAACAGGTGCGTGAACAGACCGGCGATTGGGACGCTGCCGGCCAGACCCGCATCGTGATGCTGGCGGGCGGGGGCAGCATGCGCGAGCAACTAACCAACGTCGATCCGCCGCGGTCGTTCGGCTACACACTCAGCGACATCAAGGGGCCATTGGCGCCGCTGGCCAACTTGATCGAGGGCGCGTGGATCTTCACCCCGGCGGGCACCGGAACCAACGTCACCTGGCGCTGGACCATCCACCCGAGGTCACCGCTGACCGCGCCTGCGCTGCCGGTATTGGGCCGGCTGTGGAAGGGCTACGCGCGCCAGGCGCTGGAGGAACTGTCCGCACAGCTGGTGAACTGAGCTAACGTCGGGGCTATGTGTCGACTCTTCGGTCTGCACGCCGGGGCGGACGTTTGCAGCGCGACGTTTTGGTTGCTGAATGCTCCAGACAGTTTGTCCGAGCAGAGCAGAAGGAACCCGGACGGCACGGGTCTGGGCGTCTTCGACGAGAACGGCCGACCGCAGCTGCGCAAGCAACCGATCGCGGCCTGGGAGGACACCGACTTCGCCACCGAGGCGCACGAGATGACCGGCACGACCTTCGTCGCGCACGTTCGTTATGCGACGACGGGGTCGCTCGACGTCCGCAACACCCATCCGTTTCTGCAGGACGGCCGGATCTTCGCGCACAACGGTGTGCTGGAGGGTCTGGAAGTGCTCGATGAACGGCTGCGCGAGCTCTCCACCGATGACCTGGTTTTGGGACAGACCGATTCCGAGCGGGTATTCGCGTTGATCACCGCCTCCATTCGGGCTTGTGGCGGCGATGTGTCGGCCGGCGTGGTGGACGCCATGCAATGGCTTGCCGCGAATGTGCCCATCTACGCGGTCAACCTGGTGCTGAGCACCGCCACCGATGTATGGGCGCTGCGTTACCCGGAGCCCCACGAACTGTACGTCTTGGACCGCCGCGGCGGCACGCCAAGTCCCGAATTCCATTTGCGCACCAAGAGAATTCGCGCGCGCTCTGAGCATCTACGGACTCTGCCGTCGGTCGTGTTCGCCACCGAACCGATGGACGACGACTCGCGGTGGCGGCTGCTGGCGCCGGGAGAGCTGGTCCATGTCGACGCCGCACTGCAGATCAGTAGCGATCTGGTGCTACCTGACCCGCCCAAGCGCCAGCTGCGTCGCGCGGATCTGAGCCCGGCGGTCGAGGCGGCACAGCACACCTCGACGTGAGCCACATCGCGGCTGGCCGCCGCGAAGCCAAGGCCGTCGCACGGTTCCTGGACGTTTGATCAGCTGGTGCGGTTAGCCTCCATCGCGGGTGGGGCGGTCTGGTCTGCCTCACCTTCAAGGGCGTCCAGGGCCTGGTTGGCCAACGCCCGGCCGACCCCGATCACCTCGACCGCCCGGTGAAATTCCAGGCTCCGGCACGTCGAGCGCGGGACCTCGATCAGCAGGTCGGGAGGGTAGGCCGCCAGCGTATGGCGCGCCAGTGCGGATTGGGCGATGTCGATCGTCCGATTCATCACCTCGAAGCTGCCCAGTTTCGGAACTTCGGCTGCGGCGTCGGGTTCCTGACTCGCGCCATCCCGGTCAGCTTCGGGCTGTTCGACGTCGGAATGGTCTGACCAGCTGTCCGATTCCGTGACCGGTGCGCCGAATCTGTTCAGCACGGCTCGCGCGGTCGGCCAGTCGAGCAGCGACCGGACGGCGGTGGTGTCGAGCAGCGCAGAGGTGCTGCGCACCATGCGGTTCAACCACTCGACGGTAACACCCGGCTCCGCGTTGCGGTTGTCGATGACCTCGCTGCCGCTGAGGCTCACCGCGATGGTCAGGTCGGCGTCGACTGCGGAGATCGGGGCCATCGGCAGCGGATCCAGGATGCCGCCGTCGGCGAGCAGGCGCCCGTGGACTTCGTGCGGGGCGATCACCCCCGGAATCGCGATGGACGCCCGGATTGCGTCATCGACGGGACCGCGCTGAAACCACACCGACTTGCCGGCCAGCAGATCGGTCGCGACCGCGGTGTAGGGGATGGGCAGTTGCTCAATGGCGACCGGGCCGAGGATGTCGCGCACCGCGTCCAGGATCTTCTCGGCCCGCATCACTCCGGCTGCGCTAATGGACGGGTCCAACAGCCGCAGAATGGTGCGCTGCGTCAGAGACTTCGCCCATTCGGCGAACTCATCGAGGCGTCCGGCGGCTTGCAGACCGCCGACCACCGCGCCCATCGATGAGCCGGCGATTCCCACGACGTCATAGCCGCGCGCCCGCAGCGCCTCGATCACCCCGATGTGGGCGTAGCCGCGGGCACCACCGCTGCCGAGCGCCAGCGCCACCCGAGTCGGTGCTGACCCGCGCGAGCGCGCCGCTGGTGCGCCAGGTCCGCCGGGCATGTATTCATTTTGCCTGGCGGAACGGATCGTCCTCGGCCGGGTCGGCACTTTTTTGCACCCCTGATCTCAATTGCGCAGGGGTTCGAAGCGGAGCCGCAGTGCTACCCGCATTCGTCGTTGGCGGCCCCGCGCGCGGCGGTGATCACGGCCGCCTGCCGTGCCAGCGTCAGCTCCGCCCACCGGGTATTCCAGGTGCCCGCAGTACCCGCTGGCGACGCCTGAACCATCGCCAGATAGGGCTCGAACAGCGACCCACCGGTCCTGGGCTGCGCGTCCATCCACGTTTTGGCGGCGTGACAGGCCTGGTAATACTCCTCCTCCGTCGACTCCGCGGGGACATCGACCCTGGTCGTCACACCGGCGGGGGAGAGCCCAATGGCGTCCGGTGGCGCCGAACCGGGGCCGTTGGGGGCGGCCGACGAACGTGCCGACGGGGATGTGGTCTTGCCGTTGTGGGCGCTATGCGAGCAGCCCGTGATCGGAGACAAACCGGTCAAGCCAGTCGCCACAACGAGCGTGCCGCACAGCAGGGACCGATGACTGCACCAGCGCACGGTGTCAATGTATGCAACACTAGCTGCCGTGACGGAGCGCTTCGGATTTCGCGAGTGTTGTCGGCCGTAACACGCCGCCGCTTGCCCGATCCGTTCACCCTGGAGCTCCCGAATGTCTCTTTCCATTGCGACGCCTGTCGCTCTCGGTGCGCTGCGCCCACTGACCGTCTCCTCCCCGTCGTCGGGACCCACGCGGCTGCGGGTGCCCGACCTGCTGCGCGCCACCGACCAAGCCGCCGACGATGTGCTCAGCGGACGCTGCGACCACCTGCTGCCCGAGGGCGGTGTACCGGACTCGCGGCGCTGGTTCACCCGCATCGACGGCGACGAGGAACTTGACATCTGGCTGATCAGCTGGGTTCCCGGTCATGCCACCGAATTGCACGATCACGGCGGGTCGCTAGGCGCGCTGACTGTG
This sequence comes from Mycobacterium sp., assembly GCA_035515675.1. Classification (GTDB taxonomy): domain Bacteria; phylum Actinomycetota; class Actinomycetes; order Mycobacteriales; family Mycobacteriaceae; genus Mycobacterium. Next base: position 11,942 of record DATJBA010000335.1, read on the forward strand.
CTGTCCGGGTCGCTCAACGAATTCCGTTGGGACGGCCGGGGTTTGCGCCGCCGTCGGCTCGACGCCGGTGATCAGGCCGGGTTCCCGCTGGGCTGGGTGCACGACGTGGTGTGGGCACCCCGCCCTGTTACAAGGCCCGTTCCGGAGCCGGCGAGTACGAGCAAAGGGCAGGTGCAGCCGACCCTGAGCGTGCACGCCTACTCTCCGCCGCTGACCGCGATGTCGTACTACGAGGTCACCGAACGAAACAGGTTGCACCGCAAGCGCACCGAACTCACCGACCAACCGGAAGGGCGGTAATGAGCCGCATCGACCTCGTCTTGAAAGCAGCCCGGCGCCGGTATCGGCGCCTTCCCGCCGCCGAGGTGCCCGATGCGCTGAGGCGCGGGGCGGTGCTCGTCGACATCCGGCCGCAGGCCCAGCGATTCCGCGAGGGTGAGATACCGGGCGCACTGGTGATCGAACGCAACGTCTTGGAATGGCGCTGCGACCCGACCAGCGACGCCAAGCTGCCGGAGGCCGTCGGCGACGGCGTCGAATGGGTGATCGTGTGCTCGGAGGGCTACACCTCCAGCCTGGCGGTAGCCGCACTGCTGGACATCGGCCTGCACCGCGCCACCGACGTCATTGGCGGCTACCACGCGCTGGCGGGTGCCGGTGTGCTGGACCAGCTATCCGGTGGTTCGCGTCGGGGAGTGCTGGCGGATACCGGGATGACTCCTCGCCGCTGGCTCTAACTTAACCGTTGGCGTGCAGTAGCGGCCGTAGCCTGTCTGTTTTCTCCTGGGTCCACCCAGGAGGTGAGAGCACCGCCGCCCAGCTGTCGGCGACATCGGCGGCATAGTGGTGGCCGTGCCCGTCCGGCACTTTCTGGGCGACCGCCATGTCAGCTGAGACTTGCAGGAACGTGACCACCGGGATCCAGTGGGTCTCAGGCAGCACGTCGTAGCCCCGTTTTTCATGTAGCCAGTCCGGTTCGCGGAAGAGTAGGTCGGGAGTCCACCAGGCGATCGGGTCGGAGGCGTGCTGCAAATACACCACTCGCGGATGGTCCCACGTTGAGTTCGGGCGCATCAGATTACTTGGGCGAGCGACGAACCGGACGTTTTTGCCGTCGTGGTAGATGGGCAGCCACTCCGGCGAACCGGCATCGCGAGTGGCGGTCAGATCGGTCCAGATGGTGTTGTTGAACGTAGGTCCGCTGAACAACGCGCCGTCGGTGCGGGCCAGGACGTTGTTGAGGCTCATGAACGGCGCCTCGCCGCCGAACGATCCCAGACTCTCGCCGAACACCACGAGTTTGGGGCGTTGCCCCTCGGGCATCTGCCGAATCAGTCTGTCGACGGCCTCGAAGAGCGCTTGACCCGCGTGCCGGACATTCTCCTTGTCCACCAGGAAGGAAAGCCAGCTCGGCAAAAAGGAATACTGCATGCTCACGATCGCGGTGTTGCCGTTGTACACGTACTCGAGCGCCGAGGCTTGCGCCTCGTCGATCCAGCCGGTACCGGTGGTCGTTCCCACCGCGACGATCGCGCGCAGCAATCCGCCCGTGCGCTGCAGCTCTTGCGCCGCCAGCTCCGCGGTCGCCGTGATGCCGTCCGCGGAGTTCAGCCCGGCATAGGCCCGGATCGGCTCGGTGGCCGGGGCTCCGTTGAACGTGGTCAATTCATCGACGCTGGGACCGCCCTCGACAAAGATGCGGCCCTGGTGGCCCAGCGATTCCCACGACACCAGGGACTGCGGGCCACCCGATCGCAGCGGGGTTTTCGGGGGTGCCGTATCGGGACTCATCTCGTCGTTGACCGCCGCGAAAGTGTTGTTCAAGGTGCGCATCGCGAACTTGATCACGACGCCGTTGAGCAGGCTGATCGTCAGCACCACGAGAAGGACCACTACGATGGTCGCCGAGACGCGAAACGGCGCGATCCGGTCTAGCTGCTCTATCAGAAAGCTGACCAGCATGCGGATGAGCTGGCCGATTTCGACCAGCGTGAACAGCACCACGAGCGACAGGACTGCGGCCAGCGGGTAGTCGTACCACTTCAGATGCTCGACGCCCATCAGGTCGCGCACGTCGTCTTGCCAGGAGTGGAACAAGATCGCCATGAGCACCATGCCGACCACGCCGATCGGGACCAGCACCTTCCACGCCCAGCGCGGCGCAGGCGGGCTGGAATCCTGGGCGCGCATGAAACGGACCAGCCAGACGGCCAAGACGCCCAGCCCATAGCCGATGGCGCCGGAGATCCCGCTGACCAGACCCTGAAACAACGCGCCGCGTGGCAGCAGCGACGGCGTCATCGAAAACCACAGGAAAATAAGGCCAACCGTGGTGCCGGTGAAGGTGTAATGGCGAACCCACCACGGGTGGCCGGTCGGTTGTGGCTCCCCGGCCCGCGGAGGTTCGGGAGCTCCCGGGCTGGTTTCGGTACTGCTTGCAGGGCTGGTTTCTCGGCTGGTTTCGAGGGCGGCTTCGGGGTTGGTTTCGGAACCCGCGAACTGCTCAGACTGCTCGGTGCCGGCCGCTGGTTGGTGGCCGGCTGATTTGTCGCCGGCGGCGGTCGTCGCAGAACCCGGTTCGCTCATCGGAAGTGTCCTACCGGTGGGTGAAGTTGGGAGCGCGCTTCTCGATAAATGCCGTCATTCCCTCGGACTGGTCCTCGGTCGCGAAGGTCGAGTGGAACAGCCGGCGTTCGTACAGAAGTCCTTCGGACAGGGTGGATTCGAAAGCGCGATTGACGGCTTCTTTGGCCATCCGGGCTGCCGAGCGCGACATCTGCGAAATGGTGGTGGCGACGGCCTTGGCCTCGGTCAGCAAGTCGTCGGCCGGCACCACTCGCGAAACCAGGCCGCTTCGTTCAGCTTCGGCGGCGTCAATGGTGCGCCCGGTCAGGATGAGGTCCATGGCCTTGGCCTTGCCGATGGCCCGGGTCAGCCGCTGCGAGCCGCCCATGCCCGGCAGCACACCGAGTTTGATCTCTGGCTGGCCGAACTTCGCCGTGTCGGCCGCGATCAGCAGATCGCACATCATCGCGAGCTCGCAGCCACCGCCGAGTGCATGTCCGGCCACTGCGGCGATCGTCGGGGTGCGGACGGCGGCCAGTTTGCCCCAGGTGGCGAACAAGTCGGCGCCGAACGCGTCGGCGAAGGTCAGGCCGGCCATTTCCTTGATGTCGGCACCGGCGGCGAACGCCTTGGCCGAGCCGGTGATGATGATCGCCCCGATGCCGGGATCGTTATCCAATTCGGTTGCCGCACTGGTGACTTCGTTCATGACCTGGCTGTTGAGCGCGTTGAGTGCCTGCGGTCGGTTCAGCGTGATGATCCCGACTCGCTGATCGCGCTCGACGAGGATGGTTTCGTACTTGTTGTCTGTCACCAAATCGCCTTTCTAATCCGAAAATAATGGTGACCCGGTATCGGGTTTACGCCGCTGGGGTGAGGGTGACGGTGTAGCCGAGGGCCTCCAGTCGGCGGATGTGGTTGCGTTTCTTAGTCTCTGAGTTTACGTGGCGGGTGAAGTGATCGGCGCCGAGATCGGTGAACACGGCCTGTTCGCCGGAGAGCAGGTGCCAGACGATCACCAGATTCGAGCGCCCGACGGCGACGATCGCCCGTTTCTTGCCGCGTCGTTTGGCGATCCGGCGGTAACGTTCCCCGAGGAACGTGTCGGTTTTGCCGGCCACGACCGCCGACTCGCCAAGGACCCGGGCAAGGTAGCGGTTGCCGTGTCCGCTGGATCCGTTGCCCTTGGACTTGCCGGCCGAGGAGCAGATACCCGGAGAGAACTTCGCCCACGAGCACAAGTGCCCGGCGGTGGGAAACCGGGACATGTCGACCCCGACCTCGGCCAAGATGATCGCGGCGGCGACCAGACCGACGCCCGGGATGTCATCGAGGCGGGCCGCCGCTGAGGCGAAAGGGGCCAGTTG
>DATJBA010000336.1:0-7680 GCA_035515675.1 Mycobacterium sp.
GTCGGCGAGCATGACAGCGGACCGATCGTGCTGGTATCCCACGACGCGTTCAACCGCGCCCTGCTGGCGCAGATCGACCCGGGCTTGACCCACGTCGAGCAGCGCACCGCCTGCTGGAATCAGCTCAGCTTCAGCGACGGCACATGGCGGGTGGACGCCTACGATCAAAAACCTGGCGATTCTGGCTGAGGCCGGCCACCAGATCGGTTGTGCAGGAACCCCATCAGCACGTCCTCAGCTCGATGGTATTGCATCGAATCCACCCACAGCCGGTGAATAACCCGGCGCCCCGGCCGCTTAATGCCACCTCCCGGACTGCCGACGTAGCCCCCAACATCGGCGTCGGCGAGCAGTTGCAGCACCGGCGTCACATCGTCGGCGTCGAGATCAGCCAGCTCTGCCCAGGCGCTGGCCCACACACCGTTGTCGACTCCGCCCGGCGGCAGCCAGAACATGATGCCCCGCCGCGACGGGTCGGGCAGCGGGCGCGACGGCGAACTCACCGCCGCCTCTGAGACCGGTCGCGCATGGTCCTCCTCGGATCAACCTGCAGGGACCGTCAGCTGTGCGCGGTGTTCGGCGAGCCCCATCGCCGTTCGACTTCCATCATGAACCCCCAATGCCGGTGCTGCTAGTGGCCGCCCGCCCGCGGGTGGCGGTACGATTCGGCTAGGCGATGAGGCTCGCCTTGACTGCCGCACCGGCTGATGGCTTCTACCACGTGAGGGTTCACGGTGGAAGGCAGGTGAGCGGCAGATGACGCGCTTTGAAAGCATTTTTTTCACCTACCTCCGCCCTCGTGGCATCGATGAACGCGAAGCTCCGGAGTGCTTCGGTGATTTGCGCCTCGACCAAGTTGTCAGCGCGATCGTCGGAAACGATGACGACAACCGCCTCAAGCCGTTCTTCTATACGCCCGCGCGTCACGCCGCCGAAGTCGGCTATCGGCATGCGGTATTCCGCGATCTTCAGCGCGACATCATCCGGCATCCGATCGACGCGTTCGTCAACGACATGCGGATCGTGCGCAATCGTCTGCGGCAGGCATCCAAGATCTGGCACCCGCTGCAAAAACAAGGCTGGTTCGTGCACGCGGTGCACACCTATTGCCGCGCGGTCTCATCACTGCGCACTGAGCTCAGTGTGGGGGAGATACCCTCAACCGGCTTAACGGATTTTGCCAATTACCTGCAGCGCTATGCCGACGATGATCGGTTCCGGCTGCTCGTCTCCGAAACAGAGGCCATCCAGGCCGAACTAAGTGAGATCCGCTACAACGTGCACATCCAGGGGCTTCGCGTGCACGTCGAACGGTTTGAGGGACAAACCGACTACAGCGCCGACGTCGCCGCGACCTTCGAACGGTTCCGCAGACAGGCGGGCAAGGACTACCGCGCGGCGCTCAAGGACTACGCCGACATGAACCACGTCGAAGAACAGATCCTCGAGTGCGTCGCCAAGCTGTTTCCCGGTCAGTTCCAGCGACTCCAAGACTATTGCGCGCATCACCAAAACTTCCTGGACACGACCCTGTCGACGTTCGCGCGGGAAGTGCAGTTCTACCTGTCCTACCTGAACTTCGTCGATCGCTTCGGCGCCAACGATTACCAGTTCAGCTATCCAGAGGTCACCACAAGCTTCGACGGTGTAAACGCCCAGCATGCATTCGACCTGGCGCTGGCCATCAAGCAACGCGACGACCAGATCCCATTGGTGCGCAATAGTTTTCATCTTTACGGTGACGAACGCATTCTTGTGGTAAGCGGACCGAACCAAGGAGGAAAGACCACATTCGCGCGCACCGTCGGGCAGCTTTTCTATTTGGCGGCCCTCGGTTGCCCGGTTCCGGCGGCGGGAGCCAAGCTGGTCATGCCCGACGAGATCTTCACCCATTTCGAGCGGCAGGAAAGTATTTCGACGCTGCGCGGCAAGCTGGACGACGAGCTGGTGCGCATCCACGACATCCTGTCGCGCGCAAGCCCCAACAGCCTCGTGGTGATGAACGAAAGTTTCTCGTCGACCACCGCCAGCGATGCGCTAGTGATCGGTGGCGAAGTTCTCAAACGCATCATCGCCATCGGGTGCATCGGCGTCTACGTGACCTTCCTAGACCAACTCGCCAGCCTCGGCACCGCCTGCGTCAGCATGGTCGGCGATGTGGCGCCAGATGATCCGACCGTGCGGACTTTTCGGTTCACCCGCAGGCCAGCCGACGGCATGGCCTACGCCGCCGCCCTCGCCGACAAGTACGGACTCAGCCACCACGCCCTGCTGAGGAGGATCGTGCAATGAAAGTTAGGCTGCTGCACCCGGAACACGACATTACGTTGGAACGGCGCCTGCCGCCTGCCATAACCATGATGGTTGAAGACGACCTGGAACTGCGCACGCTGTACAAGGCGATGGCCGCCGGTGACGAATTCGTACGCGAGGTCGCCGCACAAGTGGTCCCGGCCAGCGTGCGCGACCCCGCGGTCATTTCATACCGTCAGCAGGTATTGGCAGACTGCATGGCCCACCCCGACCCGGTGCGGCAGATGTATGCGGTCGCCGCGGATGCGGCCGAGGTACGACGCAAAGTCTTTTTGGGTGGCATGCTGTTTCGCGACCCTGCGGCGATCTTGAGGAGCTCAGTGCGGATCCTGGAAGTGCTGGTCGCCAACTTGAGACAGTTGCGGGCGGTGTGCGACAGGCATACGGCAGACTTCGACTCGGCGGGGCTCCGGCAATTTATAGCGATGATTGCTGAACAACTCAGCGACGACTACCTCGCGCACCTCGATGACGAACTTGCCGAACTTCAGTTGCCCCGCGGGCTCTTGCTCAGCGCCCGGCTCGGCCTGGGAAACAAGGGCCGCCGCCATGTCCTGCACCGGGCCACCAAGCTCAGCTGGTGGGAGAGATTGACCGGCAACGCGCACAACGGATTCGGGTTTACCGTCGATGAGCGTGACCAAGCTGGCGCCGACGCGCTCACCGAACTGGGCGGTCGCGCCATCAACGGCGTCGCCAATACCGTCACCCAGTCGGCCGACCACGTAGAGGACTTCTTTGCCCGGTTGCGGATGGAACTGGCGTTTTACCGACCAGTTACGGCGAGGACTCCTTCCGTCGCGTCTTCGGCAGTGCCGTAGGGCTCGCAGCGGAGCATCGTGATGTTGGTCATGCCACCAGCAAAAGCGAAAAGAAAGGATCACCAACGGTATTGGGACCCGGCTTTGGTGGCGGATTCCAATACCTCCGCGCCGCTGTCGTGGTCCTGGCCTGCGCGGAAGAGTTCTGATGATCGGTTGTGGCGCTGCCGATCTGCGGCCGTCGAGAAAGAGATGCTCAGCTTCGATGTTTACCTTCGGTGAGGCGTTGCGCAACGCAGTCACGGCGATCCCGGCCGCCGCCGGGGAGATGATCCGCATCGGGTTCATGCTGCCGACCGACGCCGCAACATTCACCTGCGCACGGGTGTTGGTGGTAGGCGACCTGGTGCGTAGGGTTCTTGAGGATATCCACTCCGCCCAGGTGCTGGCCGCGGCAATCACCAATGATTGCGGGGCAGCCGATTTGGCGCGTCGATGCGATCTCATGGTGCGGCCGACGATCGGCACGTTCGCCACTCAGGCTGACGCCGAGGTCGGGCTGGGCAAACCATTGGACCTAATCGTGACGGTAATCGGGACGCAGGACGAGGCGGCGCCGCCGACGCCGGCACTTCGCGTCGCGCCAGTACACGCCACGGTGCCGTATCCGGAACTTGACCCGGCCACTGTGCGCTTCGTGCTCGCCCGCGCGCCCTATGCGCAGGAGTTGGAAATGACGAAGTCGCTGCTGGTGGATTCCCACGCCGTCCTGGAGGGCTGGCGGGACCGTCTCGACCAGTGGAGCCGTCACCCGAGCAAACCGGTCCCGCTGGACTGGCGCAGCGAGGTGATCGTCGCCCTCGACACCGACCTGGACGTGACTCAAGTAGTTGCGGTGATGTCCGAGCTCGAAGACTCCGAAGCTATCGAGCCCGGGACAAAGTTCGAAGCGTTCAGCTACCTCGATCGAGTACTCGCGGTTGACCTGGCACGCAACCTCGGGCGGGTGCGACGTTGACCGTCATGCTCGGGGTTCGCTGGGATCGTTACGGGGACACGAAGGTATGACCAGTTCACCGGTGCACCAATGACAAGAGTGCGGGCCGACGATACGGGAACCCACCCCCCCACGCTGGATCGGCGGGCTGCGGCAAGGTATGTGCTGAGTCGGCGCACACCCGAGGGGGGATTCTGTTTTTATCGCACCCCCCAATGGGGCGTCGAGGAGCCGAACACTCTCGACACGCTGGCGGCGGTGGCGTCGTTGCAGCTGCTTCGTGTCGAGCCTCCACAGCCTGCCATGACCGGTCAGTGGCTGCAGGGTGTGCAAGACGACGGGGGCGGTTACCCGAGTTTGACGATCGGCTGGGCGGCGCTGCGGGCCTTGGAGCTGCTGGGGTTGTCACCGTGTCGTTCGCCGAGAGTGTGGCTGACGGGTTGGGCGCAGCGGTTGCTGGGTGGTCGACGACGCACACCGCGGGACTGGCGTGCGGCCCTTGACGGTGTCCTGCGCCTGACGGAGCTGATGGAACTCGATACCGCGCAGTGCGACGGTGTGGCCGACTTGCTCGCCGCCGCGGCCGACCCGCAGGGTGGCTGGGCGCGTCCGGCTGCGGATATCGAGACGACTGCGGTGGCCGTACAGCTGGCCCGCCGCGCCGGCAGCAGCACCACACCGGATCGCGACAGGGCTGTCGAGTTCCTCCGCAGCTGTGAGGACGCGTCGGTTGGTGTGCGGCTGCGCCCGGACACGCAGGCGACCATGGTCGGAGCGTTGTGGGGAGGGCTGAAGGTGGCCAGCCTTCTCGGGGTCGTGCCCCGGTATCCGGCCGCGAGCGGCGGAAGCCTGGCCCTGCTGCAGCGCCCCAACGGGGGCTTGGGGGCACGCCACCAGGCGGTGGCGACCCTGCGCGACACCTGGCGCGGGCTACGCGCCGCCCGCCTGCTCGACGAGTTGGAGGAGCAACCATCATGACGACGACCATTTGCAGCACGTAGCCGCTGATGGTGATTGGCCAGTACCGGCCTGTGCGGTCGGCGCCGCGCCCGGAGAACACCCGCAGCCCACAGCCGAGGAGTTCTCCGAAGCCGGTGACCATTGCGATCGTCAGCGCTCCGGCGCCAAGCAGCCCAAGGTATTGGCCGGTGATGCTGCGCGAGCCTTCGTAGGTGAAATCGGCGAAGAAGCTCATCACGCCAACCACCAGGACGAACTTCAACGCCGCCGACCGCCGCGGGCGTGCCTGGCGTGACCGCTGCCGATGCTGATGCTGATGGCCGGCGTCAGAGATGGTGTCGGGGTCGTGATCGCTCATAAGCCGCGGCTCCTCATCCACCCGGCCGTCACGGTAGCGGGGCAGCACTAAATACTGGCGCAGTTACCAGGCCGACGTAAGGCAACACGTCTATCCACGCGAAACCGGCAACAGATCGCCCGGAAGGGTCGACCACCGTTCAACACCGCGGACCTATCGCCGACGACGATTTTGACGACACCCTCGACGACAGTTGCGCGCCCAACAACGCACACGACAGCGGGAAAGCGGCCCTATCTATTCTGGTCACGCATCCCGCCTGGTCCTGGCATCCAAGGCATCGCGGATGGCGGCGAGTTTCACTGCGTCGGAAACGTTTTCATCAATGGCCATCTTCAGCAGCCTTCCCGCCACCCGGTCGGCGGCGTCTTCGAGTCGCGCTACCTCGCCTTCGTTTTGACTGTGGGAGCCTTGCCTCCTGGTGAGTACAAACGGTTCCTCCGACGATCGCCCAACTTGCGGCAGCGTTCGCCGTGCTGCGGTGCGCGGTGCATTGTCGCGCCGGACCGCCCTGGCTGATGCCGCATCAGGTCTACGTGTCTCCTATCCTTGCAAGGGGTGCGAAAACGGATCATTGTCTGTCCAAAAAGCGCTCGCGGAGGGCTGTGATGTCCGATCATGCCGTAACGGACCTGATGGCAGGCACGGCCGGGGCTGCCGCCGGCCCCGTTTTGCCGAAGGCTCCGACCGGGATCGGGGGACTCGACGAGATCACCAGGGGCGGACTGCCACGGGGTAGGACGACGCTGGTGGCAGGCGGGGCGGGATCAGGAAAGACGCTGCTGGGGTTGCAGTTTCTTGTGGCGGGTGCTCGGGAGTATGGCGAGCCGGGGGTGCTGCTGACCTTTGAGGAGTCGACGGCAAAGGTCAGCGCCAACGTCGCCTCACTGGGCTTCGACCTCGACGGGCTCCAGCGGGACCAACTGCTCATTGCGGATGCCTTCCGAGTGGATTCCCATGAGCTCGGCGAGGCGGGCGAGTTTGATTTCGAGCCGTTGTTCATCCTTCTTGCCGACTCGATCGAGCGGATCGGGGCGAAGCGCGTCGTCCTCGACACGATCGAGGTGCTGTTCGGGGCGTTTCAGGAGCAGGCGATCGTGCGGGCGGAGCTCCGTCGGCTGTTTTACTGGCTCGAGGAGCGGTCCGTCACCGCGATCGTGACCGGGGAGCGGGGTGATAACAGGCTCACCCGCCATGGGATCGAGGAGTACGTGTCAGACTGCGTGATCGTTCTCGACCAGCGCGTGCGCGAGCATATCTCCACGCGCATTCTGAGGGTCGTCAAGTATCGCGGGTCGACGCACAGAACGGACGAGTATCCCTTTTTGATCTCGGCCCACGGATTCGTCGTGCTGCCGGCCACGTCGGTCGGTCTCGCCTACGGCGCGTCCGAGGAGCGCATCTCGACGGGGGTGCCGCGCCTTGATCACATGCTGGGCGGCGGCCCGTTCCGGGGATCGACCGTGCTCGTCAGCGGGGGGCCGGGTACGGGCAAGACCACCCTCGGAGCGCACCTGGTCGACTCGGCGTGCGCGCGGGGTGAGCGAGCGCTCTTGGTCCTGTTTGAGGAGTCACCCGACCAGTACATCCGCAACATGCGATCGGTGGGGCTTGAGCTGCGGCGCTGGGTTGAGGCGGGCGTACTGCGCATCTGGGCGGCCCGGCCGATCGCGTACGGGCTCGAGACCCACCTGGCGATCTTGGCACGGCTGATCGAGGAGGTCGCGCCATCGGTCGCCGTGCTCGACGGGATCGAAGACCTAACTCACGGGGCCTCCGATTCCGAGGTGACCTCGATGGTGGCCCGCCAGATCGACCTGCTGAAGACCCGGGGGATCACCGCAATGGCGACGACACTGGCTCGCGAGGACGAGAGGAGCACGGCGGGCGTATCGTCGCTGGTTGACACGTGGCTGCTGCTGCGCAACGTCGAGTCCAACGGCGAGCGCAACCGGCTGCTGTTTGTGCTGAAGTCGCGGGGCAGCCCCCACTCAAACCAGGAGCGGGAGTTCGTGCTCACCGACCACGGCGTCGAGCTCGTCGACGTTTACGTGGGTGCGGGGGGCATCATGACCGGCTCGGCTCGCCTTGTGCAGCAGGCCCGGGAGCGCGACGCGGCGCGACTGCAGTCTGAGAAGCTTCTGCGTCGCCGGCGTGAGCTCCGGCGAGGCATCGTTGAGCGCGAGGCCCAGCTTGGTGTGCTGCAGGACGAGCTCGTCGCGGATCGGGCCGAGCTGGAGCGACTCGATGCGCGCGAACAGAACCGGATATCCGACATCGAGGCGGACCAA
>DATJBA010000337.1:0-4246 GCA_035515675.1 Mycobacterium sp.
CAGCCGCGCCATCGCCGGCCTCTGCCACGAACTCACCGCCACCGAAACCCGCTACCCAGGCACCGAATTCAAGATCATTTACAGCGTCAAAGGCTACGACACCACATAAACGATCCCACTATGTCTGGAGTCCTGGGCCCAGCGACTGCCGCAAGCCGAGTTCGTCGAGTTTAGCGGAATATTCCGCCGAGGTGTAGTGTGTGCCACGATCGGCGTGCATAATGCAGCCGGGTTCCAGGTTGTGATTGCGGGCGGCCATCTCTAGCGCGTCGGTCACCAGCTCGGTGCGCATGTGCTCGGCCATCGCATAGCCGATCACCTCCTTGTTGAAGCAGTCAATCACGGTCGCCATTCTGTGGAATCAAGGTTGTCAAGTTCGCGCTGTTCGACCGTGGTTGACGGTGACGATGGGCAGCTGGGTGATCGTCCTCGCCGTGCTTGGTTCCCGGGGCGTGGTTCCGCCCGGGGTGGGTGTGTCGGCCAGGCGCTGCAGCAGGTTTTCCAGAGCGGCTTGACCGTCCCTGACGGCGGCTTGCTCGTCGTCGGTGAGTGGGATGTTGACAAGCATGCGCTGTAGGTTTGTTTTCGCTTGCAGCAGTTGGCTTTTGCTCGATTCTTTGGGTGTGTAGAAGTCGCAGCGAGCACAGGCCATGCGGTGCGGGCATTGCTCGAAGAAGGTGTAGCTGCAAAAACCGTGTCCCAGGTCGTAGTGCTGCCAGGGTTCTCCCGTCGCGGTGGCGCCGGAGGCGACCGCGTCGCGGTCGATGAGGACCCCGATGGTGCGGACGTTGCGGGCGAAGTACCCGGCTTGGGCGTAGGCCTTGGACAGCGTGTTCGGGGTGATCTTGGCGTAGTGCTGGGTGGTGTTGGGGGTGCGGTGTCCCAGCCAGGCCTGCAGTTCAAACAGCGTCATCGGTTCCTTGGCGTTGTAGAGCTGGCTGGCGATGGTGGAGCGGGCGCGGTGGCTCGTGATGGTGCCGCGGACGTCGGTTGTGGGGACGCCGGCTTTGCCGCATAGCGCCGGGATGATCGTGTGGTTGATGTATTCCTTGGCGACGGGCTGGGCGCGCACCGAAAACAGTATGTCGACGCGCTCGCCGGTCTTGCGTTCCAACCGCTTTGGCTGGTCAGGCCGCAACGCCTGCCAGGCCTCGATGGCTTGCCCGACAATCGGGTCGACGGGCTTGGTGAACGCGGTGCCGGTCTTGTGCACGGGCACATCGAGCAGGCAGACCGCGTCTTGGGCGAGGATCTCACGCGAGTCGCCGGCGACGGGCAGGCCGTCGTGTTGCCAGCGGATGCATCCGACCCGCAGCCGCGAGATCTCGTCGCTGCGCAGCCCGGAGAACAGCCAGGTCAACGTGAGCGCGCGGATCAACTCCATCGGGTAGTAGGTGTCGGCGGAGTTGCCGGGCAGATCGGTGGGTTGCAGGTTCAACCCCGCCCACAGCAGCTTGGCCCAGATTTCGTCGGCGATCACGCGGGGATTGGTGCCGATCAGGGCGGCGACGCTGCGTGGCAGGGCCAGCGCGCGGTTCGGGTCGAACCGGCGCGGGATCCATTCCCATTCCTGGCAATCGCGGAAGAACACCCGAGCGCCGACCAGGTTCTGGGCCTTGGTGCGCGGCGAGATCGGTTCTCCGACACGGCCACCGAGCGCGTCACGGCGCTGAACCCAGTCGCCGACGCTCATCCGGTCGACTGCGGCGACCCAGGCCGCACACGTCGCCCTGGTCCACTGGCCGGGCTCGGTGATCTCGGGGTGTTCGACGGCCAGCCACCGCCCGGCCTTGGCCACGATCGTGCGGATGATTCCGCGCACCTTCGGCGTCAGCGTCGAGGTGGCATGCCAACGCTCGATCCACTGGGCCCACACCGGATCGGTTCCCTCGATGTCGGGGAAGTGGTTGCGCCCGGGGCGCACCGGCGCATCGCAATACCCCAGCGCGGCGACCACGCGCTGCAACGCATACAGCATCGAACCCTGGTGCCCGTCGGTGGCTGGATGCGCGCGTAGCGCGGCGAACGCCGCAGTGTCCAGATCCTCAAGGCGCGGACTGCGGTTGAGCAGCAGGGCCTGGCTAAACACGCCCCGCAGCCGGTGTTTGGCGCCGGCGCTGTCGCGGTATCCCCACCGATCGAGCACCTCGCTGGCCCGCCGCAGCGACTCCTCGACTGCTGGTTCACCAAAGATCAAGCAGGCCAGATGAACTCGATTGAACGTGCCCAGCCGGTGAAAGCCGGTGAACCCACCGAGCAGATAGGCCAGTGCCACCACGAACGGCCGCACCGTCGACTCGGTCGGCAACCGCTGCGCGGCCACGAACTCCCGTGCGCTGCCGCCGCACAACCGCGCCCACTCCCATGGTGTCCAGCCCCACCAACTGCGGCCGGTGTCGGCGCAGTGCTGCAACACGATCGCCGCAGCCTGGGTGCGGGCACGCCGGAAACGGACGTGATCGTTGTGATGCAGCCCGGCCAGGGTCTCATCCAGCGGTGTGGTCAGCCGGGCCAGCGCATGCCAGTGTCGTGCGGTTCGTCGTGGGATCCCCGCGACCCGGCGCCGCACCCCGACCGGACCCAGCGCGACCAGCGCCGCGGCCTCGCCCTTACCCAACCCCACCCGGCGATCCCAGCGGCGACCGCCACCCGCAACGCGTCGAGACGACTGGTCGTCTGGCCCGGCCGGCCGCGCCGCCACCACCGCAGTCACGCCGGGGTGTCCTGGCCATCCACGCCGGGGCCGGTGAGCATGCCGACCCGCCACGCGTGGATCTGCGCCATCGACGAGTTCAGCTTCGCCGACAACTCCCGCCCCGACAGGTGGATGTATTGCAGCGTGGAGTCGGTGCTGCGGTGCCCGGCAAAGGTGGCGATCGCGTGCAGTTCCCAGCCCATCCGGGCCAAATCCGTCAAGCACAAGTGCCGCGTGGTATGGGTAGAGAACCGAGGAAGGTTGGCCGTCAACGCGATTCGTCGCACTACTTTCGACCAGGTCCACAACGTGACGGGTTCGGCGTGGTTGCGGTGCGACTCCGACAAAAACAGCCGGCCCCGGGCCCGGCTCAGCGTCGCCCGGTGCCCCAGGTACTCCGACAGCAGCACTCCAGTAGGCGCCGAATACGGAACCACCCGCTCCCGGCGGGTCTTGGTCGTCTCCGCACGCACCCGCAGCGTGCGGTGCGCCGGATCGAGGTCGTCGCTGCGCAGCGAGCACAGTTCCTCCCGTCGCAGCGCCGCGTCGTAGGCCAGCGCGAGCATCACCCGGTTGCGGATCGGCTCTTTGGCGGCCACCGCCAACAGCCGCCGCCACTCAGCCTCACTGGGGATCCACGGCAGCTTCACCATCCGCGGCACCAGCGCACCGGCTTGGCCGCCAGACCGCCTACCAGGCGTATACCGGCCCCGGCCAACAGGATTGGACTCCCGCACCCCTTCTTCGACCAGGAAGTCATAAAACAGCCGCACTGGCACCAGACGCTGCTGCAAGGTCGCGTTCGCCAGCCCGGACCCCGAGTCCAGCGCCACCACATTGGTGCCACGCCGGCTTGGACGAGATGTCAACTCCCGCACGAACTTCGCGACCTCGGCGCGGGTCGCCGACATCGGATCGATCCCCTCGCGCTCACAGACCTGCAGATACTCCGCCAGGCCCCGCGCATAAGCATCGATGGTTCGCGGTGCACGCCCAAGATCGGTCCAGATCCCCAGCCATTCCGCGGCCCGCTCGTGGCGACCCAGCACCGGCCACTTTGTCTCCACTGCCTCAGGCATGCCGCAGACCCATCGTCAGTCGACCAAGCTGGTCGGTGACGCTACTGGCCAAGCCGTGGTTCCCGCCGACCGACACGCGGTCTGATTCCACGTAACTTATAAAAAAAGCCAGCCCTCCCAGGTGGGGATGTAGGTGATGTCGCCGACCAGCTTGGCCCCCGGCCTCTCAGCAGTGAAATCGCGGCACAATAGGTCGGCTACCGGCTGTGCCGGGTCGCCGGGGATGGTGGTCCGCTTGTACGGTTTCGGTTGCACAGCAATAAGATTCAGTTCCCGCATGAGCTTGCGGACCAGCTCGTCGCCAACGCGTTCGCCGGCGCGAACCAGCTCGGCGTGAATACGCCGGTACCCGTAAGTGCCGTCGAACTCATCGAAGAGGGTCTTGACCTTGACCTTGAGTTCCTCTCGGCGCGCATCGGTTTGGCTGGGTGGTCGGCCGTCCCACTCGTAGAAGCCGGACTTGGACACGCCG
>DATJBA010000338.1:0-19230 GCA_035515675.1 Mycobacterium sp.
TGTGCGCGCGGCAAAAAGGGCCGATGAACTAGCGCGTCGATTGGGCGAGTTACAAGACGGGAAGCCCCTCACTCCAAACGATGTCGCCTTGGCGAGAGAGAGAGAAGCTCACGGTCGCGCGCGGCGTGCCCATTTGGCAGATGCTAAACGCCACGAGCAAGCCGCTCTAATACATGAAGAGACCGCTACCGTGCACGAGCAGGCCATTGCCGATCACATCGGTGATGCTGAAACCCACCGCGATTCGGCAGCGGCTCATCGCGCGGAGTGCGAGAAACACCAACGCGCCGCGGCGCAGGCGCGAGCCGACGCGGATTTGGAATTATCGCGATTGCAAGCCTGTCGTGACTGCTGATGGCCCACACATACAGCGGCCACGAGGCTGAACCGGACCCCCGACCCCTCGCCGAACGAGCATTCGGCGCTCGTCAACGAGCCGAGCGAGCCGGGCGGGGAGCGAGGGCAGCCCTGCGATCTGCGGCTGACAGCGTGGAGAGATCCGCAGATAGTCACGAGCGAACCGCGAAGGCATACGAGGAAGCAGCTGAACACAGCGATCGTCGGGATCGTGGGGACGAATACCGGGAACATGCGACTCGCCACCGCGAGTTCGCGGAGGAGGACCACCGCATGGCGGAGCAGCTGCGACAATTGGCAGTACCAGACTCGACGGACTCCAGCCACCCCTCCGGTTAAAACGTACTTCGCGCAATCGCTGCCATCACTTGGTGAAAACGTTTTGGGGCTGGCGCGATCAGCAGCTGCCCGACGCGACGCTGATCCTGACCTCGCCCGCGGGGCGCACCTATGTCACCACACCGGGCAGCGCGCTGCTGTTTCCCAGCCTGTGCCACTCCACCGGCGGCGTGCCGGCACCCGAAGCTGACCCGCCACTTGACTACTGTGGTGAGCGGACCGCCATGATGCCCACACGTCGGCGTACCCGCGCCCAAAACCGGGCCGCGCGCATCGCCACCGAACGCCGACACAACCGCGACACCCGCCTGGCCCACCAAAAGTATTGGGAGACTTGTTATTTCGGGCCACGCGATACCGCCGGTGACGGGGAGCCGCCACCTTTCCAGCGTATGACTTGACTTCACATCGAACTACTGTTCGAATTGAGGGCATGCGCTGGGCTAGCCAGGCCGTCGCGGTTAACGGGAACCCCGTCGACGACGGGGCGCTACCGGGGCTGCGGCGGATCGGCTTCGTTCGAAGCGTGCGCGCACCGCAGTTCGAGGGGATCACCTTTCATGAGGTGCTGTGCAAGTCCGCGCTCAACAAGGTGCCAAATGCGGCGGCATTGCCGTTTCGGTACACCGTCAACGGCTACCGCGGCTGCTCGCATGCTTGTCGCTATTGTTTCGCGCGTCCCAGCCACGAATACCTGGACTTCAACTGTGGCACCGACTTCGACACTCAAGTGGTGGTCAAGATCAACGTCGCCGAGGTGCTGCGCCGCGAACTGCACCGGCCGTCGTGGCAGCGCGAGACCGTGGCGCTGGGCACCAACACCGATCCCTATCAGCGTGCCGAGGGCCGCTACGCACTGATGCCGGGCATCATCTGCGCACTAGCCGGATCCGGCACCCCGCTGTCAATCCTGACCAAGGGCACACTGCTTCGGCGCGACCTGCCGCTGATCGCCGATGCAGCTCAACAGGTCCCGGTGTCGGTCGCGGTGTCGCTGGCGGTCGGCGATGGGCAGCTGCACAGGGACGTCGAGCCGGGCACGCCGACACCGCAGGCGCGGCTGGGTCTCATCACCGCAATCCGTGACGCCGGCCTGGACTGTCATGTGATGGTCGCGCCGGTGCTGCCGCACCTCACCGACTCCGTCGAGCACCTCGACCGGCTGCTCGGCCAGATCGCGGCGGCCGGTGCCACCGGCGTGACGGTTTTCGGCCTGCATCTGCGTAGCTCGACCCGCGGCTGGTTCATGTCCTGGCTGGCGGGCTCGCATCCCGAACTGGTCGGCCGCTACCGCGAACTGTATCGGCGCGGTGCATACCTGCCGCCGGGCTACCGCGAGATGCTGCGGGAAAGGGCCGCGCCGCTCATCGCCAAGTATCGGCTGGCCGGTGATCACCGCCCGTTCCCGCGGGTCATCGCAGCGGCGGCGGTGTCAGAACCCGTTCAGCCGACGTTGTTTTGACCTAACCGGCCTTATCGGCGCGCGGCTTAGCTAGGGTGAATTCGTCCACCACGGTAACCGCCCCGAACGGCCCGCTCAGCGCGTAATGCATTGCTTTGATCGAGGTATTGCCGCCGGGCTGCCCCGGGTCGACGTCGAAAGCCACAAAGCCGTAAGGGTTGTCACGGTCCCGAAACGCCGACCACGGCGCATCTTCCAAGACGTAGATCGGTGCCTTGCGCCCGATCCCCGGATCAAATGCGCCGACGCCGGTCAAAACACGGCACCGCGGTCGGGGGAAAAACATCGTGTTGGACGGCAGGGATGTGCCGCCCCCGCCGATGACCAGATGCACCGTTCCCCGGGTCGCATCGATAAGGTCATTGCGGGTGTCGACGGGTATCGGCGTTCGGGTATCGGTACCCAGTGTTCCGCGTACCGGATGTGACCGTTCGTAGTGGTGTTCGTGCCCGCACACCACCAGATCGACCCGGTACTGGTCGAACAACGGCAGCCATTCCTCGCGAATGCCGAGGTCGGCGCCATTGGTGCGGTCGGCGGTCGAGATCGCCGTCTGATGCATGCAGACGACCACCCAGTCGACATTCGGGTCGCGCCGCGCGTCGGCGAGTTCGTTTGCGAGCCAGCGCTTTTGCTCTCCGCCCGAGTAGCCGTGCACGTAAAAGTTGCCACCGTCCTGGAAACACACGTCGTCGTTGTTGAGGCTGATCACCCGCACCGAGCCGGCCGTGAACGAGTACCACAGCCCGCGCAGCTCCTGACTGGCGCCCGAATCGGGCAACGCAAAGTACGTCTGATAGGCGCCGTAACCGACTGGCCCGTTGCCCAATTCGTTCTCGTGATTGCCCGCCGCCGGCATCCACGGTCGGTACCGCGCCGATCGGGTATTGTTCTCGAACCAGTCCGACCAGGTGCGGATCCGGTCTTGGGCGAGGTTGGCGTAGCACAGGTCACCATTGACCAGGTTGAACAGCGGGCCGATGCGTTCGATCGCCAGTGTGGTATCGGCGGCCGCGGGCGATCCGATGTTGTCGGTGGCGTACCTGCCGTCGGGCAACTTTTGCAGCGCGGGAGTGGACTGATCGCCGAAGCTGGTGAAGCGTAGCGGTTTCCGTCCCGCCGGCGCGGTTCGTACCGTCCCCGTCTCCGGATCCGCGCCGTCATGCACCGCGGCGTAAACGTAGTCGGTATCCGGGGTCAGATTCGTCAGACGAGCGTGGTTCACGCGAACCTCGATGTTGGACTTCGCGTCCCGGTACGTTCGGGTTTCGGCCGCTACGGTGCGCCCGAAGCCGGACGCCGGCGTCCCCAGCATGACGCGCGGATTGCGCACGGCGTCGGTGGTGTGCCATGACACCACCACCTCGGTGCCGGCGTTCTTGCCGAATTGCAAATGCAGACCGGCCACCGGCGGTGCCCCGTTGCGATCCGGCTGGTACCAGGCTGCGGGGCCACGGGGGTGAGACCACATCAGGGCTGCTTCGCCCAACCCGACGCCCGCGCCGGCGCCAGCCCCGACGAGCGCCGCCGCGCCCGTCGTCAACAACCTGCGGCGGCTTATGCTCCGCCTGACGTCCAAGGCTGGGTCGGTGCCGCCGGCCTGTTCCGGATCGTCGCTCATGCATGCTTCATACCTGAGCCAGGCAACCACAGGCATATCGGCCGGTAAACGGCCGAACCGTCGGTAACGAATCCGGTAGCGTTTTCTCTCATGACGAACGTGCGAAAAGTGACCAAAAAGGTCGCGGTGGCAACGTTTGCAGCGGCCGCGGCAGTGGCTGTCACGCCCGCGACCGCACCTGCGGACCCGGCCGGTCATCAGGTGACCTATACGATCACCACCACCGGTAACCTGACCGGCAACGTCCAGTACATGAACAGCGATCCGCCCAGTCAGGCTGCCTTCAACGCAAACTCGTCGCAGTACATGAACACCGTGCAGACGGCGTTCACCGCCGGGCAGCCGCTCGTTTACACGACCATGCTGGCAAACCCGAACCAGTGGGCGATCGTCACCGCCAGTGGCGGGTGCCACTGGCCGGACTGCGGCTCAGGCACCCCCGAACTCCACTGCGAGATCGCCGTGGACGGCCAGGTGGTGGTCTCGCAGAACGCCACCACCGGCGTCACCTGCTCGACGCGGCCCTGGTAGTGAGCCGGCGAACACGTAAACCCAAGCCGTGGCGCCTGGTCGCAGTGGCACCGAAATGCGGCGGTAGTCGTCTACCTCGCAGTCATCGGCGGCGGCCAGTTCGGCTTCGCTGATGGCGAACACCATCCCGTCGACGTGCGCATCGACCCGATCGGTTGGCCGCGGGATCGGGTGGCGGTCGCTGCCGCTGGTGGCGACGACGTGCGGGTCGGTGATGGTGACGTAGTCCAGGTCATATCCGACAAAGAAGGCCCAGATCCTTTACGACGATCTCAAGCCATTGCTGGAGTTCATCGTCGCGGGCGGGCTGGCCACCACCGTGAAAGCCGGTCTGGATCTGCTCGGCTTCCCGGTCGGCGATCCACGCGCGCCGCTGCTGCCGCTCGACGAGCAGGGGCGCGCCGAGTTGCAGCGCTTGCTGGCCGCAAAGTAGACCGGCCTAGCCGAGACTCGCGGCGGCAAAGGTGTCGCACTTATTCGGGTCACCGGTCTGATAGCCGACGGTGAACCACTTCTGCCGTTGCACAGAGGAACCGTGTGTCCACGACTCGGGGTTGATGTGCCCGGTCGCGGCCTTCTGAATGCGATCGTCGCCCACCGACGCCGCGGCCGAGAGGGCGTCTCGGATGTCGTTGTCGCTC
The DNA here is from genome assembly GCA_035515675.1 of Mycobacterium sp. GTDB lineage: Bacteria > Actinomycetota > Actinomycetes > Mycobacteriales > Mycobacteriaceae > Mycobacterium. The sequence goes on from DATJBA010000338.1 coordinate 4,952, forward strand.
AATGGCTGCAGGTACGGCACATCGGTGCTCTTCTGCTTGACGGTCGACGCGTAGTGTGCCCACACGCCCGCGTAGCAGTCCGCCTGCAACTCCGTGCGCACGCCGTTGCCATGGGCGCCCTGCGCGCCCTGCTGGGCGCGGCCCAGGATGCCCTGCAGGTTCTGCACGTGGTGGCCGTACTCATGAGCCACCACGTACTCCTGTGCGAATGGTCCACCGCTGGAACCGAATTTGTCGACCAGCACCTGGAAGAAGTCGGTGTCGAAGTACGCCGTCCGGTCCACCGGGCAGTAGAACGGCCCGACCGCGCTGGTGGCCGGTCCACAGCCGGTGTTCACCTGGCCGCTGAACAGCTGCACATGCGGGCGGGTGTAACTCGGCATCAGCTGATGCCAGACCGCGTCCACGGAATTGCCGGTGGCCACCACGCGGCACTGCACGTACTTATTGGCATCGGCCCCGGTCTTGCACCGGGTCAGGTCGAAGCCGGGCGCTGCGTCGTCACGGGTGTCCATTTGCTGCTGGCTCACGATGCCGCCGGGATCGACGCCGAAAAACAGTGCCACGAAGATGATCAGCAGCCCGCCGATGCCGCCCCCGAGGGCCATCCGCATCCCGGCCCCACCGCCGGACGTCGACGCAGTGCTGGTATCGATCTGCATACCCTCGTTGAAGGTCATCGCACACTCCGTTGAATCTGACCGGGCTGATTACCCGCGCGAAACCAGCCTAATGCTGCTGCCTACCCGGGGCCGTCGCTGGCCGCGGCCAGCAGGGGCACCACGACGTCGCTGATCGGCGTCGCCAGGCTGTGGGCACGCGCCTTGCGGATAATCACTCCGTTGCGGATGTCCCATTCCAGGCGCCGGTGGTTTTCCCGGTCGGCCAGCATCGAGGTGCTCATGTCTTCCGGGGCGGTACGGAAAAGGTCGACCAACTCGTCGACCGCGTCGTCCGCCAGCCGGGCGCCCTCGGCCTGCGCGACGGCCAGGCATTCGGCGACATAACGGCGCGACAGCGCGGCGACGTCGTCGCGGCGGAACATGCCGGATCGCCGCCCGGACAGCGCCATGAATCCGGCCAGCGCATTGACCAGCAGCTTGCGCCAGGCCGCGGTGATGAAGTCCGGGTCGCAGTCCACCCGGCAGCCGGCGCCGCGCAGCATCCCGGCGATCGTCTCCGCCGAGGGTCCACTGGGCAGCACCAGCGCGGCTTCTCCGCGCAGCCGCACCCAGCCTTCGGGCTGGGTCTCGGCGGCATACCACACGATCCCGGGGACCACCGCCGACGACGGGCAGAGCGGCTGGACCTGCTCGACCTGCTCGACACCGTTTTGCAGCACGGCGACGATGGTGTGTTCGTCGCACAGCCGGGTCAGCCAGCCGGTTGTCTCGTCGTTCTGGGTGGCCTTGACCGCCAGCACCACCAGGTCGACCGGGCCGGTCACCTCACTGGGATCGGTGTGCACCGGACCGGGCACCACGATCGGATCCGCGCCGTCGGGCCGCAGTTCGATGCTGTCGCGGGGAGTGTGACCGCACACCAGGACCGAATGCCCGGCCTTGTAGAGCAGCGCGGCGACCGTCGTACCGACGGCGCCGGGACCGACCAGTGCAATGCTTGTGGCGATAGGAGCGAAATTACCTCCTCGACGGCGCTGCGGGCGCAAGCGCACCCGCCCTCTAGACTGGTCACTCGTCCAAAACCGGCCGAAAGGGAGTGTTGGTGCTGCGCAGCCACGCCGCCGGTTCGCTACGGGCTCGCGACGCCGGCCAGCGGGTGACGTTGGCCGGTTGGGTGGCTCGCCGCCGCGACCACGGCGGTGTCATCTTCATCGATCTGCGGGACGCCTCCGGTATCGCACAGGTCGTGTTTCGCGCTCCCGACGTGCTGGCCCAGGCGCACCGGCTGCGCGCCGAGTTCTGCGTCGCGGTCGAAGGTGTCGTCGAGATCCGCCCGGAAGGCAACACCAACCCGGAGATCGCCACCGGCGAGATCGAGGTCAGCGCCAGCACGCTGACCGTGCTCGGCGAGAGTGCGCCGCTGCCGTTCCAGCTGGACGAGCCCGCAGGCGAGGAGCTGCGGTTGAAGTACCGTTACCTCGACCTGCGGCGCGACGGCCCGGCTGCGGCAATTCGGTTGCGCTCCAAGGTGAATGCTGCCGCGCGTGCGGTGCTGGCGCGGCACGATTTCGTCGAGATCGAGACGCCGACGATTACCCGCTCGACCCCGGAGGGGGCGCGCGACTTCCTGGTGCCGGCCCGGTTGCACCCGGGCTCGTTCTACGCGCTGCCGCAGAGTCCGCAGCTGTTCAAGCAGTTGCTGATGGTGGCCGGGATGGAGCGCTACTACCAAATCGCCCGCTGCTACCGCGACGAGGATTTCCGCGCCGACCGCCAGCCCGAATTCACCCAGCTCGACATCGAGATGAGCTTCATCGACGCCGAGGACATCATCGCCCTCTCCGAGGAGATCCTGGCCGCGCTGTGGGCGCTGATCGGCTACCAGATCCCGACCCCGATTCCGCGGATCAGCTATGCGGAGGCGATGCGGCGGTTCGGTTCCGACAAGCCCGATATGCGGTTCGGGCTGGAGCTGGTGGAGTGTACAGAGTTCTTCTCCGACACCACGTTTCGCGTCTTCCAGGCGCCGTATGTCGGCGCGCTGGTGATGCCCGGCGGGGCCTCGCAGCCGCGCCGCACGCTGGACGGCTGGCAGGAGTGGGCCAAGCAGCGCGGGCACCGGGGCCTGGCTTACGTGCTGGTCGGCGACGACGGCACGCTGGGCGGCCCGGTGGCCAAGAACCTGACTGAGCGCGAACGCGACGGTCTGGCCGCGCACGTCGGGGCCAGTCCGGGGGATTGCATCTTCTTCTCGGCGGGCCCGGCGAAGTCGTCGCGGGCGCTGTTGGGTGCCGCCCGCGGCGAGATCGCCAACCGGCTCAACCTGATCGACGCGGGAGCCTGGTCGTTCGTCTGGGTGGTCGACCCGCCACTGTTCGAGCCTGCCGAAGAGGCGACCGCCGCCGGTGACGTGGCGGTCGGGTCGGGAGCGTGGACCGCGGTGCATCACGCCTTTACCTCGCCCAAGCCGGAGTACGAGGACGTGGTCGACACCGATCCCGGCAGCGTGCCGGCCGACGCCTACGACATCGTCTGCAACGGCCACGAGATCGGTGGCGGCTCGATCCGTATCCACCGCCGCGACATCCAGGAACGGGTATTCGCGGTGATGGGCCTGGACAAGGCCGAGGCGGAAGAGAAGTTCGGATTCCTGTTGGAGGCGTTCATGTTCGGGGCGCCACCGCACGGGGGGATCGCGTTCGGCTGGGACCGGATCACCGCGCTGCTGGCCGGGATGGACTCGATCCGTGAGGTGATCGCCTTCCCGAAGACCGGCGGCGGCGTCGACCCGCTCACCGACGCGCCGGCGCCGATCACCGCCCAGCAACGCAAGGAATCCGGAATAGACGCCGAGCCCAAACATGTTGACCGGGCATGACTGAACAGTTCCCTGACGCCGAAATAATGAAAGCGTTCAACCAAAACATCGTCAACGAATTCCGGGCCAACGACGGCAAGGTGACTGGGCAGTTCGCCAATGCCGACCTGCTGCTGCTGACCACGACCGGCGCCAAGTCCGGCCAACCCCGGGTGTCGCCGTTGGCCTATTTCCGCATCGACGGCAAGCTGGTCATCATCGGGTCCTTCGCCGGCGCCCCTGTCAATCCGGCCTGGGTGCATAACCTGCGGGCCAACCCGCAGGCACACGTGGAGGTCGGCACCGACGCGTTCGACGTGACCGCGCGCGAGCTGCCACCCGCCGAGCGCGCCGAGCTCTTCGGCAAGGTCACCGCCGCGGCGCCGGGTTTCGCCGAGTATCAGGCGAACACCAGCCGGACTATTCCGCTATTCGAATTGCACCGGACCTGACTGTCTGTCGCGTCGCGGTACCCGCTGAGGTAAGCAAGCCTGATGAGCACTTCGCTGCAGACGCTGCTAACCGCGGCGGCCGATGGCGGCCGTGCGGCTTTCAAACGGCTACGTGGCAGGTGGTTCACGCTCCTGCAGACTTCGGTCGCTGCGGGCCTGGCTTGGTACCTCGCACACGATGTGCTCGCTCATCCGCAGCCGTTTTTCGCTCCAGTGGCCGCCGCGGTCTGCCTGTCAGCCAGCAACGTGCTACGCGCGCAACGCGCCATCCAGATGATCATCGGGGTGACCTTGGGGATCGGGATGGGCACTCTGGTGCAGGCGCTGCTCGGGACCGGGGCCGTTCCCATCACTGTCGACGCGCTGATCGCGCTCTCCGTTGCGGTGTTGATTGGGCGGGGTTACATCGGACAAGGCTTGATGTTCGTCAACCAGACCGTCGTGTCGTCGATCCTGGTGCTGGTGTTGTATCGCGGCGGCGTCAGTTTGGAACGCATCGACGACGCCCTGATCGGTGGTGGCCTGGCCATCGTGTTCGCCGTCTTGTTGTTCCCGGCCAATCCGTTAGTTGTGCTGCGCAACGCGCGCATCGGGGTGCTGGGAACCCTGCACGCGGTGCTGTCCCGTACCGCCGACGTCGCCTCCGGGCGCAGCGTGGTCGCGCCCGACTGGCCGTTGCCGGTCGTTGATCGGGTGCACGAACAGCTGGGCGGGCTCATCGGAGCCCGCGCCACCGCCCGTCAGGTCGTCCGGGTAGCGCCACGGCGATGGGGGCTGCGTCAAGCGGTCCAGAGCGCGGATCACCAGGCGATACACGTGGCGCTGCTGGCCGGCTCCGTGCTGCAACTGGCCCGTGTCGTCGCTCCCGCCGTCGACGGCTGCTGCGACCGGCTTCCGCAGCCCGTGCACACGGTGCTGGTCGACCTCGCGGCGGCCACAGCCCTTGCCGACTCGGATCCCGCTGGGGCGTCCGCATACACCGCCGCCGCGCGCCACCACGCTTCGGGGCTGCAGTCAGGCGCCCGCGAGAGAACCGAAGTGATGCTCGCCGACGTCGTCGCGGCCTGCGTCGACGACTTGCAACGGGTGATCGACCTTCGCCAGCCGTGAACAGCTCCATATGGCTCAGAACGAGTCGGCCAAGAACTCCTGGACCAGCTTCTTCGGCGCCTGCGTCAGCCAGGCCTCGGTGATCAGCTCCTCCAGGTCGGGGACTGCGATCTCGGCCAGTCTGACCAGCACCGCCGGGTAGCCGTCGAAATGCGGGGTGGTGAAATAGACCCTCGGCTCGTCGGCGATCAACGCGAACTTGACGCCCTCGTCGGACACCCGGACACCGAGGATGTCGCCCTCCGGTAGCTCCAACCCGCTGCGTGCCAGCGCTTCGCGGTCGGACGGGCGCAGGGGCCGTTCCCACGCCATCGGTTTCTTGCCGACCCGCCATTCGTGCGGTGACGGCTCGGAGGTGAGTGCCAGCTCACCAACGATGCGGGCGACGTCGTTCCACGTGGCCACGTCTCGATTGTGCTCCGGCTATCGCGCATTTGGTGCTGTATCGGCAGATGGTTGCCAATCGGGCGTCCGACAGAGCCCACGAAACCGGCCGGTATGTGATGTGATCAGCCTTACCGCCGATGGGCGGGCACGTGAGGAGGTGGCTCTTTGTCAGCAGCTAAACCGCTGTTTTCTGACGCCGAGTCCCCGGTCGCCCGCCGCCATCGAGTCACTCACCGCACCGAGTACCGCTACTCCGACATCGTGACCAGCTCTTATGGTCGTGGTTTCCTCACGCCGCGGGACTCGCTGCGGCAGCGTTGTATCGCGCACCGGCTGGACATCGAGCCGGCCCCCACCGACAGCTCCACCAGCCACGACAGCTACGGCAACATCAGCTCCTATTTCCACGTCACCGAGCCGCACGACACGCTGAGGATCACCAGCGACTCCATCGTCGACGTGTATCCGCCGGCGCCCGGGCGGTACACCAGCGGGCCGGCGCTACAACCGTGGGAGGCTGCCCGGCCGGCTGGGCGCAAGGGAGCGCTCGCGACCGAATTCACCTTGGACTTGAATCCGCCGGAGATCACCGACGAAGTGCGCGCCTACGCGGCCCTCAGCTTCGTGCCGGGACGTCCGTTGGTTGAGGTGTTGCGCGATCTCGCGTCGCGGATCTTCACCGACTTCACCTACCGCTCGGGGTCGACGACGGTTTCCACCGGAGTCAGTGAGGTTCTGGCGGCCCGGGAAGGGGTATGCCAGGACTTTGCGCGGCTGGCGATCGCCTGCCTGCGAGCCAACGGTCTGGCGGCCAGCTACGTGTCCGGCTATCTGGCTACCGACGCACCCCCGGGAAAGGATCGGATGATCGGTATCGACGCCACCCATGCCTGGGCGGGGGTGTGGACGCCGCAGGAGCCCGGCCGGTTCGAGTGGCTGGGGCTTGATCCCACCAACGACCAATTGGTCGACGAGCGCTACATCATCGTGGGGCGCGGACGCGACTACGCGGACGTGCCGCCGCTGCGCGGCATCATCTACACCAACTCAGAACAGAGCGTGATCGACGTCGCCGTCGACGTAGTGCCCTTCGAAGGTGATGTGCTGCATGCGTGACTTCCACTGTCCCAACTGCGGCCAGCGCCTGACGTTCGAGAACTCGGCGTGCCTGTCGTGCGGCAGCGCGCTGGGGTTTTCCCTCGGCCCGATGGCCCTGCTGGTGATTGCCACGGGTGACGAGGGCGATCACGCCGGCGCCGTGGCTGCCGACGACTATCAACTATGCGCCAATCTTCATCTCGCGAAATGCAATTGGCTGGTCCCCAAGGATCACCCCGGCGGACTCTGCTCGTCGTGCGCGCTGACTGTCGAACGGCCCGACGATACCGACACCGTCGGCCTGGCGAAGTTCGCCCGGGCCGAGGCGGCCAAGCGGCGGCTGATCGCCGAGCTGCACGAGCTGAAGTTGCCTATCGTCGGACGTGATCGGGATCCGGACTACGGACTGGCGTTCCGCCTGCTGTCCAGTGCACACGAGAAGGTGATGACCGGACACGAAAACGGGGTCATCACACTGGATCTGGCCGAGGGCGACGACGTGCACCGTGAGCAGCTGCGGGTCGAGATGGACGAGCCGTATCGCACCCTGCTGGGGCACTTCCGGCACGAGATCGGGCACTACTACTTCTACCGGTTGATCACCCCGTCAAGCGACTACCTGACGCGGTTCAACGAGCTGTTCGGCGATCCCGACACCGACTATCAGGAGGCGCTGGACCGGCATTACAGCGAGGGCGCGCCCGAGGGTTGGCAGGAACGCTTCGTGTCGTCGTATGCGACCATGCACCCGAGCGAGGATTGGGCCGAGACGTTCGCCCATTACCTGCACATCCGCGACACCCTGGACACCTGCGCCTGGTGCGGTCTGGCACCGGCGTCGGCGACCTTCGACCGGCCGGCGTTGGGTCCCAGTGCGTTTCCCACCATCATCGAGATGTGGCTGCCGTTGTCGTGGTCGCTGAACATGGTTAACCGTTCGATGGGCCACGACGATCTGTACCCGTTCGTGCTGCCAGTGCCGGTTCTGGACAAGATGCAGTTCATCCATACCGTCATCGACGAGGTCACCTCGGACTCGAACAGGCCCGCCGCTGTCAGCGGCTAGGCAGCGCCGGCGGTGGTCATGGCATCACCCGTCGTTCGTCGGGCCCCCAAAGCGGCTGCATGCCGCTGGGCAACGCCAACTGCGTGGTGGTGATGACCTCGGCCAGGTCGCACAGCTCGGCATGTACCGCACGGAGCAGGTCGGCCAACTCCGCACGGCGCCCGTCGGCGGTGACTTCTTCCAGGTCGGCGGGATGTGACCGGCGCAAGAGGGTGCTGATTTCGTCCACCAACCGCTCCGGACGCGACGACCCCGACGAGCCGGGCAGCTCCTTGAGGTCGGCCCGCAGCCGCTTTAGCTGATAGACCAGCGAGCGCGGGTTCTGCGCGTCAAACAGCATCAGCTCGGACAGGGCGGCAACACTGACCTTGCCCACCGTGCGGCGCCGGTAGATGACCGACGATTCACAGGCCACCAGTGTCGACTCGATGATCGTTTCTTCAGCGGCGGCGCCGCGGACAACGGTCAGCGTGGCCCGCAGTAACTCGGTCAGCCAGAGGCCGCGTTCGATACGTTTACCGATGTCCATCATCGTCCAGCCCACGTCGCGCACCATCGACTCGCCGGCCACCCCCGACAGCGTCAGCATCCCGGCCAGCGTCCGCGCCTGAGCCGACGCGAGCAAGGCGTCGGCCTCGGCAAGCGAGTCCGGCGGGTCGGGTGCAAGTGCAATCGCGCGCTCCACCCCGGCCAGCACCGGCCAGGTATCGTTGGACAACTGGTCGCGCACCGCCCTGGCGGCCAGTGCCAGCCCCTCCACCGACTGAACAAGGGATCCGGGCCGGTCCGGGTCCACGGTCAGTGACCACAGCGTCGAGGGAGCGACGGCGATCATCTCGGCCTGGTCGCCACCGGCTCCGGTGTCGGTCCCGGTGATTCGGCCCAGCGCGGCCATCAGCACCGGCACGCACTCGCTTTCTTCCGTGTTCTGCTGGTGCCGGTAGACGTGGAAGCGGTCGCGGGCGACGATCAGCAACCGGGCCATGCTCTCCGCGCGCTCGCCATAGCGTCCCATCCAGAACAGGTCGGACAGCACACGCGGCGAGCTGACCCCCCACGTGCCCGCGGCGGTCTTCACCGGCGGCGTAACCGAAGGACCCAAAGCCGGAGCAGCCACCGTCTCGGCTCGCGCACGCGCCGTCGGCCGCACCCAGATATCTTTAGCTGCAACGGTTTTCAGCGTACATGCGGCGGGTCCGGGCGCCAGTACGTAGCCGACGCCGCCGATCATCGGCGCATAACCGCTGCGTTGGGCAACCGTGAACAACCGCATGCCGACGCCGGCCGACGACAACACACCGGCATGGTCGGTGGGCGCCGACGAGAACTGCGGCAGCTCCTGGCCGACCCACTGCCACGGCATGTGCTCGATACGGGTAGCCAATTGCGCCAGCTGATCAGGCGAAAGTGTCGGTCCGACAAGGGGTTTCCCGCCGACAGTGGACTTCACCAAGAGCGACGGGAGATTCGCCAGCAGGTGTGAGCGTTCGCTGGCGATGCCGCCCCAGTAGACCGGCGCGGTATGCAGCAGCGGGGCTTCGGAGAGCAAGCGCTCGGCTAGCTCGGGCAGGAAACGCAACAGCCCCGGGTTTTCCAGGATGCCGCTGCCCAGCGTGTTGACGACGGTCACCGTCCCGCGGTGTTGTGCCTCCACCAAACCGACCACACCGAGCCTGGAATCGGCGCGTAGATCCAGTGGGTCCGTGTAGTCCGCATCGACCCGGCGAAGAACCACGTCAACGCGTTTGAACGTGCCCAGCGAGCGCATCCACAGCTTGCCGTCGCGCACCACCAAATCCGCGCTTTCCACCAGCGGGAAGCCAAGCAGGGTAGCGAGATAGGCCTGATCGAAAGCGGTCTCGGAGTAGATGCCCGGGCTGAGCACCACCACCACAGGGTCTTGGGCGACGTCGGGTGCCGCGTCGATCAGTGCCAGCCGCAGCGCCTGCGCGAACGGTGTCGTTGGTCGCGGGGCGATCCTCTCGTAGAGGTCTGGAATCGAGTGCGCGACAACGCGCCGGTCGGCCAGCGCATAGCCGGCACCCGAGGGTGCCTGCGTCCAGTCTGCATTGACCTGGAAGCTGCCGTCCGGCAGCCGGCTGAGGTCACAGGCGTGCATGAAAAGCTGGTGGTGCCCGGGCACCTCGATTCCGTTGGCGGCACGCACGTAACCGGGATGAGCGAACAGCAGCTCCGGTGGTAGGACGCCTTCGGTGAGCAAGCTGCGCGGTCCGTAGAGGTCCGCGAGCACGGCATCGAGCAGGCGCGACCGCTGCACCAGCCCGGCCTCGAGCACTTCCCAGTCTGCCGCGGATATCACGATCGGCAGTGTGTCCAGGCTCCACGGCCTCGGCTCTTGGCTGTGGCCACCGCCGGGTCCGTCCCGGTTGGGATCGACGTCGGTGTAGGTGATGCCGTCGTTGTCGATCAGGCTATGCACCACCGAGCGCAGCCGGTCCAGCCCGGCCCTGCCACGCTCTGCGACCGCGTCGGCCAGCTCTGTCCAGGCCGGCCGCACGTTCCCGTCTTGGTCGACGAATTCGTCGTAGCCGATCCTCGGGCCGTCCCGCAGGTCGAACAGTGCTTCCTGGGCGCGCGCGGCCCGGTATCCGGCCAGCAGGCGGTCGACGTCGTGGCGGCCGGTAGAAGCCGCCGACCATCCGCTGGTGTCGAGTGCCATTTCTGCCGGTGCCATTACTGCTGCACGGTACGCACGCGTCTCAGGTCTAAGATGCCCGGGGCGCCGATGTCGGTTGATATCCGGGCCTGTTTCTCCCGGATGTCGGACAGGTCGAGCTTGCCCGGGGTGAAGCCGGTTGCCTCGAAGCGGCGAGCGCGACGCGCCTCGGCCTCGACAGCGTTGACGGGTGGCTCGTCGTAGGCACGGCCGCCGGGATGGACGACGTGGCAGGTGCAGCCGCCGCGCGACGTTCCGGTGGTGAGGTCGATGAGTTCGAACTGCAACGGACCGTCGACGGTGATGGTCGGGTGCAGCGCGCTGGGCGGCTGCCAGGCCTTGAACCGCACACCACCCACGTGGATGTCGGGGTTGCCGGTGGCCAGCAACGGCACCGGGTAGCCGTTGCAGGTCACCACGTAGCGGTGGCGGTCGGCGCCGATGATGCGGATCTGGATGCGCTCGACCGACGAGTCGACGTAGCGGGCGGTGCCGGTCGCGGTGGCCTCCTCGCCGAGGGTGTTCCACGGCTCGATCGCCCCGCGCAGCTCGATCTCCACGCCGTCGAAGACGGCGGTGCCGATGCGCGGGAAGCGGAATTCGGTGAACGGGTCCAGCCAGCTGGTCTCGAAGGCGATGTCGTGCGCGCGCAGGTCGGCGGCCACGTCGGCGATGTCGTTGATCAGGAAGTGCGGCAATAGGTATCGCCCGTGCAAGTTGGCGCCGTGGCGGATCAGCGGGGCGCGCAGCGGTTCGTCCCAGAACCACGCGACCAGTGAGCGCACCAGCAGCGACTGCACCATCGCCATGCGCAGATGCGGCGGCATCTCGAATCCGCGCAGCTCCACCAGGCCGAGCCTGCCGCGGGGGCTGTCAGGGCTGTAGAGCTTGTCGATGCAGAACTCGGCGCGATGGGTGTTGCCGGTGATATCGGTGAGTAGGTGCCGCAGCGCGCGGTCGGTCACCCACGGTTTTCCGGAAGCATCGCCCCCGATAACTGGGGCCAGCCGGGAGATCTCGGCAAACGCGATCTCGAGTTCGTAAAGCGCCTCCTCGCGGCCTTCGTCAACCCGCGGCGCCTGCGATGTGGTGCCGACGAATTTCCCGGCGAACAGGTAGGACAGCGACGGGTGGCGCTGCCAGTAGGTCAGCAGCGAGACCAGCAGGTCCGGGCGGCGCAGCAGCGGTGAGCTTGCGGGTGTGATGCCGCCGAGCGTGATGTGGTTGCCACCGCCGGTGCCGCCGTGGGTGCCGCTGACGTCGAATGACTCCGTGGTTAATCGAGCCAGGCGCGCTTGCTGGTAGAGGGTTTCCAGCTGTTGGGTTTGTCCGGAGAAACTGGCGGTGGGCGCGATGTTGACCTCGATGACACCGGGATCGGGGGTGATCGTCGTCGATTGCAGCCGCGGGTCGGGCGGCGGGTCGTAGCCTTCGATCACGACCGGGCAATCGGCCTTCGCCGCCGCGGCCTCGACTCGGGCGATGAGGTCGACAAAGTGTTCGAGCGCCTCGGCGGGCGGCATGAAGATGTAAAGCAGCCCGCCGCGAGCCTCGGCGACCATCGCGGTCCGGGGCGCAGTCTCGGGGTCCTCGATCACCGCCTGGACGGTGCCGGGCTCCGCCGACAGTGCATGCCCAACGGTCAGCGGGTCGACTTCGAACGAGGCGCGTGGCGGTCGCCAGCTGATCGAGTCCAGCGGCAGCCGCAGACCCGCGGGCGAATCCCCCTCGACCAGCACGATGCGGCCGCGGCGCAGCCGCCAGTTCGCGCTGGCCCAACCGAGGTCGTCGTCGCGGCGGTGCAGCGGCAGCACGAATGCGGCCGGTGCCGTGGTGGATTCGTCGAGGCGCGCCAGCAACGCGGCGCGTGCGGCGGCGGTGTCCTGGCCAGTTTCGTGGGCGAGGTCGTCGCGCGATTCCACCGGGTCGCCATCGGGCATGCGCACTTTGGCTGCCAGCCTGCTCAGCGGGTCCTCGTAGGCCGGCCGCACTTGCGAGAGCGGCAGCCTCAGACCGTCGGCAATTCCGGCGAGCACTTTGTAGGCCGCCTCGTTATCGGCAGGCGCAGCGGCCGGCTCACTGCTCCAGGGGTCGGCCAGCAGCGCGTCGTCGGTCCACAGCGGCCGCCCGTCGGTGCGCCAGTACAGCGCAATCTGCCAGCGCGGCAATGGCTCTCCGGGATACCATCTGCCCTGCCCGCGCTGGATCAGCCCCTGTGGGGCCCATACCGCCTTCAGGCGGGCGGCCAGATCGGATGCCCGCCGGCGCTTGTGTGGGCCGTCGGCGGCCGTCGTCCACTCCTCGTCGACCTGGTTGTCCACCGACACGAACGTCGGCTCGCCGCCGACGGTCAGCCGGACGTCGGCGGCGGTCAGCCGCTCGTCGACGCGCTGGCCGACCTCGCAGATCGTCTGCCACGCCTTGTCGGTGTAGGGCAGCGTGACACGCGGGTCTTCGTGGACGCGGGTGACGGTGTTGGAGAACTCCAGCACCGATTCGCAGGGTTCGGTGCCGCCGCTGATGGGTGCCGCGGTCGCCGGGTGCGGCGTGGCCGCCAGCGGGATGTGGCCCTCGCCGGCGAACAGCCCTGACGTCGGGTCCAGCCCGATCCAGCCCGCACCGGGGACATACACCTCGGCCCACGCGTGCAGGTCAGTGAAGTCGGCGACGGGTCCCGACGGCCCGTCGAGCGCCTCCACGTCGGATGCCAGCTGTACCAGGTAGCCGGACACGAACCGGGCGGCGAGCCCCAACTGGCGCAGGATCGACACCAGCAACCACGCCGAGTCCCGGCACGAGCCGACGCCGGTGCGCAGCGTGAAATCCGGTGTCTGGACGCCGGGTTCCATACGCACGCTGTAAGCGACGTCGGCGTTGGTCGCGCGGTTGAGCGCGACCAGGAAGTCGATGGTGCGAGTGCCATCCGGCACCGAGAAGTTACGCACCCATGCCTGCACGAGCTCGCCGGGGCCCGACCCGTCGCCGTCTTCGTCGACGGGCCGCAAGTACGGCTTGAGGTCTTCGGCCAGCGCCTCGGGGTAGGTCCACCCATCCGAAGGCCACGTCTCGGCCCAGTCCTCGAAAAAGAAGTCGAACGGGTTGATCGCCTTGAGGTCGGCGATGAGCCCGGCGGTGATGGTCAGTCGACGCATGGGATTCGGAAAGACCAGCCGGGCGAGGAAGTTGCCCACCACGTCCTGTTGCCAGTTGATGAAGTGGTCGCTCGGCTCAACGCGTAGCGAGTAGGCCTCGATGGGCGTGCGGCAGTGCGGCGCCGGGCGTAGCCGCACGATGTGCGGATACACCCGAACCAGCCGGTCAAAGGTGTAGCTGGTGCGGTGCTCCAGCGCGACTTTGATGCTCATAACCGCTGATTGCATCACAAGCGCCACAAGGCCGCAGCGCGCGGCATTTCGGCCTGGCCTTGCCGGTTCCCTGCCGCGGCGCGATCGTAGAGGTCATGGGCCCGGGCGCCGTATTGGCGTCGCGGGCCTTTAGCGTCGGGCCGGCGCTACGCCGGCTGGGGCCCCGGCGGTATGCCGGGCAGCGGTCCCGGTTGGTAACCGGGCCGCTCCAGCGGGACGACCTGGCCGCCGGAAAGCTTGCGGTAGGTGTAGGTGTGGACGAGCAAGGCGAAGGGAAGGGCGACGAGTAGGCCTATCCCGCACAAGAATTCGCCGACGAGGATCGCCGCGGTCTGCACGAGCCACGACAGCAGAGTGCTGCCGACGTTGGACCTGACCGTCGCGAAGCTGGCCTTCACGGATTCGATGGGCGATAGGGATCGGTCGACGACAAACGTGATGGCGAACATCGCGAGGAAGCCGAAGATTATCCCGGGGATGATGCACAGGATTAGTCCGATCCAGGTGCCAATGGCGACCACCAGCGCCGCGAGAAACACCCTGCCCAGATTGCGCGGTTTGAAGAACGATCCGATGGTCACCGGCTTTCCGTCGGCGATGTCAAGACAACCCGACAACAATCCCGCATGCATGAATATCCCCGC
>DATJBA010000339.1:0-2566 GCA_035515675.1 Mycobacterium sp.
GGGCTGTCGATTCCGGTGAAGTCTTTGATCAGCCCGGCGCGCGCCCTTGCGTAAAGACCCTTGGGGTCGCGTTTTTCGCAGTCCGCGATCGGCGTGTCGCAGAAGACCTCGTAGAACGGCAGACCCGCGTCCTCGTGAAGGCGGCGAGCCAGCGCACGGTGTTCGGCCAACGGGCTGATGGCGGGAACCAGGACAATTTGCCCCGAGTCGGCCAACAGCGCGGCGATATGGGCCAGCCTGCGCAGGTTCTCGGCGCGGTCTGCCATGCTGAATCCGAGGTCGGCATTGAGGCCGTGCCGCAGGTTGTCGCCGTCGAGCACGTAGGCGGGTCTGCCCATTTCGAGCAGCTTGCGCTCGGCGAGCATGGCCACCGACGACTTGCCCGAGCCGGACAGCCCCGTGAACCACACCGTGCAACCCCGCGACAACCTGTCCTGGGCTGTGACCAGCGAGCGGTGCTCGACGGCGTTCGGGCTCGACGCCCGGGCCGCGGCCGCGCGTTCGGACATGTCGCGCAACACCATGCCCGCCGCGACGGTGCCGTTGGTGTCCGGATCGATCAGGATGAACGACCCGGTGCTGGCGTTGCGCGTGTACTCGTCGACCATCAGCGGCACCTGTGTGCGCAGCGTGATGCGGCCAAGTTCGTTGAGCTTCAATGCCGTTGCGGTCTTGTCGCGGTGCAGTGTGTTGACGTCGAGCCGGTAGTCGAGCGCCGTCACGCGCGCACGTGCCGTCTTGGTGGTCTGCTTGATGATGTAGTCGCGCCCCGGTTCCAACGCCGAATCGTCGGCCATCCAGCACACCGTCGCGTCGAACTCTTGAGTCACGCGGGGCTGGTTGTTGATCCGAGCGATCAGATCACCGCGGGAGATGTCGATGTCATCGGCCAGGCTCACCGACACCGCCATCGGCGGAAAGGCCTCCGCGACAGGGCCATTCGGGCCTTCGATTTTCGTGATCCGACTCGTCTTGCCGCCGGGGAGGACGATGACTTCATCACTGCGGCGCATCACCCCGCTGGCGACCGTGCCGGCATAGCTTCGATGGTCCTGATGCTCACGCGTCTGCGGCCGGATGACGTACTGGACCGGGAACCGGACATCCACCAGGTTGCGATCGCCGGCGATGTAGACCTCTTCCAAGTGCCGCAGCAGCGCGGGTCCCTCGTACCACGGGGCCTTATCCGACTTGGTCACCACGTTGTCGCCGTGCAGTGCCGACATCGGGATCGTCGTCACGTCGTGGACGTCCAGCCGTGCGGCGAAGGTGTGGAATTCGTCGCGGATTTTCTCGAATCGCGCGTGATCCCAATCGATCAGGTCCATCTTGTTGACCGCGAGCACGATGTGCTGGACGCCGAGGAGCGACGCGAGGAAGGCATGGCGGCGGGACTGTTCCAGCAGGCCGTGCCGGGCGTCGACCAGCACGATGGCCAGTTGCGCCGTGGACGTGCCGGTCACCATGTTGCGGGTGTACTGAACATGGCCGGGTGTGTCGGCAATGATGAATTTCCGCCTGGGAGTGGCGAAATAGCGGTACGCGACGTCGATCGTGATGCCCTGCTCGCGTTCGGAGCGCAACCCGTCGGTGACCAGTGCCAGGTCGGTGTAGTCGTGACCGCGCTCTTTCGACGTGCGCTCAACGGCCGCCAGCTGGTCTTCCATCACCGCCTTGGAGTCGTACAACAGCCGGCCGATCAGCGTCGACTTGCCGTCGTCGACCGAGCCCGCGGTGGCGATCCGCAACAGGGAGGTCATCAGAAATAGCCCTCTCGTTTGCGATCTTCCATCCCGGCCTCCGAGATCCGGTCATCGGCACGGGTAGCACCGCGTTCGGTGAGCCGGGACACCGCGGTCTCGGCGATGATCTCGCTGACGGTGGCGGCCGTGGATTCGACGCAGCCGGTACAGGTGACGTCGCCGACCGTGCGGAACCGCACGCTGGTCTCGAAGACCTTTTCGCCGGGCCGGGGCTGCATGAACCGATGCACCGCCAGCAGCATGGCGTCGCGTTCGAACACCTGCCTGCGATGGGCGTAGTAGATCGCGGGCAGGCCGATGTCCTCGGCCCCGACGTAGGACCAGATGTCGTATTCGGTCCAGTTGGACAGCGGGAACACCCGGATGTGTTCACCCTTGCGGTGCCGACCGTTGTAGAGGTTCCACAGTTCGGGGCGTTGCGCTTTCGGCTCCCACTGGCCGAACTCATCGCGGAAGCTGAACACCCGTTCCTTGGCGCGGGCCTTCTCCTCGTCGCGCCGCGCGCCGCCGAACGCCGCGTCGAACTTGTTCTGCCGGATGGCGCGCAGCAGCGTGACGGTCTGAAGCGGGTTGCGCGACCGGCCGTTCTCGACCACGCGGCCGGCGTCGATGTCATCCTGAACCGAGGCCACCACCAGTCGGATGCCGGTTTCGGCAACCAGATGGTCGCGGGTCGCGATCACTTCGTCGAAATTGTGCCCGGTGTCGACGTGCATGACCGGGAACGGCAGCCGGGCAGGCTGAAACGCCTTCAGCGCCAGATGCAGCATGACGATCGAGTCCTTGCCGCCGGAGAACAACAA
>DATJBA010000340.1:0-3733 GCA_035515675.1 Mycobacterium sp.
CGTAGCCCTACACTGACAAACCATGACCACCCGACGCAAACCCACCCTCGTCTTCGGCGTCGCCGGCGTCGCAGCCTGGCTCGGCGTCCAACCCGGCACCGTCACCCAATGGCTCGAACGGGAAAAACGAGGCGAAGTCCCCCCAACACCGCCACCAGACGTCCTCCTCACACCCGGCCGGTCCGGTGTCCCCGACCGCGGCTGGCTCGTGACCCGTCGCCCCGAATGGGAAGCGTGGAAAGCCGCCCGGCCCGGCCGGGGCGCACCCGGCGTACCCAGATCCCGCGACACCAGCGACAAGGAGACCCCGAGATGAAGCGGCTCGCGTTCGCGGCCCTATGCGCCTTCGTAGGCGTCATGGGAATCCTCTGCCTGACTTCCACCAACCGGATCACACCACCAGGACTGCAGCACACCAGATTCGCAGCTGCGCACTCCGGCATCTGCCCCACCGGGTGGCGCTTCCAGTGGCACTGGTGGTTCCCACACGGAACCTGCGAGGAGCAGTTCTGATGTCGCATAGCTACCGCACCCACATAGCCCGCAACCCTGACGGCTCCACCACCCGCACCGTCACCCGCCTGCACCCCGGATGGCGACGCATCGGCCGGGCCGTCTGTGTCTGGGTGGCGCTCGTCTGGCCACTCACCATCGGCGCCCACAACGGCACACCTAGCGTCCTCGGCTGGGTCCTGTTCGCGGTATGGCTACCCGTAGCCGCGGCCGTGCTGGTGTGCATGTCCCGGAAGCACTAACCGGCTCTTCGCTTGGCACCGGTGGCTCCCATACGGCACCTGCGAACAGCAGTTCTTGCGGTCACGGCATAGGGATGAGACGGCCAGCGCTGCCCGTCCGCCCCGCCCAGAACCGGTCAAAATCCGCCGCATACGCCAACCCCGCCTGCGGGCGCCCCGCCAGGACAAGCTGCCGCGCCGCATCGGGCGGGAACCCCATACACGCCCGCAGCACACCGTAGGCCATGCTCGGCCCGCGGTTGATCCCTGCGGCGCAATGCGCATACACGCAGGTCCCGAGGCGGCTATACGCCCCGGTAGCGAACGTGAGCCCAGTCGACCACCACGTGTCAGGTTTCGGCAGCCCATCATCGGCTGTGGGATCCCACAGGTACGTCAACCCGGCACCGGCGAGCAGTTGCGCATCATCGAACTCGGCGCGGCAATCCAAAACGTGCGTCACCCGAGCGTTGACCAGCGCGGTCACATCAGCCGCGCCGGTGATCGCAGCACCGGTAGCAAGCCTTGCTGTGATCATCCCGAAGTCGGCCACCGACGTCACCGCCCCAGGCCCAACGCAGACGAAACTTTCGACCATCTAGCGATGAACGATCCCGCCAATCTCAGCATTCAACTAAAATTGGAGCGTGACGCTATGCAAGGTAGATGGATGTGAACTACCACCACGCGCCAAGGGTCTATGCGACAAGCACTACCAGCGACTTAGGCACCGAGGCGATCCCGTAAACGGCACCAGACGTAAAGTCCCGCGCGGCACAATCTGTGCAGTTGATGGCTGCGAGAGACGACACTTCGGCCTCGACTACTGCAAACCGCACTACCGGAGACTGATCAAGTACGGAGATCCGCTTGCCGGTGATGTCCTACCCGAGCACATCGACCTGGACGGCACTCGGGAATGCCGTAAGTGCACGCAACGGAAACCTCTAGACGAGTTTCCGCCATCTAGCGACGGCCGCGCCGGTCGCCTCCGAACTTGCAAAGCATGCACCAAAGAACGCATCGACGCCTGGTACGCCGAAAATAGGGCGGTTGTGACCGAAAGAAACCGCCTTTACCGTATCAAGCGTATCTACGGCGATGTTGGCCTTGAGGTTGAGAAGCGCAGGCTAGCTGGCGACGGATGCGATGCATGTGGCAAGCGGACCGAACCCATGACCATCGACCACTGCCATACGACCGGCCAGACCCGCGGGCTGCTCTGCAAGCCCTGCAACTTCATCCTAGGTATCGCCGAAGACGACTCAAAACGGCTGCGCGCTCTCGCCGACTACCTCGACGAGGTCACCGGTTAGCAACATCTCCACCCTGATGAATCTGAGAGGAGTGGGTCTCTTGCCAGCGATCATCGCCTTTGGGCACAAAACCGACGTAGGACTTCACCGGCTTGCCTAGTTTCCGGTAGGCAAGCGTCCGGTGATGACCATCAACGATGTCTACTTTGTCGTCATCCGGCGTCTGCACCATGATGACCGGATGCGTGTGACCGGTCCCATTCTTGATATCCTTCGCGAATCTAGCCACAGCCTCCGGCTGGTGAGATGCAGCCCAAGTCTTCTCGTCGTCGCAGTCGATACGGTCTTGCGGGATCAGCACCGGACCGATCCACCGGGCGTCATAGACCCACTGGATTGCCTTCTCTGGATAATTTTTCCGCATCAAATTTGCTACGTGTTCCGGCTCGACCTCGTTCGGGTCGGCCAAGTCAGCAGCGTCCTTCAGCAACGAAGGAACAGCGGTCTTGCCGCGTTCCATGGCTGCATGCGTTGCTGGCCAGTACCCAAGCGCCCGATGGTGCATGTTCGCGCAGTAGCCCTTCACCTTGTCCGCGTCCATGTACTCACCGACCAGCGTCACACACCTGTCGAAATCCCCAGGCTGACCCCACCGGATCTTCTCCGCACCAGCGAAGTGGGTCGGGCCACCGTGGGCCTCATGCGTCCAATATTCCCGCAAAGTTTCGGCGTTCCCGGCCTTGGCCACCGGGGCGGGTTCCCATCGGTCGCACACATCCGCCGGGTCGATCACCCCAGCCACCAACGAACACGCATGATCTTCGTACATGCTGCAGGTGCCGCACGACCGGTCCGGGTCGGTCGCGGCCCGGTAACGGACACTGTTCTTACTCACCTTGACCCGCTTCACCGACGCCGCACCGAGCGCAGCCAGAACCGTGTCCAGGTCGCCGGCGAGCTCGGGCCGCACAGCCGGGTTGTCCCGCAGCAGAGCCGGATCCCACCAGGCGATCGCCTCGACCTGGTCACCGTCGGGGTCGTCGGGGTTGGTGACCTGCCCGCGGCCACCATCGACCGGCACGGCGTCCTCGTCGGGAACAGCGTAGACGAATCCCTGATAGATGCCGTCGGGTGAGGTCCAGCCGCCGACAATGTCACCGTCAGGCACGGTGCGGCCGGTTTCCTCGGCCCACTCCCGCCGCGCCGCCTCAATCGACGTCTCACCAGGGTCGAGCTTCCCGCCGGGAAACTCCCACATGCCCCCGTTCGAGTCATCGCCGTTCTCGCCGAGGGCACGCTGAAGCATCAGTACTCGGCCGGTCCCATTGGCCTGTACCGCCAGGCCCGCGGCCTCGACCGGGTTGGGATCAGTCAGGTCTGCGGCGTCCTTCACCAGAACAGGCACGGCGGCGAGGGTCACAGTACCCAGCGCGGCAGGAGCCGCAGCGCAGCGGCAACGCGGATGCGCCGGCGGTGACGGCACCCCAGACGGGAACAGATCCCCCGTCGGGACAGGCCCGGCGTCACGGTTCGCTTGGCAGGCCACGCAGACACGCCCATCATCCGGCGCGGTCAGCCACTCCGTACGCGTCACCCCAGCGGCGCTGTAGCGGTCCATCGACGCGGCGGACACGGCGCGGGCGATCTCCGTGTGGGCGATCATTTCCGCCCGGTTCTTCACATCAAGAATGCCCGGCAAGTCACGGGCGACCGTGTCCACCGGCTCACCCGCCCGGACACCCT
>DATJBA010000341.1:0-20889 GCA_035515675.1 Mycobacterium sp.
GGCACCACACCAGATGCAGACCCAGCGAGCACACGCCTCCCGGCGTGCGACGAAACCGCTGACCTGACATGACCCGAACCCTACGCAACGACACCGACAAAATTCGCCTGACCACGCTGTTCACCTACGCCCCGATTCCCCCGGCCGCTAAAGCGACCGGCCCCCTCGGGGCTCATCGGGTGGCGACAGACAAGATATCGGTCACGGTCGACCAAAATGTGCTCGCTGCGGCCGGCGCCAAGGCAGCCGGCATGAAGCGCTCGGAGACGATCGAGCGGGCCTTGCGTAACGAGCATCTGTGCATCGCACTTGACGACTACACCACTCGAAATGCTCCCGCGTTGAACATCGATTCCTACACCCCCGAGGTCTATCACCCGAATCGGGGGCCGACCTGTGACCGCGTCGGTCAGGATCGCGCCGCGATATCGTTTCTTGACGCTGGCGCAGCCTGACATTAACGCGAGAGGCCCAGTAGCCGCGCAGACGCCCATAATGCGAGCACCGCCACCACCAGGGCCGCGGGCACGGTGCACAGCCCGAGGCGGGTGTACTCGCCGACGCCGGCTTCGACATCGTGGTGGCGTAACACGCGCCGCCACAACAGATTCGACAGCGAACCGACGTAGGTCAGGTTGGGGCCGATGTTGACCCCGATCAGTACCGCCAGGATGGCCACCGGACCGCTGGGCGCGAGCAGCGGCAGCAACACCAGCGTCGCCGGCAGATTGTTGACGACGTTGGCCAGCACGGCAGCCACCGCGGCGATCGCGAGCAACGCGGGCAACCCCGAACCCGACGGCAGCACCGCAGACATCACGGTGCCCATTCCGTTCAGTGCGACCGCATGTACCACGACGCCGAGCGCCAGCACGAACACCAAAAACGATACGTTCACCGCCCGCACGATCTCCACCACCGAGGTGTTCCCACGGCTGAGGCTGCGCGCCGCCAGCACCGAGGCGCCGGCCAGCGCCACCCAGGCCGGGGCCACGCCCACCGGTTCGGAGAGCGCGAACCCGGCAAGCGTCAGCGCCACCACCACCAAAACGAACACCGGCGGCCGCGGCGGCGGCCCGAGTTCCTCGGGATCCGGCGATACGCGCAAATCCTTGGCGAAAAACCACCGGAAGACCACATACACCGCGGCCACCGCACCCACCCACGGCAACGCCATCACCACGGTGAACTTCGTGAAAGAGACGTTGGCGAGGTGAAACGCCAGCAGGTTGGTCAGATTCGAGACCGGAAGCAGCAGCGACGCACCGTTAGCCAGGTGGGCGGTGGCGTAGGCATAGGGGCGGACCGGGGTGCGCAGCCTGCGGACGGTGGCCAGCACCACCGGGGTCAGCAACACCACGGTTGCGTCCAGGCTGAGCACAGCGGTGATACTGGCGGCAATGACGAATACCTGCCGCAGCAGGCCGTGCGAGCCGACGCGCACCCGAGCCATCGCCGCGCCCGCGGCCTCGAACAGGCCCTCGTCATCGCACATCTTGGCCAGCACCAGCACCGCGCCAAGGAACGCGACCACTCCCGCCAGCCCCGCAACCTGCTCGGCCGCCTGATGGACCGAGATCGCACCGATCGCAATCAGAATGAGCGCCGCCGGAATCGCTGCCAGCGCCTCCGGCCAGCCGCGTGGGCGGGCAACCGCAAACCCGAGCACAACAGCAAGCAGCAACAGCGCAACGGTCAGTGGCATGTTTTAGATCCGGGTCTAGACCGCTTCACATCCAAGGGTTCTCGCGCCGCCACACCGTCGGCATGTGCAGCGCGACACCATCTTGCGTGGCCAGCTCGTCGAGGATGCGGATGGAAACATCCAAGTCGTCGCCAGCATATGGCAAGGCCTGCAAAGGCTTTGACAATGGGCGGAAGAAGTCGTCCCAGTGGATCAGGACCACCCCGCGCGCACCCACCGCGCGCACGGTCTCGGTCCAGTAGTCGAGCAGGTATGACCGCGGCTGCAGGCCGAGCTGGCCGACGCTCAGGTAGACGGCATCGGCGCGGTGGCCGGCCAGCGCGCCCTTGACGAAACCGGCGCTGCCCTGGATCAGCAGCCGCCGGCCGGACGGCAGGTGCTGCACCAGCGTCGACCACGCCTCTCC
Organism: Mycobacterium sp.; assembly: GCA_035515675.1. Taxonomy (GTDB): domain Bacteria; phylum Actinomycetota; class Actinomycetes; order Mycobacteriales; family Mycobacteriaceae; genus Mycobacterium. The sequence continues at coordinate 2,112 of DATJBA010000341.1, forward strand.
ACAGCGGTAGGCCGACGCCTTCACCGGTGGGATCAGCGGTGCGCCGATCACACCGGGAAACCGGTCGGGCGGGCAGTGCTGCGACTCCACCAGGGTGACGTCGTAGGCGCCCAACCGAATTGGTTCACCCGAGACCGCGACGACTAGGCGGTTTTCTGGCAGCCCGTATCCTCGCCCGACATTGGCCGCCGACTGGCCCCCGACCAGCTGCGCGCCGGTGCGGTCAGCGACCAGTGCGGAGTCCATCACGTGGTCGATGTGGGTATGCACCGGGATGACAGCCACCAGCCGGGACACCTTGGCCCGGGCAAGGCAGCCGTCGACGCGCGCCGGTGACGGCGACACCTTGCCGGCCGCGACCCGCGCCAGGCTGGGGCGCGAGAAGTAGCCGTCGGTCATCAGCGCGGACGACCCGTCGTCGACCAGCAGCGTCGCCACCCCCATCCACGTCACCGAAAGCGCCTTGGGTTCCGCAGCAGGTACGTCGAACCGATCCAAATACCGCGCGATATCGGGTCGGCCAAGTTTCAGCCGCATCAGGAGAACGCCCTGATATCGGTGCCGGCCGCCTTGAGCTGGTCGCGCACCGCGGTCGCGATCTGCACCGCACCTGGCGAATCACCATGCAAGCAGACCGATTCCACGCTGACAGCAATCCTGGCGCCGTCGATCGCGATGACGTGCCCCGCGGTCACCATGGTCACCACGCGGTCAGCGATCGTCGCCGGATAGTGCAGCACCGCGCCCGGCTCGCGACGAGAAACGACCGGGTTCCAGATGCCAAAGCCCTCGCCCAAGTCGGCGTTGAGGTCTATACCGGCCACCCAACCAGCTTAGGCGGCTACCTTAATGCGGGATCTTGGCCAAGCGTAGGTGGGGGCCTCCCGACGGCGTCCGAGTAGCCAGCAAAATAGATAGATCAGAAACGAGATGGTTGCGACGAACACCGACACCGGAACGCCCGGCGCCAGTGACAGTACGATCCCCCCGACGGCGGAGACCTCGGCGAAGACAACCGAGGCCACGATCGCCGCCGGCGGCGAGGCGACCACCCGGGCGGCCGCGGCCGCCGGCGTGATCAGCAACGACATGACCAGCAGTGCCCCGACGATCTGCACGGCCTGAGCGGCCACCACACCGACCAGCGCGGCGAACACGATGCCCAGCGCGCGAACCGGGACACCGCGGGCGGCCGCAACGTCCGGATCGACGGTGGCGAACAACAGCGGGCGGTAGCACATTGCCAGCACGATGACGACAAGCAAGCAAACGAGCGCCAGCATGGCCAGCCCGGTATAGCCGACGCCGACGATCTGGCCGGTCAGCAACGCGAAACTGGTCGCGGTCCGACCCGGGTAGAGGTGGATGAACAGCACCGCCAGACCCAATCCGAACGCCAACACCACCCCGATCACCGAATCGCGTTCCCGGGCGCGCTGACCGAGAATGCCGAATAGCGCCGCTGCCAGGGCGCTGCCGATCAGCGCGCCCACGCCCACCTCGAACCCGACCAGCAGCGCGAACGCTGCTCCGGTCAGCGACAATTCGCTGGATCCGTGCACAGCGAACGACATCTGGCGCATCACGATGAACGGCCCGATCAGCCCGGCCACCAATCCCAGCAGCGCGGCCGCTACCAGCGCTTGCTGGACGAAGTCGTGGCGCAGTAGGTGGGCGGTGATCTCAAAGGAGAACAGATGATCCAGCATGTCGGCGAGCCGGTGGTTCATTCGTCGCACCCATCGGTCGGCACGGGCCTGCCCACCACCAGATAGCGGTCATTGACCTTCATCACCTGGATGTCGGCCCGGTACAGCGCCGACAGCGTTTCTGTGGTCATCACCTGCTCGACGGTGCCAATCCTGAATCGGCCGTCGACCAGATACAGCACCCGGTCCACATACGGCAGGATCGCGTTGAAATCGTGGGTGACGACGATAACGGTGGTTGCGGCATCCCGGCGGCGCCGGTCGATCAGCGCCGATACCAGCTTCGCGTTGGCCGGGTCCAGGGCCAGTAGCGGTTCGTCGCACAGCAGCAGCATCGGGTCGCTGACCAGCGCCTGAGCGATGCGCACCCGCTGCAGCTCGCCGCCCGACATCACGCCGACCCGGACATTGGCCAGTTCTTCGCCATTGACCTGTCGCAGCGCCTGCCACACGGCCGCGCGCCGGCGGGCCCGATCGGCAGATCGCAGCGGCGCGCCGCCCCAGCGACGTCCGTCGATACCCAGCCGAACCAGGTCGCGCCCGCGCAACATGACATCCCGGTCGATCGGGCGGTGCTGGGGCACGTAGCCGATGCGTCCGCTGCCCGAGGTGATCGGCTTTCCGTCGACCAGCGCGACGCCGGCACTCAGCGGCAGCTGTCCGAGCAGCACCTTCAGTAACGACGTCTTCCCGCTGCCGTTGGGGCCCAGCATCGCGATGAACTCGCCGGGCGACACCGACAGGTCGAGGTGGTCCCAGAGCACGCGGTCACCGAACGCCAGCCGGGCGCCGGTCAGCGAAACGGCATGTGCATGGCCGTCGACGGCCTGGACCGCTTCGAGACTCACGGCGGTGCTTATCGGCTCGACCGCAACGCAGCGAGCAGCTGGTCGACGGTGTTGCGCTGCCAGGTCAGATAGTCGGTGCCGTCGGGCAGTGTTTCGGTCACTTTGGTCACCGGCACACCCGCCCGCCGGGCAGCGTCCTCGAGGCCGTTGATCGCTGCGGTGGACGTCTGCGGGTTGACCAGCAGCGCCGAGACTTGACCGTGGTTGATCAGGTCGAGGACGGCGGCCATGTCGGCCGGCGAGGGATCGGTTTCGTTCTCGTTAGCCGCGGTAAAGGCGGCCGGGGTGCGATTGATCAGGCCGGACGCGTCCAGCAGATAGTCCACGACGGGCTCGGTCGCGATGACTCCGGCGTTGGGGTATGCACTGGCGATGGCGTGTTCGGAGATGCTGATTTCGTCGGCGCCGCGGCAGAATTCGGCGGCGTTGGCCCGGTATTCGGCGGCATTGCCCGGGTCGATGGCCGCCATCCGGTCGGCGATCGAGGATGCGACCGACTTGGCGACGCTCAGGTCGTAGAAGACGTGCTCGTTGGGGGGGTCGCCGGGGTTCGTGCGGCCGAGAAACGAGTAGGCATCGACCGATTTGACGGACCGATGCGTTGCCAGCACTTCGTCTACCCAAGGGTCGTAACCGCCGCCGTTGTAGACGACCAGGGCGGCGTCGATGATCGCGGCGGCGTCCGATGGACTGGCCTGATACGAGTGCGGATCGGTATCGGCGCCGCTCAGGATGGACCTGACGGCGACGTGGCGGCCAATGACGGCACGCGCCACGCTGCCCCACACGTCGGTGGACGCCACCACCGTTGCCGCTTGCGGGTATGCCGAACCACCGCAGCCGGTGAGTGCGGTCGAGGCCGCCAAGCAGACGATGATCGCTGACAGCCATCGCGTCGGATTTACTAGTGTCATTCGTGTCCCATGTGTGCCGTTGGCACGTTTGAGGTGGTCGCGCCGAGTTTGCCGGCAGACCCAATACTAATGACAATCGTTTCCATTAGGAAATGGCGAATTGAAACCGCGTAGGCGCAAACTCCCATCCGCTGTAGCCTCACCGAACATGAGTCCCACATCGCGCCGGCGTGCGACTCTGGCATCGTTGGCAGCCGAACTGAAGGTTTCGCGCACCACGATCTCGAATGCCTTCAACCGACCGGATCAGCTCTCCGCCGACCTACGTGAACGGGTGCTTGCGACGGCGAAGCGGCTGGGTTATGCGGGACCCGACCCGGTAGCGCGATCGTTGCGGACCCGCAAAGCCGGTGCGGTCGGTTTGGTGATGGCCGAACCACTGACCTATTTCTTCAGCGACCCGGCGGCGCGGGATTTCGTTACGGGGGTGGCGCAATCATGCGAACAGCTGGGGCAGGGATTGCTGCTGGTAGCCGTCGGACCCAGCCGGAGCCTGCAGGACGGAACAGCCGCCGTGCTTGCCGCCGGGGTGGACGGCTTCGTGGTGTATTCGGTCTGTGACGACGATCCCTACCTGCAGGTGGTTTTGCAGCGGCGCCTGCCCGTTGTGGTAGTGGACCAGCCCAAAGGCCTCTCCGGCGTGTCGCGGGTCGGCATTGACGACCGGGCGGCGATGCGCGAGCTGGCCGACTATGTGCTGGGGCTTGGGCATCGCGAGATCGGGCTGTTGACCATGCGCCTGGGCCGCGAGCGTCGACAGGGCCTGGCGGACGCCGAGCGGCTGCGGTCGCCGACCTTCGACGTGCAGCGCGAACGCATCATCGGCGTCTGGGAGGCAATGACGGCTGCCGGTGTCGATCCGGATTCGCTTACCGTGGTGGAAAGCTATGAGCACCTGCCGGCGTCGGGTGGCACTGCCGCCAAGGTGGCGTGCGAGGCCAATCCGCGGATTACCGCGCTGATGTGCACTGCGGACATATTGGCCCTGTCCGCCATGGATTACCTTCGGGCACATGGCATTTACGTGCCCGGTCAGATGAGCGTCACCGGCTTCGACGGCGTGCCCGAGGCGATCAGCCGCGGGTTGACCACGGTGGCGCAGCCGAGCCTGCAGAAGGGCCGCCGGGCAGGTGAACTGCTGCTGAAGCCGCCGCGGTCGGGCCTGCCGGTCGTCGAGCTCCTAGACACCAAGCTGATTCGGGGCCGCACCGCCGGGCTCCCCACCTAACGGGCGTTACCCGCCTTCCTGGTCGCCGATCAACAACCGCATGGCCAGGTCCAGCCGCTTGCTGACGTCGGTCGCGGAGGCTCGCCGGGTGAGCCACGCGAGTAGGTTCGACAACCACACGTCCGAGATCACCCGGGCGATGTGGTACTGGTCCTCGGTCGGTTCGCCGTCGGCCATTGCGCGCGCGAACATGCTGTCGATGAGCTTCTCGACGTGGTCGACCTCGCTGGCCGCCGATGCGTCGGCGAAAACGTAGGCACGCGTCATCGCCTCGGTGAGCAGTGGATTGCGTTGCATCGCGCGGTTGAGCTTGCCCACCATGGAGTTCAGCCGTTGAAACGGAGTGCCCCCGGCGACCGTGGAGCGGTCGGTTTTGGCGTCGATGCGGCTAAATTCCCGGCCCAGGGCCGATACCAGCAGATGCACCTTCGAAGGGAAATACCGGTACAGCGTCCCCACCGCCACATCGGCCCGGTCCGCCACGGCACGCATCTGAACTGCCTCGTAGCCACCTTTCGACGCGATGGCCATGGTGGCGTCCAGGATGCGCTTGCGGCGTTCCCGTTGTGCCTCCGAGCCGAGGTCGGACTCGGCCAGTACCGCCACGTTCATGACCTCGCGCGGCTGCGAGTCAGAAACGCGGCCCGAGTTCGTGTTGGCTTGCGACATCTGACGGGTTGCTCCTGTTCCGGGCTCGTTTGCAAACGATACGCATGCTGAGCGTGAATTTCCCACCTCCGTACCGCCGGGACAACCACGTGTGCTGCTCTAATGGCGTTCGACTTGACGGTCGATCACTGGCACTATTAGAACACGTTCTAGTTCGGCGACGTTGCGGGTTTGTGTGCAACGTCGAACCAGGGACCCGGAGGACCTGAGGGTGGCAGCGACCATCAGCGACGAACAGTTCGCCGCGCGTGCGCTGGTGCGCGACTGGGCCCGCAATTCGACCTCGGGGCCGGGTGGGACCGCGGCAATCCGCGATGTCGAGCAAGGTAACGCCGATGCCTGGCGGCCGGTATATGCACGCCTCACCGATCTGGGGCTATTCGGCGTCGCGATTCCGGAGGAATGCGGCGGGGCAGGCGGCAGCATCGAGGATTTGTGCGCGATGGTCGAGGAAGCCGCCAAGGCGCTGGCACCCGGGCCGGTTGCGACCACCGCGCTGGCCACGGTGGTCCTCTCCGAGGCCGGCTCCGATGCCGAATTGCTGGCCGCACTGGCCTCTGGTGAACGCTTCGCCGGGGTGGCGCTCGAGGGCGACGTGCAGTTTGACAGCGAGACTTCGCGGGCGTCGGGCACCCTGCCATCAGTGCTGGGCGCTGCAGATCGCGGCGTACTGCTGCTGCCGGCCGGCGGAGAGTGGCTGCTGGTCGACACCGGCAGCGACGGCGTGCAAATCGAGCCGCTGCGGGCCACCGACTTCTCCCGGCCGTTAGCCCGGGTGGTGCTGACATCGGCGCCGGCCACCGTGATCCCGCAGACACGAGAGTGGGTCGAGGAACTAGCCGCGACGGTGCTGGCGGCTGAGGCGGCCGGCGTCACGCGATGGGCGCTGGAGACCGCGGTCGCCTACGCCAAGGTGCGCGAGCAATTCGGCAAGCCGATCGGCAGTTTCCAGGCCGTCAAGCACCTGTGTGCGGAGATGCTGTGCCGCGCCGAGCAGGCCGAGGTAGCCGCCGGCGATGCCGCCCGCGCTGCAGCGGATCCCGATCAATCCCAGTTTTCTATTGCGGCGGCGTTGGCCGCGAGCATCGGCATCGCCGCCGCGAAGGCCAACGTCAAAGACTGCATCCAGGTGCTCGGCGGCATCGGTTGCACTTGGGAGCATGATGCGCATCTGTACCTGCGCCGGGCCTACAGCATCGGCCGGTTCCTCGGCGGCGCGCAGCGCTGGTTGCGCCGCATCACCGCACTGACTCAGGCCGGTGTGCGACGCCGTCTGGGTATCGATCTCACCGGGGTGGAGGGCCTGCGACCGCAGATCGCCGGAGCCGTCGCGGCGGTCGCCGAGTTGCCCGAGGAGAAGCGGCAGGTGGCCCTGGCCGTGGCGGGGCTGCTGGCGCCGCACTGGCCGGCGCCCTACGGGCGCGGCGCGTCGCCGGCCGAGCAGCTGCTGATCGACCAGGAGATGTCGGCGGCCAGCGTGGTGCGTCCGGACTTGGTGGTCGGCTGGTGGGCGGCGCCGACCATCCTCGAGCACGGCACGCCGGAACAGATCGAGCGTTTCGTGCCGGCCACCATGCGTGGCGAATTCCTTTGGTGCCAGCTGTTTTCCGAGCCGGGGGCCGGCTCCGACCTGGCGTCGCTGCGCACCAAGGCGGTACGGGCTGACGGCGGCTGGCTGCTGACCGGGCAGAAGGTGTGGACGTCGGCGGCGCACAAGGCGCGGTGGGGCGTGTGCCTGGCGCGTACCGATCCGGACGCCCCGAAACATAAAGGCATCACCTACTTTCTGGTGGACATGGCCTCACCCGGCATTGAAATCCGGCCGCTGCGCGAGATCACCGGCGACTCGCTGTTCAACGAAGTCTTCCTGGACAACGTGTTCGTCCCCGACCAGATGGTGGTCGGCGCGGTGAACGACGGCTGGCGGCTGGCCCGGACCACATTGGCCAATGAGCGGGTCGCGATGGCCAGCGGGACTGCGCTGGGCAACCCGATGGAAGAGCTGCTCAAGGTGCTGGCGGAGATCGACCTCGACGTCGCCCAGCAAGACCGGTTGGGGCGGTTGATCGTTACTGCCCAGACCGGCGCGCTGCTGGACCAGCGCATCGCCCAGCTAGCCGTGGGCGGCCAGGATCCCGGCGCGCAGTCCAGCGTGCGCAAACTCATCGGTGTCCGTTACCGGCAGGCGCTGGCCGAATACATGATGGACGTGTCGCAGGGGGGCGGCCTCGTCGAGAACCGGGCGGTGTACGACTTCCTCAACACCCGCTGCCTCACGATCGCCGGAGGGACCGAGCAAATCCTGCTCACAGTCGCCGCCGAGCGACTTCTAGGGCTGCCCCGATAGGTGATTTGCCGGGTCGCCCGTGGCCACATACCATGCAGGTCCACGCGCGGCAATTCACGACGGGGGCCTTTCGTGTCAAGTATGGGTGGCAATCTCGACATCGTCCCTGAATTGGTCTTCCATGCTGCGACCGTGGGACGTGGGCAGCATGAGGAGTTGGCTACCGCCTACGCGTCGACTCAGTCACAGGCGTGGGACGCCGAGTGGGGATGGGTCGGCCGTTCCAGTGTGGCTTTGTCAGCGCTGCTCGACCGATGGCAATCCGAAGCGGCTGAGCACCACAGGCTGCTGAACGCTCACCATGACAGCCTGGATGTCGCGGCGTCGACGTTTACCGAGATGGATCGGGCCCATGCGCAGCGGCCGAGTCACGTCTATGACGCTGACGTTGGCTGACATAGAGGTCTGGGATTACGCAGCTATTGACCAGGTGTTCGCCGCGGCGATGGCCCGCGCCGAGGGAGCCCAAACGGCCGGCAACACCGTCGGCGACTTGCTGTCTTTCATCCAGTGGGACGGTCGGGCGGCCGACGCGGCACGGGACTCGGCTCACCGGGTCAAGGTCACCCTCAACGATCACGGAGATCAGTGCAGGCGTGTCGCCGACGCGGCGAAGAAGGCGTCGGCCGAGGTGGCCGACCTGAAGTATCGGCTGTCGAAGATCCGGGCCGACGCCGATGAGGCGTTCATCGCGATCGACTATCAGACCGGCGCGCTCACCCCGAAAACCGCCGTGCTGACCGTCAGCCAGCTCCAGCACCAAAAAGCGCAAGAAGTGGTGGGACAGCCTGACCCCGCAGCGGCAGGTGGACTACATCGCCCAGGACCCCGCCGCGATCGACCGCGACGGGATTCCGGTCGATATCCGTGATGCCGCCAACCGCATCCGGCTGCCCCACGAGCTCGCGGCGGCGAAAACGACGTTGGATACGGCCAGCCGAAACGAATCGGCTTACTGGCAGTATGTGAACACCCATCATGGTGAACCCCCACCGGGGACCACTGCTGACCCGGTGGCAGCATTCGCTGACGCTCAGACCAGGCACAACGATCTGCTCGGCATTCAGAGCGCCCTCTACCCGACGAACCCGGACGGGACACCGCGGAAAATCGACACGAGTGATCGCCGCAGCCTGATCATGCTGGATACGAGTTCCAACCCGCGCCACGCCCTCGGCGTCATCGGCATCGGCGACGTCGACCATGCCGCCCACGTGGGTGTCACCACCGGCGGGTAGCGACGAATGCCGGCAGCCTGCCCGCTATGGCCGACGAGGCAACGAACCTCAGGGAGACGACGAGGGAAATCCTGAGGCGGGCGGGTGACGCAAATCCGGACTCGGTGGCCACCATTGCGTGGGTGGGTTACGGGCCGCCCGCCAATTTGGGCGACATGAGGGGTGCTGGGTGACGGCCTGGCCGCGCAGCCGCACCCCACCCGGCGACCCGATCGAATGGGTGCAGCGGGAACCACTGCTATTGGATGCGGTCCCTGTCATCGGCCCCGAGCTGAACTGGTTACTCGGCAGCGGAGGTAATGACCAGCGCTTCGGCGATACTCCCAACGAAATGCCCGGTATCACACAGTTATCGGCGACGGCGGGCGCCGATCCGATGCACATCAACGACCACCGCGGCGAGGCCAGCGGACATTCAGAGTATCCGCGTGACGACGGCGCGGGCAAACATACGACTCTACGGATGTCGGGGTACAACCTGGCGGCGGTATTGTCCGGAGTGGTGAACTCGCCGAAAACCGTGGCCTCGTCCGGGTGAGCCGTCGGCGAAAGTGTTGGAATCCCAGCTGAACGAACGTGATTCGCTGCAGGATGCGGCAAATGATCTGATCGCAGTCGGTGCGGCCATACGGGAGGCGGCCCAGCGGGCTTATCCCGCAACCGAGTGGACGCTGGTACCGGGTTCGCATGGCGGTCAGCATGACTGTGGGCCGCCGTTCACGTTCCTGACGGGATCCATCTATGAGCTGCCCGAGTACGATGCGTCGCCGCCAGCGTCGGAGGTTGATCGCAACGCGATCGTCACGGCGGCGGCCGATGCGGCCCGAGCGCACCACCCCGACAGGGTGGATGTGACGCCCGGCCGATCGGTGAAGGTGGTGCTACCCCGCGAGCACGGCGAAGTCGACTTCACCATCGGTACACCGGTGGCCCCCTACCCAGCGTTCATGAGTGTGTCGGGTGCGACAGGATGTCACCATGCCGCGCCCGGCCCGGGACCGTGGGACACCCCCGCGACGCCCACCCCGACACCGTGACTAAATGTGCAGGGTCGTCAACGTCGTGCACGTAGGGCCTTTTGGCCATGCAGACCGGGACTTCTGGCTGCTGACTGCCGAGGGCGGTGCTCCTAGCGTAATCTGCGCTGAGGTTTATCTGCACTGAGGTATAGGAGCAGTCATCGTGAGCTATATCGCCGTAATTCTTCTGGCGGTCGTCGTCGTTATTGTGGCCGTGGTGTTGTTACGTGCCTCGATCCGGATAGTGCAGCAGTATCAACGCGGTGTGCACTTTCGGCTTGGCCGGGTCATCGGGGTTCGCGAACCCGGGTTGCGGTTTATCATCCCGATCATCGATCGACTGTGGCGGGTTTCGATGCGCATCGTGACCATGCCGATCCAGTCGCAGGGGATCATCACCCGCGACAACGTGAGTGTCGACATCGCCGCGGTTGCCTACTTCCGTGTCATCGACGCCCGCAAAGCCGTCGTCGTCATAGAAAACGTCAACGCCGCCATCAATCAAATCGCGCAGACCACCCTGCGCAACGTCGTCGGGCAACATACCCTCGACGAAGTGCTCGCCCAGACACAAAAGATCAGCGGCAGCATCCGCCAGATCCTCGACACCACCACCGTGGAATGGGGTGTGGAGGTCACCTTGGTCGAGCTCAAGGACATCCAGCTTCCCGACACTATGAAACGCGCGATGGCTCGCCAAGCCGAAGCCGAGCGCGAGAAGCGGGCCAAAATCATTGCCGCCGACGGCGAAAGGCTCGCCGCCGCGGCACTCGGCGACGCATCCGACACCATGATGAGACACCCGCTGGCCTTGCAGCTGCGAAACCTGCAAACCCTGCTCGAACTCGGGGTGGATAAGAGCACCACCATCGTTTTCCCTGCCCCGATGATGAGCGCGATCGGAGAACTCACCGGCTTCCTGACCCGCGAATCGATCGCCGCGAGGACCCATGTACCCGGCGGCTTGCCCGCCGAGAACTTGTCAGACGTCTCCGCAGCGCGCTGACCCGAAGTGGGTAGCGCAGGCCTCGGCCGAGTCGTCTTATTGGGGTGATACGGAAGAGGACCTGCATCCATTGCCAATACAACGGCGGGTAGTACCGCTTGATCTCGTCGGCATCCGCGGACCATTCGCAGTCGAATACCAGCCCGGGAACGGCCTTTTCGAGTTCGTGCGGGTCATCGATGCTCCAGTCCAGTTCGGCGCCGGAGGCTTTCACCGGCGGGTAGCGCTGCAGAAGCCATATTCCTGCCCGGCTCCATCCGTCGAAGATCATTTCGCCGCCGGGAAGGTGCCCGATGATGCGTCGCAGCATCGCCGCACCGTCAGCCGCGCGCAGGTATGGCGTCAACCCCTCGGCGACAACCAGGACCGGCTTGTTTGCGGGAATTGCGTCGAGCAGCCACGGTCCCAGCAGCTGTGCCGGTGAGCATGTGATGCTGTGGTCGCTGAACGGGTTTTCTGTCTGGCACCTGGCGCCACAGCTGGTCCCGCCGTCGGCCATGGGGAGGTGGCCGTTCGTGGCAGATGCGGCGGTGGTTGGAACGTCCTCTACCGTCGTGGCCTGGCGCTCGGGCAGCCCGCGCTATGTCGTTGTGGCTCATCTTCTGACCGACGCATGCGGAGTGGGGGCCGCCCGATTCCGGCTCGGGAAGTAGAGGCCTGCGGTAGCGCACGTTACAAACCGGTGTTCGGATTGCGTCAAGACAGGGTGGCGGCGCCACCGATCGCAACTAATGTCAGCACCCGCAGGACTGATGCGTGACCGGCGAACTCAACGGGAAGGCGATCGCAATGCACTGGGGAACGGCCGCATGGCTGCAGCTACTTGTCGTGATCGCGATTCTCGGCGCCTTACACGTGCCGCTCGGTAACTATATGGCCCGGGTGTACTCCAGCGAAAAGCACTGGCGCGTTGAACGATTCGTCTACCGGATGGCCGGAGTGAATCCCGATCGTGAGCAGACTTGGAGCTGGTATCTGGTGTCGGTGCTGGCGTTTTCCGCGGTCAGTGTGCTGGTCCTGCTGGCGCTCCTGATTATCCAGACCCAGCTTCCGCAGCCGTGGGGTCATAAAGGGATGACGCCGTTGCTCGCGTTCAACACTGCGGTCAGCTTTGTCACCAACACCAGCTGGCAGAACTACGCCGGGGAGTCCACGTTAGGCCACGTCGGCCTGGCGGCCGGATTGGGTGTCCAGGCCTTCCTCAGTGCGGCCGTAGGAATGGCAGTAGCCGTCGCGCTGATCCGCGGCATTGCCCGCCGCGAGACCGATGAGTTGGGCAATTTTTGGGTCGATTTGGTGCGGGGAACTATCCGCATTCTGCTGCCGATCGCCATTGTCGTCGCGATAGTTCTCTGCGGGCTCGGCGTCGTCGACAGTTTGGACGCGCCACGTTCCATCACCACCCTTGCCAATGGATCGCAAACGCTGCCCGTTGGACCAGTCGGATCCTGGGAGTCCATCAAGCTCATGTCGGGGGACGGCGGAGGAGCGTTCAACGCTAACAGCGCCCACCCTTACGAGAACCCGACGCAACTATCCAACGTCATCGAGATCATCGTCATGGTGCTCATTCCGATGTCCCTGGTGCGCAGCTACGGGGTGATGGTGGGCGATCGACGGCAAGGCTGGGCGCTGCTAGCGGTGGTCATCGCATTGTTCGGCCTGGGAACCGCTGCCGTTGGGATGTTGGAGTCGATACCGCATGGCACCGTCACCACCGCGGTGAGCGCATCCGCCGAAGGAACTGAGGTGCGGTTCGGCGTGCCCGGCAGCGCCGTGTTCGGCCAGGCTGCCACCGCGACGGCAGACGGTGCGGCCAACTCGTCATACGACAGTTTCGCCAGCTTCGGCGGTGCTGTGCTGATGGCGAACATGATGCTCGGCGAGGTCAGTCCGGGCGGCCCGGGCAGCGGACTGTACGGCCTGGTCATCATGGCTCTGCTCGCGGTATTTCTCGGCGGCCTCATGATCGGGCGAACGCCGGAATACCTCGGCAAGCGGCTGGGCGCCCGCGAGATGAAGCTGGTGAGCTTGATTGTGCTCACTGCCCCGTGCGCGGTACTCGCCGGAGTCGCAATCGCTATCGCTGTGCCGGCAGGGCCTAAGGCGATGGGTAACACCGGCTCGCATGGGCTATCGGAGCTGCTCTACGCTTTCACCAGCTGCGTGGCCGGAAATGGTAGCGCCTTCGCGGGTTTCAGCGGGAATACGCCCGGATTCAACCTTGCGCTCGCCGCGGCGATGCTCGTAGGTCGTTACCTGCCAATGATTTTGGTGCTCGCGCTGGCCGCCAGTTTCGCCGGCCAACGCACCCGGGCGATCAGCTCGGGAACGCTGGGCACCCATACCGTGTCATTTGTCGGATTGATGATCGGCGTGGTCTTGATCGTCGTCGGACTCGAATACCTGCCGGCCTTGGCGCTGGGGCCCATCGCCGAAGGCGCGTCTTAGATCCTTCCGCGAAACGGGGTCAGGAAAACCGCTAAGAAAACGAGGTCTGTGGTCGAGTCGATCCGGCCGGTGGTCTGGTACTTGTCCGGCGGGCCCGCACCGAAGTACACGGTGGTGATCTCGTCGGACCCCATTGCTTTCATGACCCGCTCGAACTGGCCGGTGCCGTGCACGTCCAGGTAAGCCAGCCGGTTGGTCGACCGGATCTCGGTGGTTTGGCGGGCCCACACGTCGGGCGGGAATCCGGTGACACCGTCGGGTGTGCGCATGTCGACTTCTGCGGTGAAGTCGCAGCTGCCGGTCGCTCTGTGGCAGTCGACCAGGGTGTGGGTCTCCAACTGGTTGGCGCCCTCCAGCGGGAACAGGGTGGTGGCGGTGTTACTCGCCGCCCAGGAAATCGGGGTGACCCCGGCGGGCAGAAACGTTGAGAACCAATCCGGCGACAGTGAAGCCCATTACCAGCCGCATCATCGGTGCTCCCTTCCTGATGCCGCCTTGCCTCCTCAAGGGAGAACTCAACTCCGCGACTACTCGTCGTAGGTCACTTCTACCGAATCAGATTCCGGGTGAGATTGGCAGGCCAAAATCAGGCCGTCGTCGAGATCCTGCTGCTCCAGGACGTCGTTGACCTCCATGGTCACCTTGCCTTTGCGCAGAGTGCAGGCGCACGCACCGCAGTGCCCCTCTCGGCAGGAGAACGGTGCGTCGAGGCCTTCGGCGAGCAGCACGTCGAGCAGCTTGGCGCTGTGCGGCCATGACACGGTGTGGGTTTCACCGTCCAGCTGTACCACCGCGGTGGCCGGCGGCTTATCGCCTTCGACGCTGTCCTCGATCTTCACCGCCGCGAACGGATCTGAGTCAAGCGACTTGAACACCTCGATATGTATTTGCGGCGCAGGCACATTCAGCGCTTCCAGCGCTTGGCGTGCCGCGTCCATGAACGGGCCGGGCCCGCAGATGAACACCGGCCGATCGGTGTAGGGGGCGGCCAGCTTCGCTAGCGCGGTCGCGCCCGGCAATCCCTGCAGCGATTCCAGCCAGTGCACCACGGTGAGCCGGTCGGGATACTTGGCGGACAGTTCGCGCAGCGCGTCGGAGAAGATCACCGAGCGGTCGTCGCGATTGGCGTAGAGCAGCGTCACCTGCCCACTGCCTTCGGCGAGCGCCGACTTGCAGATCGACATGATCGGGGTGATCCCGCTGCCAGCGGCCATCAGCAGGAAATCGTCGTCGAGCGTCTTGGGCACGAAGTTGCCCGACGGGGCCAGGACGTGGATCCGCATGCCTTTGTGGGCGTGGTCGCACAGCCAGTTGGACGCGTACCCGTCGGCGGTTCGCTTGACCGTGACGATCAGCGCGTCGTCGGTAAACGGTGAGCTGCACAACGAGTAGCAGCGCGCCACCGAGCCGGTGCGATCGCTGGGAACGCGCAGCGTCAGGAACTGGCCGGGTGCGTAGCGCAATCGCTCCGGCGGGATGCCCGGGCCCCCCTGCTCGTCTGGCACCGCGAACACCAGCGACCGCGCATCGTCGGTTTCGGCGACGATCTCGGCGATCTGCAGTTCAAGGACGTGGTCGCCGAGTGGCTCGTCGGGAGTTGCCTCGGTCACGACCCGTCCTCTCTTTCATCACAACTAGAACATGTTACAGAAAATCGGATTTGTACCGCTACCAGCCGCAGGAATACCCTGCTCGACACAAATCGGAACGTGTTCTAGTCTTCTGGGTAAGTCCGCACTCCCGGGAGGCATACGTAAGTGACGTCCATTCAACAGCGTGATGTGCAGTCGGTGTTGGCCGGGATCGATGAGCTGCTTCCGCAGATCCGGGAGCGCGCGCAGGCGACGGAGGATCTGCGCCGGCTGCCCGACGAGACCGTCCAGGCGCTCGACGACGTCGGCTTCTTCACCCTGTTGCAGCCCGAGCAGTGGGGCGGGCTGCAGTGCGACCCCACGCTGTTCTACGAGGCGACGCGGCGGCTGGCGAGCGCATGCGGTTCCACCGGCTGGGTCAGCTCGATCATCGGCGTGCACAACTGGCATCTGGCGTTGTTCGACCAGCGCGCCCAGGAAGAGGTCTGGGGCGAGGACCCGAAGACGCGGATCTCGTCGTCGTACGCCCCGATGGGCGTCGGCGTCGTGGTCGACGGCGGCTACCTGGTCAACGGCTCGTGGAACTGGTCGTCGGGCTGTGACCACGCGACATGGTGCTTTGTCGGCGGCCCAGTCATCAAGGACGGCCGCCCAGTTGACTTCGGCAGCTTTTTGATCCCGCGCACCGAGTACCGCATCGACGACGTGTGGTACGTGGTCGGCTTGCGCGGCACCGGCAGCAACACCATCGTCGTCAAAGACGTCTTCGTGCCCCGGCACCGGTTCCTGTCCTACAAGGCGATGAACGAGCACACCGCGGGGGGTTTGCAGACCAACACCGCACCCGTATACAAGATACCTTGGGGCACAATGCATCCCACCACTATCACGGCGCCCATCGTAGGCATGGCCTACGGCGCGTACGACGCGCACGTGGAGCACCAGGGCAAGCGGGTACGCGCCGCGTTCGCCGGGGAAAAGGCCAAGGACGACCCGTTCGCCAAGGTGCGCATCGCCGAGGCGGCCAGCGACATCGACGCCGCCTGGCGCCAGCTGATCGGCAACGTCGGTGACGAGTACGCATTGTTGGCTTCCGGCAAGCAAATTCCCTTCGAGCTGCGTACCCGCGCGCGTCGTGACCAGGTGCGGGCCACCGGGCGCTCGATCGCCTCGATCGACCGGCTGTTCGAGGCGTCCGGTGCCACCGCGCTGGCCAATGACGCTCCGATTCAGCGGTTTTGGCGCGACGCGCACGCCGGCCGGGTGCACGCCGCCAACGACCCCGAGCGCGCGTACGTGATCTTCGGGAACCATGAGTTCGGGTTGCCGCCCGGCGACACCATGGTCTGAGCTGTGACGGCGACCGAGGAATTGACGTTCGAGTCCACCTCGGGCTTCGTTGAGGTCGGCGTCGACGGCGGGCCGCTGAAGCTGCACTACCACGAGGCGGGCGTCGGCAACGATCAGACCGTGGTACTGCTGCACGGCGGTGGTCCCGGGGCGTCGAGTTGGACGAACTTCTCCCGCAACATCGCGGTGCTGGCGCAGCGGTTCCATGTGCTGGCCGTCGACCAGCCCGGGTACGGCCACTCCGACAAACGCGCCGAGCACGGGCAGTTCAACCGCTTCGCCCCGACAGCGCTCAAGGGCCTGGTCGACCAGCTGGGTCTGGGACGCGTTCCGCTGGTGGGCAAGTCGCTGGGTGGGGGCACCGCGGTCCGGTTCGCGCTCGACTACCCTGACCGGGCCGGACGCCTGGTGCTGATGGGTCCCGGTGGGCTCCGCGTTGGCCAGCACGCCGGAATCGTTGACAGCGACCCGGGCGATGGGAATGTCGTTCGCCGGGGCCGATTTCGAGCTCGGCATGATGTGGCGCGAGGTGTACCGGCTGCGCCAGCCGGTACTGCTGATCTGGGGCCGCGAGGACCGTGTCAACCCCCTCGACGGCGCGCTCGTCGCGCTGAAAACCATTCCGCGTGCGCAGTTGCACGTCTTCGGACAATGTGGGCACTGGGCGTAGGTAGAGAAGTTCGACGAATTCAACAAACTGACGATTGACTTCCTGGGAGGTGCGCGATGAGCATCCGCTCGCTGGGCTACCTGCGCATCGAGGCCACCGATGTGGCGGCTTGGCGCGAGTACGGCCTGAAAGTGCTCGGCATGGTCGAGGGCAAGGGTGCCACCGAGGGTGCGCTGTATCTGCGGATGGACGATTTCCCGGCCCGGCTGGTGATCGTGCCCGGCGAGCACGACCGGCTGTTGGGGGCCGGCTGGGAGTGTTCGAATGCCGAAGGGCTGCAAGACATCCGGAATCGACTCGAGGTGGAGGGCACCCCGTACAAGGAGGCCACCGCCGCCGAGCGGGCGGATCGCCGGGTGGACGAGATGATCCGGTTTTCCGACCCGTCGGGCAACTGCCTGGAGGTCTTCCACGGCGTCGCCCTGGAACACCGCCGGGTGGTCAGCCCATACGGGCACAAGTTCGTCACCGGTGAGCAGGGCCTGGGCCATGTGGTGTTGTCCACCCGAGACGACGCCGAGGCGTTGCACTTCTACCGGGACGTGCTCGGCTTCAAGTTGCGTGACTCGATGCGGATGCCGCCGCAAGTGGTGGGGCGGCCCGCCGACGGGGCGCCGGCCTGGCTGCGTTTCTTCGGCTGCAACCCTCGTCACCACAGTTTGGCCTTCCTGCCGCTGCCGACGCCCAGTGGCATCGTGCACCTGATGGTCGAGGTCGAGAACGCCGACGACGTGGGCCTGTGCCTGGACCGGGCGCTGCGGCGCAAGGTGCCCATGTCGGCCACCCTGGGCCGCCATGTCAACGACCTGATGCTGTCGTTCTACATGAAGACACCCGGCGGATTCGACGTCGAATTCGGTTGCGAGGGAAGACAGGTCGACGACGCCGACTGGATCGCCCGGGAGAGCACCGCCGTCAGTTTGTGGGGTCACGACTTTACGGTCGGCGCCCGCGGCTAGCGATGTCGGCGCAGATCGATCCACGGGCCTTCCGGCAGGTGCTGGGCCAGTTCTGCACCGGCATCACCGTCATCACCACCGTGCACGACGAGGTTCCAATCGGCTTTGCCTGCCAGTCGTTCGCGCCGCTGTCGCCGGACCCGCCACTAGTGCTGTTTTGCCCGACCAAGGTCTCGCGGTCCTGGAAGGCTATCCAGGACAGCGGCCGGTTCTGCGTCGATGTGCTGACCGAGAAGCAGAAGCACGTCTCGGCCCGATTCGGGTCGAAGGAACCCGACAAGTTCGCCGGTATCGACTGGCATTCTTCACAACTCGGTTCGCCGATCATCGACGCGTCGCTACCCAGCACACCTGGCTTTAGCTGATTTCCCGCGAGCGTAACGCGGGTGCGGCGATTGACCGGCCGAGTGATCTGGACGCTCCCGCCCGACGCGCCGTTACCGGCACACACACGGTGTTGGTACCACGCGGACCCAGCAGCGATCGACGTTGAAGGTGCTGGCCCGCTCGCGGACTAGAAAGGCGGCGGTTCCCCGTCACCGCTAGCATCGTGCGGTCCGACATAGCAAGGCCCCGAATGCTTTTGGCGGACTTCGCGTGCCATTTGGTTTTGTCGGCGTTCGGTGGCGACGCGGTGGGCCCGGTTTTGGGCGCGGGTGCGCCGCCGTTTGGGCATCATCGCGGTCCGGTCGGCGCAGTAGTCGGACGGGGGGTCGGCTTCCGGTGCCGGGAAGCCGGCGGTGGAGTAACACAGGCTGGGAAACAGCAGGGCGCTGCC
>DATJBA010000342.1:0-11719 GCA_035515675.1 Mycobacterium sp.
GGCGCCATCGCCTTGACCGCGACCTGCCGATTCTGGGTCGCGTAGCAGATGTCGTCGCTGGGCGGATCCTGCAGCTTCGGGAAACGTTGTCGTAGCCGCTCGACGATCTCCATGGTCTCGTCGACCGACAACGTGGTCTGCGACAGCCAGACCACCTTGTTCTCGTCACGGACCGTCACGTTTTCCACAGCGGCGATCCCGTCGACCAGCTGCACATGCTCGGGCGCTTCCCCGGCGGTACCGATGACCTCCTCGTGACCCTCATGGCCGATCAGCAGGACGTCGTAGTCGTCCCGGGCGAATCTCCTGGCCTCGTTGTGCACCTTGGTCACCAACGGGCAGGTGGCATCGATGGTGTGCAAGTTACGTTCGGCGGCTGCGGCGTACACCGTTGGTGCGACGCCGTGCGCGGAGAACACCACGATGGCTCCCTCGGGAACCTGGTCGGTCTCCTCAACGAAAACCGCCCCGGCCTTTTCCAGGGTGTCGACCACGTGCCGGTTGTGCACGATCTCGTGGCGCACGTAGACCGGGGCGCCGTGCTTTTCCAGCGCGCGTTCGACCGTCTCGACGGCCCGATCCACACCCGCGCAGTAGCCACGCGGCTCCGCCAGGAGCACCCTTTTGATTGGGTCGTTGGCTACCGATCTCGATGCGCCGGGAATCCCCATGTCGACTGTCGGCGGCATGGCATTCAGGGTACTTTCTGCCGACACGGGCCCGCCAGTTCACCGGGCGAGCTTGGACTTAGCCGCCGCTTGAGGCAGTCTTGGACCCATGGCTACTGCACCGTATGGAGTTCGGCTACTGGTCGGCGCGGCGACAGTCGCCGTCGAGGAGACGATGAAGCTGCCGAAAATGATCCTGATGTACCCGATGACGTTAGTCAGTCAGGCGGCGCACCTTGTGATGCGATTTCAGCAGAACCTGGCTGAGCTGGTGATCAAGGGCGACAGCACGCTGGAGGCCATTTTTCCGCCCAAGGACGAGAAGCCGGAGTGGGCAACCTTCGACGAGGACTTGGACGACGCCATCGACGAACCTCCCGCTACGTTGCCGGATGGCAGCAACGGCGATCGCCGGGCCGAGGGAAGGTTCGCCCTGTACTCGGTATCTGACGCACCTGAGACGTCGACCTCTAAGGCCGCCGATGCGTCAACCAAGCCCGCCGGGCAATCGAAGAAGTCAGCGGCCAACCCGACAGTTCCGGAACCGGCGGTGGCAGTCGAACTCGACTATCCGGCGTTGACGCTGGCCCAGCTGCGGGCCAGGCTGCATTCGCTGGATGTCGACGAACTCGAAGCCCTGCTGGCCTACGAGCAGGCCACCAAGGCCCGTGCACCGTTCCAGACGCTGCTCGCCAACAGGATCACCCGCGCGAACGCGAAGTGACCCGAGCGGCAAATTCCGAACCGAACTCCGCCGAGAACCCCTTTCCGGTTCGCGCGGTGGCGATCCGGGTCGCGGGCTGGATCGACAAGCTGGGCACCGTATGGGTAGAGGGGCAGTTGGCCCAGATCAATGTGCGGCCCGACTCCAAGACCGTGTTCATGGTGCTGCGTGACCCGGCCGCCGACATGTCGCTGACCGTGACGTGTTCGCGCGACCTAGTGCTCGGCGCGCCGGTGAAGTTGGCCGAAGGCACTCAAGTGGTGGTTTGCGGCAAGCCTTCTTTCTACACCGGGCGGGGCACATTTTCCTTGCGCCTCAGCGAGATTCGCGTTGTTGGTATCGGCGAGCTGCTGGCACGCATCGACCGGCTGCGCCGGCTGCTGGATGCCGAAGGGCTCTTCGACCTGCGGCTTAAGCGACCGATCCCCTTCCTGCCCAACATGATCGGGCTGATCACCGGCCGGGCGAGTGCCGCCGAACACGATGTGACGACGGTGGCCAGCGCGCGCTGGCCTGCGGTGCGTTTCGCTGTCCGCAACACCGCCGTCCAGGGGCCAAATGCGGTCTCACAGATTGTCGAAGCGCTATACGAACTCGATCGCGACCTTGAAGTCGACGTGATCGTGCTGGCCCGTGGCGGCGGTAGCGTCGAGGACCTGCTGCCGTTTTCCGACGAGACGCTGTGCCGTGCGATCGCGGCGTGTCGCACGCCGGTGATCAGCGCGGTCGGGCACGAACCCGACAATCCGCTGTGCGATCTGGTTGCCGACCTGCGCGCCGCCACTCCCACCGACGCGGCCAAGAAGGTGGTCCCCGATACCGCCGCCGAGCAGCGACTGATCGATGACTTGCGCCGTCGTAGCGCGCAGGCACTGCGCAATTGGGTATCCCGCGAACAACGCGCGCTGGCCCAGTTGCGCAGCCGCCCGGTTTTGGCCGAGCCGCTGACGGCCCTGACGGCGCGCGCGGACGAAATTCACCGCGCGCGGTCGGCGGTTCGCCGCGACATCACTCGGCTGGTCGCCGCCGAGACCGAGCGCGTCGGTCATCTGGGCGCACGGCTGGCCACCTTGGGCCCGGCGGCCACGTTGGCCCGCGGCTATGCCGTGGTGCAGACGATTACTGCCGCTGGAGCTCCGGCAGTGCTGCGGTCGGTCGACGACGCACCGGCGGGCACCCGGCTGCGGGTCCGGGTTGCCGACGGCGCCGTAGCGGCGCTAAGTGAAGGACCGGCCGATGGTGCCTAGGCAAGACGACGGTGAAGGCAATGAAGAGTTTCAGCCTATTACGCCTATTAGTCAGCTTGGCTATGAAGCTTGCCGGGATGAGCTGATCGAAGTCGTTCGGCTTCTGGAGCAGGGCGGGCTGGATCTCGATGCGTCGCTGAAACTGTGGGAAAGAGGCGAGCAACTCGCACAGAGGTGCGAGGAGCACTTAGCTGGCGCCCGCAAGCGAGTCGAGGATGCGCTCGCGGCCGGCCAGGCTGAGGAAGCCTGGCCCTAGCCAGATTGCGAAACCGAATTCAGGGCTTTTCACGAACTGGAACACGTTTCAGTTATGCTTCGCGGCATGGGCGATCCGTCACTGACAACCGAACTCGGCCGCGTCCTGGTCACCGGCGGTTCAGGGTTTGTCGGCGCCAACCTGGTGACCACCTTGCTCGACCGCGGATACCGGGTACGTTCCTTCGACCGCGCCCCTTCGCCGCGACCGCAGCATCCGCAACTGGAGGTGCTGCAGGGTGACATCACCGACGCAGCCGTCTGCGCCACGGCGGTGGACGGCATCGACACGGTGTTCCACACCGCGGCGATCATCGAGCTGATGGGTGGCGCGTCGGTGACCGACGAATACCGCCGGCGCAGCTTCGCGGTCAACGTCGGCGGCACCGAGAACCTGGTGCACGCCGGGCAGGCTGCCCGGGTGAAGCGGTTCGTCTATACCTCATCCAATAGCGTGGTGATGGGCGGCCAGAACATCGCCGGTGGTGACGAGACGCTGCCCTACACCAACCGGTTCAACGACCTCTATACCGAGACCAAGGTGGTCGCTGAGCGATTCGTGTTGTCGCAGAACGGTGTTAGCGGCATGCTGGCATGTGCGATCCGGCCCAGCGGCGTCTGGGGCCGCGCCGATCAGACGATGTTCCGCAAGCTGTTCGAAAGCGTCATCGCCGGCCACGTCAGGGTGCTGGTCGGCCGCAAGTCGGCACGGCTGGATAACTCCTACGTGCACAACCTGATTCACGGTTTCATCTTGGCCGCCGAGCATCTGGTGCCCGGCGGCACCGCGCCCGGTCAGGCGTACTTCATCAACGACGCCGAGCCGATCAATATGTTCGAGTTCGCCCGACCGGTGATAGAGGCCTGCGGGCAACACTGGCCGCGGGTGCGGGTTAACGGCCCTATGGTCCGCGCGGCGATGACGGGTTGGCAGTGGCTGCACTTCCGGTTTGGGATACCGGCGCCGCTGCTCGAGCCGCTGGCCGTGGAGCGGCTGTATCTGGACAACTATTTCTCGATCGCCAAGGCGTCCCGGGACCTTGGTTATCAGCCCCTGTTCAACACCGAGCAGGCGATGGCCGAATGCCTGCCGTACTACGTGGAACTCTTCCAGCAGATGAAAAACCAAGCGCTGGCAGCCAAAGCCGTCTCCGCCGCCAAGCCGACGGTCAGCGGGTCACGGTAGATCAGGCATGGAGCGCCAAGCCGGCATCGGCACTACCGGAAGCCCACCACCTCGCTGCCCCACGCGGCTCGGATACGCGCGTCGATATCGTGGACGACCGCGTCGCGCCTGTCGATGATCAGGCAGGCGCGATCGGTCCCCTGGTAGGGCGTCCAGTCAGGCTCGCCGGCCGGGCCCGTGGGCTTGGACTGTGTAGCGAAGTTGATCCACCTGGTCCGTACTCTGCTGGAGACCGCCTTGGCGGTTTTGGCGCCGCCGAGCTTCAATGTCGGGTCCTTGGGTCCCCCGAGATTGCCCCAGACATAAGGCAATTCGGTGGCGTGGGCGGCCCGGACCAGCAAGAGCTTCAGCAACGGCGTCGAGTAATCGAACCGGTACAGATACACTGGCGCCACCCTCCTGTGCCCCTCGGCCAGCCAGACCGACGGCATCCGGAAGCCGACATCGGTTGCGATGCTCACCGGCTTGGCCTTGCGCCACACTCGCGCGTATGCCGACACGATCTGCTCCTCGGTGGGCAATTGCAGGTCGGGCTGTTCGGCGGCAATCTGGGTAAACATCGACGTGATCGCGTGCGGAGTGATCGGCATCAGTGGCGACCTCATCAACCGGAACAGCGCTGCCTCATTCTTGTTGGTACCGATGATCAACGGGACCGGGTGTGAGCGGCCCGCCTGCGCCAGCCTGACCGGGTAGTCGTCCAGCAGATCACCGTCGACGATCGGGACGAACGCCAGCGTGCCGGGGTTGCGGACAGGCACTTCGTCGAACACTTCGTTCGCCGCGGCCACGATCGCTGCGGTCGGCACATCGCGCAACCTCTCCACGTCGGACGGGACAATTCCCAGCTTGTCAAGGACGGCTACGGCGACACGCTGAGCCCGGCCACGGTCGTAAACCGATGTGGCCGGCGAGCTTTGGGCGATTGCGCCGGCGAACAAGCCCTCGGCCGCCGGGGTGGCGAGCAGGGTCGTGACGAGCCCCGCGCCGGCGGATTCACCGAACAGCGTGACCTTCTCGGGATCACCGCCGAACGCCGCGATATTGTCGCGTGCCCAACGCAACGCCGCCAGCACGTCACGCAGCCCGATATTCGAGTCGAAACGTCGCCGTGCGGTGTTGAACGACGACAAGTCGAGAAAGCCCAGCGCTCCAAGCCGATAGTTGACCGTCACCACGACGACGTCGCCACTGCCGGCCAACCTGCGACCGTCGTAGAGCGGCTGACTGCTGGACCCCAGGGTGTAGGCGCCACCGTGCAGCCACACCATCACTGGTTTTCGGTCACCGGGCTCGGTGTCAGACGATGCCCAGATGTTCAGCCTCAAGCAGTCTTCGCTCTGCGGCGCCCCCAAGTCCAGGGGGATGTTGCCAAGGGACGGCTGTGGGCAGGCCGGCCCGAAGGAAGTGGCATCGGCGACCTCAGTCCACCGCTCAGGAGGCTCTGGCGCCCGGAAACGCAGGTCGCCAACGGGCGGCGCGGCGTACCCAATGCCTTTCCACACCCGGGCGCGGCCGTCGTCGGTGCCCCGGACCGGGCCGTAGGTGGTTTCGACCACATGGTTGTCGATCGCCATAGGTCTGGTACTCCCATTCCATGCTTTGCCTCAGGTTAACGACGGCAGGCGTGGCGCGGGACAAGCGGGCCGTAGCCGCCCACTCGACCGCGAGGCGAACCCGACGCGGGCAGCTATCGGCTTGCCAACGGCGGCTGCGATTGCGTCGCCGACGCCAGCGTGCGGAACTGATCGGTGCTGCCGGCACCGGTGATCGCGATCCGGGTGGCGCCGGCCGGCCCGGCAAGCCTGGTGGTCCATACCGGCTCGGCGTCCGCACCGCTTTGGCCGGCACCGCGATAGACGACCCAGTTGGTGCCGGCAACGTCGACCGTTCCGGTCGGATACGCCGACGGATGGATCGAGCCGACCAGTTTGTCCTCATCGGCGTTGCTCTGGGTCAGGCTCAAATACTTTCCCGTTGGACTGATATATCCCACGATTGAGGTAGCCGCGTTCAGCCGCTGACCGGTCGAGGGGTCGGTTCGCCCGTTCTCGATACCGCCGCGGCCGCCGGAGTTGGGCTGCCAGCCGGCGGGTAACTGAGGCAGCCGAATGGGGAACCCCAACGTCTGAGCATCTGCCCGCAAGGCTGCTGCCGCGTCGTAGGACGGGATCGCTCCGTTGTTCGTCCCGCCCGGCTGGAACGAACACATCCCGACCATGCCCGCCAGCAAGATGCACCCGAGCACCAGCGGTAGGAGCGACCAGAACATGTCGCGACCGTCCTGCAGCAACCGCGGTTTGGCCGGCCTGGGCGCCGGACCCGGCTCGCCGGCTAACTCGGCATTCGGCTGCAGTTTCTCCATCATCTCCCGAGTATCCCAGCCGGCTACCGCCAGCCACAGCCCGGCTGCAGCAGACCGATCCGCTTCTGGAACAATCAGCAACTATGACAGTTGAGGGCGACCGCTCGGCCGGACCCGGTTCGTTGCCGACCACCATCACGGGCCGCGACCCGTCGCAGGCACGGCCGCGCGGTGAAGCCCCAGACCGCAACCTGGCCTTGGAACTGGTGCGCGTCACCGAGGCCGGTGCCATGGCCGCGGGCCGCTGGGTGGGTCGCGGGGACAAGGAGGGCGGCGACGGCGCGGCCGTGGACGCGATGCGCGAACTGGTCAACTCCGTGTCGATGCGGGGGGTGGTTGTAATCGGCGAGGGCGAAAAAGACCAAGCGCCGATGCTCTACAACGGCGAGGAGGTCGGCAACGGCGATGGCCCGGAGTGCGATTTCGCCGTCGACCCGATCGACGGCACCACGCTGATGAGCAAGGGCATGACCGGCGCCATCTCGGTGCTGGCGGTGGCCGAGCGCCGAGCGATGTTCGACCCGTCGGCGGTGTACTACATGAACAAGATCGCCGTGGGTCCCGACGCCGGACACGTACTGGACATCACCGCGCCGATCGGCGATAACGTCCGAGCGGTCGCCAAGGTCAAGGGCCTGTCGGTGCGGGATATGACGGTGTGCATCCTGGACCGGCCACGGCACGCGCAGCTGATCGAAGACGTCCGGGCGACCGGAGCCCGGATCCGGTTGATCACCGACGGCGACGTGGCGGGTGCGATCTCGGCATGCCGGCCCAACTCGGGCACCGACATGCTGGCCGGTATCGGCGGTACCCCAGAGGGCATCATCACCGCTGCGGCGATCCGGTGCATGGGCGGGGAGATCCAGGCGCAGCTCGCGCCGCGTGATGACGCCGAACGTCGGAAGGCTCTCGACGCCGGCTACGACCTGGATGCGGTGTTGACCACCGAGGACCTGGTATCCGGAGAGAACGTCTTCTTCTGTGCCACCGGGGTCACCGACGGTGATCTGCTCAGGGGGGTGCGGTACTACCCCGGCGGTTGCACCACCCAGTCGATCGTGATGCGTTCGAAATCGGGCACCGTGCGGATGATCGAGGCCTACCACCGGCTCTCGAAGCTCAACGAATACTCGGCGATCGACTTCACCGGCGACAGCTCTGCCGCCTATCCCCTGCCCTAGCAAACCCCATCAAGCAAGGAGCCCGATCCATGGCCGCTCACGCCGTCGAGAACGACACCGAGTACCGCATCGAGCACGACACCATGGGCGAGGTCCGGGTACCCGCAAAAGCGTTGTGGCGCGCGCAAACCCAACGCGCGGTAGAGAACTTCCCGATCTCAGGCCGGGGTCTGGAGCGTACCCAGATCCGTGCGTTGGGCCTGCTGAAGGGTGCCTGCGCGCAAGTGAACAAGGATCTTGGGTTGCTGGCACCGGAAAAGGCGGACGCGATCATCGCCGCGGCAGCTGAGATCGCCGACGGCCGCTACGACGACCAATTCCCCATCGACGTCTTCCAAACCGGTTCGGGGACCAGCTCCAACATGAACACCAACGAGGTGATCGCTTCCATCGCGGCCGCAAACGGCGTCACGCTGCACCCCAACGACGACGTCAACATGTCGCAGTCGTCCAATGACACCTTCCCGACCGCCACCCACATCGGGGCCACCGAGGCGGCGGTACGTCACCTCATCCCGGCGCTCGAGGTGCTCCACCAGGCGCTGGCCGACAAAGCCCGCGAGTGGAGCACCGTGGTGAAGTCCGGCCGAACGCATCTGATGGACGCCGTTCCGGTGACGCTCGGTCAGGAATTCAGCGGATATGCCCGCCAGATCGAGGCCGGCATCGAGCGGGTCCGGGCCACGCTACCGCGGCTGGGTGAACTGGCGATCGGCGGCACCGCGGTGGGCACCGGCCTGAACGCTCCGGAGGGCTTCGGCGTCCAGGTGGTCGAGGTGCTGGTCGCGTCAACCGGCCTTACCGAATTGCGGGCGGCGACCAACTCTTTCGAGGCCCAAGCCGCCCGCGACGGGTTGGTCGAGGGATCCGGCGCACTACGCACCATCGCGGTGTCACTGACGAAGATCGCCAACGACATCCGCTGGATGGGATCGGGCCCATTGACCGGACTGGCCGAAATCCACCTGCCGGACCTGCAGCCGGGTAGCTCGATCATGCCGGGCAAGGTGAATCCGGTTCTGCCGGAGGCGGTTACGCAGGTCGCTGCGCAGGTGATCGGTAATGACGCCGCGATTGCCTGGGGCGGCGCGAACGGCGCCTTCGAGCTCAACGTGTACATCCCGATGATGGCCCGCAACATCCTGGAGTCGTACAAGCTGCTGACCAACGTGTCAAAGCTATTCGCGGAGCGCTGCATTACCGGGCTGTCCGCCAACGTCGAGCATCTGCGTGAGCTGGCCGAATCGTCGCCGTCGATCGTGACGCCATTAAACTCGGCCATCGGCTACGAGGAAGCCGCCGCGGTGGCCAAACAAGCGCTCAAGGAGCACAAGACCATCCGCCAGGCCGTCATCGACCGCGGCCTGATCGGCGACAAGCTGTCGATCGAGGAGCTGGATCGCCGCCTCGACGTGTTGGCGATGGCCAGGGTCAAACGCGCCGAGTCCTAGCCGCCCCCGCCTTGTTCCGAGACCGCCGGCGCCGAGACGTGGGTGGCTTCGGAGCGCCCGCGCAGCACGGTGGAATAACATTCGGCCCACTGCACCCGCTCGGCCTCATCGGCTCGGTCGATGGCCGCCGCCGAACACAGGATCCGCCGGTCGGCGGTTTTAGCAAGGTCGGCCAGCCGTCCGGCCTCGTTGACAGCGTCGCCGATCACCGTGTATTCGTAGCGGTTTTCGGCACCGATGTTGCCGGCGAAGACTCGGCCTGCCGACACGCCGATACCGAAATCAACGATGGGTAGCCGGCGCAGTTCGGTGCCCAACTCACGTGCTGTCGCCAGCGCGGCCGAGGCCGGTTCGCTCGTCCGCAACGGCGCCCCGAAGACCGCCAGTGCGGCGTCGCCGGCGAATTTGTTGATCAGACCGTGATGTTCGTCGACAGCGTCGACGACAATCCGGAAAAAATCGTTGAGCACCTTGGCAACCTCTTGCGGCGGGCGGCTTTCCGCGAGCTGTGTCGAGCCCACCAGGTCGATGAAAAGAACTGCCGCTTCGACCACATCTCCTGACAGCGATGCACCCTCTTCGATGGCGCGGTGCGCGACGTCCGTTCCGACGTGGCGCCCGAACAGGTCGCGCAACCGATCCCGCTCGGCGAGCCCGGCGACCATCCGATTGAATCCGGTTTGCAGACGCCCGATTTGGGAACGCTCGTACGCACCAACGTAGGTATCGATGCGGCCGTGTTCGACTTCTGCCATCGCGTGGACAACCTCGCCGACCGGATCGGAAATGGATCGCGACGTCAGAATCATCGTCGGCAACCCGAGAAGCAGCGCTGCCAGCGACACCACCAAAATCGGTACATCCAACGATGCGGACTTCTGAATCAACCAGCCGTACGAGCGAAGGACAACCAGAGCCGCAATCACCCCGATCGGAAGTGCGCTGCACAAAAACCACAGCAGAACCAGTCGCGCGAACACACCTGGCACTGCCAACTGAGGCTCGCAACCCAGGGTGGCGGCACCTATGATTGGGCGCAGGGTGCGTTGCGCGAGCAGCATCCCCGTGCCGGCGGCAGCCGGTCCGCCCAGCAGCACGCCGAGCAGAATGGGCAACAGAAACTGGGCCCCGCCAGCAAGATTCAGCAGCGCGAAGATAGCCCCGGCCGCGCCCCAAGCCGCCAACAGGATCGCCGACTGGCGGCCGACGAGCTTCATTGCGGCTTTCCGCTGCGCTAAAGTCGGTTCGTCCCCGGCGACATACCAACGCAGCGTGGGAGCCAGGCTCAGGACGCCGGCCACGGCGACGCTGATGATCCCCAGCGCAACGAGCGCCACCACCACCGCCGTGTTCTTCTCCGCGAAGTTGACGTTGGCCGCGACGGAAGTATGGCCTCTCAGTGGGATCAAGATAGCGGCCGCATCGATGACCGCCACGATGTAGGCCAGCGCGAGGTCGATGCCATATTGAATCGACAACCTGCGAACGGACTTTCGTTGCCCTGCCCCGGTTGCCGCCGCTGGATCACCCGATCGTCGCGCGCCCCAAGCCCGGAGCCAGCCCGCCTTGACCACCCTATAAAGGTAGCTGCGCGTGGCTCAGGCTTGTTCTAGGCGCCGTTGTTCGGCCCGCCCGAGTTCTGGCCCGGGATGTCGGAGATCGGGAAGTTGGGCATCGGCTTGGGTGAGGATGTGTTGGGCAACGTGGGGATTTCGCTGGCCGGGATGTCATGAAGTTCGTTGACGGGTGGCTCGTTCTCCCGACTGCCGTAACTGCTGCCGGGCGCCCGCGGCCCCAGCAATTGGCTGACCGTCACCATGCGGTAGCCGTTGGCCTTGAGCACCGGGATGAACTGGTAGATCACGTCGACGGTGCTCGAGTAAGTGTCATGAAACAAGACCACCGATCCCGGCTTGATATGCGTCATCAGCATGTACCGTGTCGCCGCCGTGTTCGAGTCATTCGCCCAATCAAAAGGGATCACGTCCCAAAGGATTTCGGCCAGTCCAAACTTGCCCGCGGTCTGGCGAACCGTGTCGTCGGACAGTCCGCCGGCGGGACGGTACAACGTCGGCGTGCGGCCGGTTGCGGCGGTAATCGCGTCGTTGGCCCTGGAGAACTGAACGGCGATGTCCTCGGGAGGGATCGTCGCCATATTGGGGTGTTCCCACGTATGGTTGCCGATCTCCATACCGGCGTCGGCGATGCGCTTGGCTCCCGCCGGGTTTGCTGCCACCTTGTTGCCGATCAGGAAGAACGTGGCCTTGGCGTCATTGTCCTTCAGGATTTGCAGCAGCCGTTCGGTGTACGGTCCCGGCCCGTCGTCGAACGTCAGCGCGACACACTTGACCACCGAGCAGCTGAGGTTGTCGGCGCGCGTCACGTGACCGGTAAGGCCGCCGATCACCAGCACCGCAGCGGCCGCCACGACACCGAAAACGGTCCGCCAGTAGCGCCAGGCCTGGCTATCCGGTCGTTTCGGCACAGTGAAAGCTTATCGAAAGGAAGCCCGCCGAAACGCGCCGTCAGTGTGGTCCGGCGATCTCCTCGAGCATCTCGGTGACCAGCGCGGCAATCGGCGACCGCTCGCTGCGCAGCAGGGTGATGTGGGCGAACAGCGGGTGGCCCTTGAGCTTCTC
>DATJBA010000343.1:0-4263 GCA_035515675.1 Mycobacterium sp.
CACGCGCGCCTTTTCCACATCGCTCACCACGATCGCGTCACCGCTCCCGCAGCATATGGTGGTTTGAAGCCTCCCCCCGCAGAGCGACTCCGAAGGGCCAGCAATCCTTCATCTTCTGCACAGCACCGCTTCAGCAAGCTCTACCTACATCGAACTCCCTTCCACGCTCGGGACACACCGAAACGGTGATACAGCCACACCGCGTGCCCGAGGACCTCGATCGGATACCGGTAGCCCCTGTACCTCGCCGCAATCGCCACCACGACCAATCCCGGCAGCACCACACCAAGGCAAACAACTTGACGATGCCATTCCTAATAGGGGGCGCCCCGACGCGATGGGCTCCGCGGATGGCCGGAATGCCCGTGACCCGGAGCTTGTGATCCCAACTCGCGATTCGGTGCATCGGCCGTATCGGTTTGTGTCAATGTCAGAGTAATCATCGACGCCGCCGCCCGGCGGCGCCGAGCTGGCTTTCGCGGGAGGCGGCAATGTCAGGGATGAAAGTCGGGCTGATGGAGTCGTCGGCGTACTGCCGCTACTATCCACCGGCCGTGATTCGCACCGGATATCTAATGGCAATGGCGGCGGGTGCCGACTCCTTCTGGATGCCGGACCATCTGAACAGCTGGTGGCCGCGGCCGATCGTCACGCCGAAGTACGTCGGGGCCGCTCGGCTGGTTCCCAACCTAGACGCGGTCTACGAGCCGTGGACCGTGCTGGGCAACTTGGCGGCGAGGAACCGAGTCGCCCGGCTGAGTCTGGGTGTCGGCGTCACCGACGCCGGTCGGCGCAACCCGGCAGTAACCGCGCAGGCCGCTGTCACTTTGCACCACCTCAACCGTGGGGGCGCGATTCTCGGGATCGGTACCGGTGAACGCGAAGGTAACGAGCAGTACGGAGTGGATTGGTCCAGGCCCGTGGCGCGGTTCGAGGAGGCGTTGGCAACCATCCGTGCCCTTTGGGACTCGAACGGCGAACTGGTGAGCCGTGATTCGCCGTTCTTTCCATTACACAACGCGTCGTTCGCGTTACCGCCAGCGCGTGGCGGATGGCCTGAGATCTGGATCGCCTCGCATGGCCCACGCATGCTCTGGGCGACCGGCCGCTACGGCGACGCCTGGTTCCCGGCGTTCACCCAGACCCCGCAGGAGTACGCCGCCAAGCTGGACATCATCCGTTCAGTGGCATCGGACGCCGGCCGCGACCCGTCGGCGATCACCCCGGCGCTGTGGATCCCATGCGTGACCGGGCACAGCCGCGGGGAAGTCGACGAAGCGATGGATTCGGACATCCTGCGGTGGTGGGCGATGACCGCACCCGACACAGTGTGGCGGCGCCACGGCGCCGAACACCCGATGGGGCCGGGCTTCACCGGCGCCCAGGACCTCGTCCCGCAGACCGTCGACGAGGCCACCGCCGTCAGTCACGCGCGAAAGGTGCCGCGCTCATTGCTGGGCGAATGCCTGCTGCACGGCACACCGCGGGAAGTCGTCGATCAGGCCGCGACGTGGCGGGATCACGGTGTGCGCTACCTGGTTCTGGAAAACCTCAGCTTTGTGCGCCCAAGCCTGCGCAAGGGCCTGGCGGCTGCGGTTCCCTACGTCAAATTGGCCCGTGGCATCAAGCGACTCTGACCGCCGCGCCGCCGTCTCGGCCACAGCCCGGCCCAGTCCAAGATATTTGGCGGTATAGAGCTTCGCTGCAACCGTCGTTTTCGCAAATCAAGGACAGAGTAAATCGGTCCCTAGTGCGCGACTACCTCGACAGCGGCGCAGACCCGATCTTCTGGGGATAGCGACCGACTACCCTCGTCCCAGTGATGCGCTGACCGGTTGAGTTCAAGGTCTGTTTCGAGACGGCTTCCAGTTCTGTTCGGACCTGGTCGCCCCGCGCTGTTTCCTTGATGTACTGAAACGCCGGGCTGTCCCGAAAACGTTTCCCGAAAACGTTTTTGAAACGTGGCAAGGTGTCAATCGGCTGCTCGCAAGGGGAACGGCGTGCGTCTCAACATCGGCGGCTCGGTGCACGACCCGTCGGACCCGGTCGGCCGGTTGCTGTTCACCACTCTGAGCATGATCGCCGAGTTTGAAGCCGACCTTGCTCGCGCCCGGACTCGGGAGGGCATGGCCGTCGCCCGGGCGAAGGGTCGACTGCGTGGCAAGCAGCCCAAGCTCAGTCCGCGGCAGGAGGCACGCCTCGTCGAGCTCTACCGCGCCGGCGAGCACACCATCGGCGAGCTCGAGGAGCTCTTCCCGGTCACCCGCTCAACCATCTACCGGGCGGTCGCGCGCGCCGGCGGGCGAACAACCGGGACGTCAACCCAGAGCACAACACGATGACCGATCTCGTAGGACGTACTACGCGCGGCATCTTCCGCGACTTGATGACCAACAGCACGCTCGGCGCGATCAACACCGCGTTTCAAGACGAAGGCTTCGCGCCCGATCCCCACTGCCGCCACGAAGACAGCAGCGTGCGCCGGCAGACCACGCAGTCGTACCTGGATGCGGTTGACTGGACCGACCCGCGACACGTCGGCCGATTTCTCCGGGTCGCCGAACGGTTTCTCAACGGCTGGGAACCTCAGGGCCTCAGCCAGTTTCACCAATCGCTACGCCGCGACGGCTACCAGGTCGATGAGCAGACCGGCCAGATCACCCCAGCCGGGCCACAGCTGTCGATCGAATCGATTGCGAGACTCGCCGACCCGTCAGCCATTCGCAAGGGCTTCGACCGCATCAGGCGCGCGATCCCGCGCTTGCGGTCGGCAGCGCCAAGGAACTGATCGAAAGCACCGCCAAGGTTGTCCTCTCCGAACGGCGCCAGCCGTTCGACGACAAGGCCGACCTGCCTAAACTGGCTCGCGCAGCTCAGCTTTCGCTCGGGCTGGACCCCTCGACCGGGTTCGGACCGGACGGCAGCGACGGCGTTAAGCGCATCCTGGGCGCGGTCACAACCATCGCCAACGGACTTGCCGAGCTGCGCAACCGCGGGCTGGGCACCGGACACGGGCCGGCAACCGCACGCGTCGGTCTGAGCGTCCGGCACGCGCACCTCGCGGTCAACGCGGCGCTCACCTGGTGCCAGCTGATGCTCGACACCCTCGCCGACCCCGATGCGCCCTGGCGCAAAGGTCACTCGTGAGCCGCGGTAAGCCCGCGACCAAACGAAGACCACGAAAACAACCAGATTCGTTCTGTTACTAAGCCGACCCCTTGATCGCGGACTTGTTCTGTTCCTCGACCGGGCGGCCGTCGCTGCCGGCGGATCTGATCGTCGCACGGTGATCGAGGACATCGAGCTCGAGCGGCGCGGGACACCGGGCACGGGATGTACGGGATGTAGACTGCGCAACAATTGTCAGCGAGCTCGACTCGAAGGGAGATGCCCAGATGGCAGCAAGCAAGCTACCCTCCGACAAGCCCGCCGTTCGCAAGGTGAGCGCGTCTAAGGGGGGCGCGTCCGCGGGGAGCGTGCTTAAGCGGAGCGCGGCCAATCGCGGGCCAGGGCATGATGCGGTCGCAAAGCGCGCCCATGAGATCTACGAGGCCGAGGGCGGCGGGGACCCCGACTCGCACTGGCTGCAGGCCGAGCGCGAGCTTGCAGAGAAGAAGTAGCTATAGCCCGCCAACCAGTGCCTGGCCCAGTGCGGTGAGCACGTCGCCGGAGGCGTCGTCCATGCCTGGTAGCCGCTAAGGCGCGCGCCGTCGGACTACCGGAGCGACCCCTGCCGATGCCATGTGGCTGCCCCGTTCGCGTTGGTGTGGCGATGAAGAATTGGTGGCCGGGGGCGCACCAAGACTTCGCGGATCTGCAGCAAGCGATGGTGGATGCGAGAACTGCCGCAAATCGCAATGATATTCCCGCGTTCTTGAACGCCTGCCACCGGATGGATGACCTTGCCCAGGACAAGCTGCAGGCGCACCTGCCGAGCCCAGACGACTTTGAGCTGACCGCCGACGTGCAAGGAGAGATTGCCGACGTCCATAGCGCAGCTCACAATTGCTTGGCGGCCGAGGCCAACGCTTATGAACAATTTGGTGAGTTCACGACGAACCTGGACCAGGCCGAGAAGCAGATGAGGGGCGCAAGATATCGTGAATAAGACCCTCACCCAAGCTCCCTAGCCCCGTTTTCCGCATGGTTGGGGGTCAAGGATTGAGTTTCTGAATGTTGTTGTGGTGCTGTGTGTTTCGGGCCATGGTAGGGGGACGTCGAGATAGGCGAGGATGCGGCGTTGGACGGTGGTGAGCCGGTCGA
>DATJBA010000344.1:0-6990 GCA_035515675.1 Mycobacterium sp.
CCGCCGCCTCCTCCGTGTCCCTTCGGCATCTGCATCTGAGTCTGCCTGTAGTGCGTCACCAGACATCGGTGCCAGTCATGCACAAGTTGACCAACGAAGCGAGATACCGCTGCAACTGACCACGACAGTCGCCTTGCCGAGCAGATCGGCAAGGCGACTGTTGGTTTGCCGAAAACCACAGCGGGACAGAGCATTTTCAGGCGATCGGGTCCAAGGCACCGATGCCGGCAAGTCGTGTCAAGTTAGATAAAGATGCAGTACTTCTTCCGGTAACCCCGCATATTCGAACCGGTCCTATTCATCGCAGGAAGCAGGCGACCGCGGTGAAGAAACTAGGCCTGCGGTAACAACGAAACGCGCGTTGGCGCAACGGCATGGACTAGACAGATATTCATAGGTAATAGCAGTTATCCATGAGTGATTGCCGCATATTTCATCAGACGAATCGCGGCTGGATTCCCCTGGGCCCCTGCTGATCGCTTGGTTCCGTTGCGACGCAACGTTGTTCGGCGGACTCAGGTTTGGACAGGCACGCTCCGTCTGCGGGCTGCGGCAGCGAGCGCGTCGTCGAAGGTTGCAAGGCTTGCCTGGCGATGAATTGCGACATCCAGGACGCAGCAATCAGGTAGTTTCAGCCCGCTCTTCCGCGTAGTTCGGCGAGACGCAGCGGCTCGCCATCGTCGTGCGGCGCAACGACGATACCGGCGGCATGCAGATCGTCCCGCATCGATGCTCCCTGCCCTACGCGGACGCCGCCGACGAGGACGTCCGCCAGTGTGATGGTGTGGACGAGCATCTGCCCAGGTGTGCCGGCTAGCCCGCAGCATCGACGCATGGGCGGGCAATGTCCTTCGGGTGGTACGCGCGAAGACGGGCCTGACGCAACGGCAATTGGCTGCCAAAGCCGGAGTCCCATATAGCACGATTGCCAAGATTGAGTCGGGAGCGCGCCAACCCACGCACCCGACGATGGCAAAAATTCTTGCTGCAGTGGATCTGTCGCTGTCCACCCACTTGGTGCCTTACGACGATCACGACGATGTGCTGTGGGAGCAGGAGCAGCGCCGTAGCGCAGCCGCGCGGACCCACATCGACGCCGAGCAGGAAAGATTGGCCCGGGCGCCGAGGACGCCGCCAAGTACCTCGGTGTGAGCCGCGACGCTATATAGGTCGTTCTCCGCGGTCCGGAGCAGCGGCTGTGTGCTTGGTCTTGTTTCACTTGGCGCGCGTATTCGCACCAGTCCTCCGCTGTGTCAACCGTTAGGCCCTCATCGCCATTGCCATGCTCACCCTCGGCGGCCACCGACCCCGCTCTACCCGGCCGCGGCTGACACCCCCAGGGCACCTCTCGGGGTGTCCTTCCCCAACGTCGCCGATTCTGCGCCACCCGCTCGTCGGCGTTCATGTCGTTCCGCCTCGCTGCGCTCGGAGGCTCCTCATGGACACCTCCCACGCGCGCCGCCAATCATCGGGACACCACGCGGCGATCAGCAATCGCTTACTATCGACAGGGCTTCCGCCTGGGGAAATACGTGACCATTGACACAGTGGTGTCCGGATCGCTTCTTGGACTGCGGTCGCGGGCGTTAAGGATTCGTTACGATCGGCGGTTTCTGCTTCAAGACCGCATAATGGGCAAGGCAGGGGTAGCACTTTGTGCTGCTCGGCAGCGTGGCTGTGACCACACGGTGTGAATCCAATTTTGTCCTTTAAATTCATTGGACGGAGGTTGTGGCTGCGTTTTTGGCTATTCAGCAGGGCCAATGAGGTGGAGGCAGCAACGGGGAAGGATGGGGTTTACCAGTGAAAGCAGCAAATGCGGAGAGCACGTCCATGATGCTTTCGTCCGTCGGTGATGAACTCGTCGGTGAGGTCCTGGCTGCCATGCCTGCGGGCGCTCACCGGGACGCGGCCCGCCAGGTCGCTTGTCCGATCGCGATCAGTTAAGGGGCGGCAGTGGATTTTGCGTTGTTGCCCCCGGAGGTTAACTCCGGCCGGATGTATATCGGTCCGGGGTCGGACTCGATGGTGGCCGCAGCCGAAGCTTGGGAAGGGTTGGCCTCCGAGCTGTATACGACCGCCAATTCGTACCAGTCAGTGATAGCAGGACTGACCGCCGGGCCGTGGATCGGCCCCTCCTCGGCGTCGATGACGGCTGCGGCCGCCTCCTATGTCAGCTGGCTGAGGAGTGCGGCCACACAGGCCGAAGAAGCCGCGATCCAAGCCAAAGCCGCGGCCGCGGCCTACGAGGAGGCGTTTGCGTCGACGGTGCCGCCCCCGCTGGTCGCCGCCAACCGCACCCTGCTCACGAGGCTGGTCGCGACCAACCTGTTCGGGCAGAACACCTCCGCGATCGCGACTACCGAGGCCCAGTACGCCGAGATGTGGGCACAAGACACCGCGGCAATGTACCGATACGCGGGCTCGTCGGCATCCGCGACGGCACTTACACCTTTCAATTCTCCACAGCAAAACACCGATCCCGGCGGGTCGGCCGCACAGGCGGCCGCGGTTGGCCAAGCCACCGGCACCTCCGTGGGCAACGTGCAGAATAGTGTCGCATCGGCGCAGCAAACGTTGTCCGCGGTACCCACCGCGCTGCAGAGCCTGGCAACGCCCGCGCAGTCGAGTTCTGTCACGAGCTTCCTCGACACGTTGAGCGACCTGATTTCCATCTTCCTAGACCTGCCGGCCGACGTCGGCGAGCTTAGCGTCGACGTACCGCTGAGCATCCTCGGCATAGTGTCCCTTCCTTTGGATATCGGCGGTTACGGCACTGGTATCCACACCGACGAAATCGTCAGTGGCTGGAATGGCGAAAAGCCGTGGCCCGACACCGGGCCGGCGCCCGTCACAGAGTTCCCGGCGGCTCTCACCAACCTGCGCCCGGGCACGGTGCTGCCGCCGACAGTCTCGGCCGGCTTGGGAGAGGCGAACACGGTCGGGAATTTGTCCGTGCCGGCCACATGGACCATCGCCACGCCGGCGGTACGCCCGATCTCTTACACATTGCCCGCATTGCCTGCCGCCGCCAGCACCGCCGAAGAGGGTTCCACACGCGGGTCGAGTACCACATTCGGCCAGATGGCTCTGGCGGCTATGGCCGGGCGAGCCATCGCCGGCACCCTGGGCACCGG
Organism: Mycobacterium sp.; assembly: GCA_035515675.1. Lineage (GTDB taxonomy): Bacteria > Actinomycetota > Actinomycetes > Mycobacteriales > Mycobacteriaceae > Mycobacterium. The sequence continues at coordinate 3,138 of DATJBA010000344.1, forward strand.
TGCCGGCAAGGACGGCGGCAAAGCACCAAGGGGTGAACGTGTGCAGGCCGCCGCCGGTGACGCCAAGACGGCGGAAGATATGACGGCGGACGCTGCAGGCGAAGCGCCGGAGAGCAAGCCCCGCGCCGTGGTCACCGGAGTCGCGGCCGAGCTACGCGAGTTCGCCAAGCTCCGCGACGAAGGAATTCTGACCGACGAGGAGTACACCGAGCAGAAGAACCGCCTGCTCGGTCGCTGAACCACATCCCACCTTTTGGGGTATCGCCGATTGTCTGGAACAGGAATGCGCAGCAATGGATTTCGGGATTTATCCGCCGGAGATCAACTCCGGCCGGATGTATGCCGGTCCTGGTTCGGGGCCATTGCTGGCCGCTGCGCAAGCTTGGGCCGGATTGGCCGACGAACTGTACACGGCGGCCAGCGCCTATCAGTCGGTGGTGTCCGGGCTGACCGCAGGGTTGTGGACGGGTCCGTCGTCGGCTGCCATGGCGACCGCGGCCGCAACGTATGTGGAATGGCTGAGCAGCGCGGCTGCGCGGGCCGAGGAGACCGCGAGCCAGGCAACCGCCGCAGTCGCCGCCTATGAGACGGCGTTTGCCATGACGGTGCCGCCCCCGGTGATCGCGGCCAACCGCAGCCTGCTGGCGGCGCTGCTCGCGACGAACTTCTTCGGGCAGAACACTCCAGCGATCGCGGCCACCGAGGCGCAATACGCCGAGATGTGGGCGCAGGACGCCGTGGCAATGTACGACTATGCCGGGTCGTCGGCGGCCGCGACCGCGCTCACACCGTTCACCTCCCCTCAGCCAAACACCAGCCCCGGCGGATCCGCCGGTCAGGCCGCTGCGGTCAGCCAAGCGCTCGGCACGCCCGCCGGCGATGCCCAGGACATCGTGTCCAGCGTCCCGCAGACGTTGTCTGCGGTACCCGCCGCGCTGCAGAGCCTGGCAACGCCCGCCCAGCCGACTTCTGCCTCGAGCTTCCTCGACAATTTGAGCAACCTCATCACAGTTGTCCTCGGAACGCCGTCCGCCGTCCTCGGCCTGGGTGCAAGCGTCCCCCTGGCGATTCTGTCGGGCCCGGTGGATCTGCCGTTCAATATCATCGGCACCGGCACCGGTTTCCACACCGACGACATCGTCAGTGGCTGGAACGGGCAAGAAGGCTGGCCGGGCACCGGTCCGGCGCCGGTGCAGGAGTTCCCAGCGATTCTGACTAACCTGCCCCCCGGCACGGTGCCGACGGTGTCGGCCGGTCTAGGCACGTCCGACACGGTCGGTGCACTGTCCGTGCCGTCGACATGGACCGTCGCCGCACCGGAGCTCCGCCCCCTCGCGTTGGCATTGCCGGTCACCGGCATCGACCCCACCGCGGCGGCGCCGTGGGAAGCCGGCTCGAGCACCACCCTGAGCGACATGGGCCTCGCCGGTATGACCGGCCGCGCGATGGCCGGTCCCCCGAGCAGCGGCGGCAACGCCGGCGCCACGGTGACCGGCGCACGGGTGCCCGCCCGCACCGGAGGCCCGGCGGCTCTGGGTGACGGCGACGCCTCACACCGCATGCCCCGAATCGTGGTCACCGGAGTCGCGGCCAAGATCCGTGAGATCACCAAGCTCCGCGACGAGAGACAGCTGACCGAGGAGGACTACACCGAGCTGAAGAGCCGCCTGCTCGGGCGCTGAACCCTGGCGCGCTGGCGAGGTTCCAATGTCCCGGCGTCAGTCGAAGCCGCCTCTGTAGAAACAGTTGCCTAGGTGTATTATCTAGCTATCGCTTACTGTATGTGCGTGAAATGAAAGGGCAATTTGATGGCTGGAACCCAGAAGACGATCGCGACGGTGTCGGCGTTAGCTCTCTGAGCAGCACAACGGCGCCGACCCCTCACCCTATGGCTGGGGTTGCGCCGATGCCCGCAAAGGCGCCGAGCCGCCCGCATCGCCTGGGGTACGCCCCGGACGAGCGGCTATGGCATTAACGGTCGGGTCGTATGCGCGGCCCTCAACACGTACAACGAACCACCGCGGGGGCGGTGAACGATGAATGATGATGTACGTGAACACGGAGCCGCAGACGTTGGCCTTAGCGGCTGCGGATGTCGCGGGGATTGGCTCGACGGTCAGCGCCGCTAACGAGGCTGCGGCAGGTCTGACGACCGGGGTGCCAGCGGCAGCCGCTGATGAGGTGTCGGCGGCCACAGCGATGCTGTTCAACGTATACGCCCAGGAGTATCGGGCGGTCATCGCGCAAGCGGTTACGTTTCATGACGAGTTCGCCCGCGCGCTGGCGGCCGCCGGAAACGCCTACGCGGACACCGAGGCCGCCAACGAGGTCGCCATGTCTGGCGTGCTCGGGGCACTCACCACATCATCCGGGCCGCTGTCGGCGCACCCGCTGACTGTCAGCACCGTGACCGGCGCGACACGTGCGGTGCCAGCGACCGCGGCTTCGATGATGAAGTCGGCGTTGGCGGACCCGGACGTTACCTTGGTTATGGGCGGCAGCGGCACGCCGATACCTTCACCAAGTTACGTGGCCTACGTCGTCAACACCTATGTCATCCCCAACTTCCCCGGTTTCACTCTGGGCAACGCGCAAAGTTTGTTCACTCCCGAGGGGCTCTATCCGGACACCGCTGTCAAGGACTTGACCATCGACATATCGGTTGCTCGGGGCGTCACGATCCTGAACAACGCGATCCTGCAGCAGTATCACGCCGGCAACCCCGTTGTCGTTGTGGGCGATTCGCAGAGCGCCATCATCTCCTCACTGGTAATGCCGCAACTCGTCGCCGAGGGCGTGCCGAGTGGAGATGTGAACTTCGTGCTACTCGGTGATCCCATGAACCCTAACGGCGGCCTCTGGGAACGCTTCGCCGGTCTGAGCTTCCCGAGTCTGGGTCTGACGTTCTACGGCGCGACCCCGGCGAACACCGGGTACCAGACCCGGATTTACACGATCGAATACGACGGTGCCGCCGACTACCCGCAGTACCCGATCGATGTTTTCTCCGACCTCAACGCCCTCGTGGGCATCGTGACCGTGCACGGCGACTATTTCGGGCTCAATCCCCAGGCGCTTCCCCCCGGCTACTCGATGGTCACGCTGCCAACGTCTCCGGGCTATAACGGCGGGACCACCTACGAGATGATCACCATCCCGGACCTGCCGCTGCTGGGCCCGGTGCGTGCGATCCCGTACATCGGGAACCCGCTGGCGGATCTGCTCCAACCGGATCTGACGTATCTCGTCAACTGGGGCTACGGCAACCCGAACTATGGCTATTCGACCGGACCGGCCAATGTTGCCACCCCGTTCGGGTTCTTGCCTCCCCTTAGTGCCACCACTGCTCTGGGACCCGATCTGGTCAGCGGCACTCAGCAGGGAATCGGCGCTGCCTACAGCGCCTTCCACGCCGAGGGACCTCCGTCGCTGCCAGCCTTGTCACTGCCTGGTGCGTCGAACGTGCTTGCGCCTGGTCCGTTGGCGACGCCCGGCGCACTGGCCGCACTCGTGTCCCCGGCGTCGATCGACAGCTTTATCGAGGCTCTCCAGGCGGCAAACACCAATGTCACCAATGCGGTCACCAGTGCACTTTCGACCGGCTACTCTGTCCTGCTCCCGACGGCGGACATCGTGACCGCTGGCCTGATCACCGTCCCGTCCTATGACGTCAACCTGTTCCTGGATGGCATCTCGCAAGCGATCAACGGCCAGCCTGTTGCTGGGCTTGTCAACGCGATCGGCTATCCGGTCGCTGCCGACGTGGCCCTGGTCACGCTCGGAGCCGGTCTCGAATCACTAGTCCTCTTGAGCGCGGCCCAGTCGATTGCCGGCGATTTCGCCAGCCTCTGAC
>DATJBA010000345.1:0-4348 GCA_035515675.1 Mycobacterium sp.
CGGTCGAGTCGTTGGCCGAGCTGAACCAACTGTTCACCGCCTGGTGCCACCAGCAATATCACCGCAGCGTGCATACCGAGACCGGCGCCACCCCGGCGCAGCGCTACCACACCGCGGACCGGACCCCGACGCCGCGACCGGACCCGGCGCTGTTGCGGCGCGCGTTTTTGTGGCGCGAACAGCGCCGGGTCACCACGTATGCCACCGTGTCGCTGCACGGCAACCGCTATGAGGTCGACGCCGCGCTCATCGGCCGCCTCGTCGACCTGCTGTTCACCCCGTTCGACCTGACCGTCGTCGACGTCGAATACCAGGGGCAGGCCATGGGACGCGCCGCCCCGCACACCATCGGCCGCCACACCCACCCCGCCGTCAAACCCGACGCGCCCGCCCCAGTCGAGGCCACCGGCATCGACTACCTGCGACTGCTCGACGACGCGCACCAAAAGCAGGTGGGCCAGGCGATCAACTACCCCGCGCTCGCCGAGTACACCGACCAGCAAACCGACTCCTGCGACGGCGAACAGCGTACGGAAAACGCTTGAACCACACCGCCATCCATCTCCCAGACCGGAAGCAGACCCCCGACATGCTAGACAAGATCCAATCCTACTTCGGCTTTTCGACCATGCCCTTCGCCCGCAACCTCGCCCCGGGCAAACTGTTCCGCAGCAGCGATCACGCCCAGGCGGTCGCCCGCATCGGCTACGGCATCACCACCCGCGGCATCACCGTGATCACCGGCGAGGTCGGCGTCGGCAAAACCGTCGCCGCCCGCGCCGCCATCGACCGCGCCGAACCCGCCCGCCACCACCTGATCTACATCCCCGACCCCACCGTCGGCGCCCGCGGCATCTACCACCACATCGTGTCCGCGCTGGGCGGGCGGCCCAGCTTCCACAACGCCGCCCTGGTCCCCCAAGCCCGCGACGCGCTGGCCGCCGAACACGCCGAACGCGGCAGGATCCCGATCTTGTGTATCGATGAGGGTCACCTACTGACCCACCACGCCCTGGAAGCGTTGCGGCTGTTGACTAATCACCGCCTCGACACCGAATCACCCTTCGCCACAATACTTCTCGGGCAACCCACCCTCGCCGGGAAAATGGCGCTGGGCATCCTGGCCGCGCTCGAACAACGCATCGCCGTGCGCCGCACCATGACCGGCATGACCAGCGACGAAACCACCGGATACGTCCACCACCACCTGCAACTGGCCGGCCGACCCGACCCGCTGTTCACCGACGACGCCATCACCCTCATCCACGAATCCAGCCGAGGCAAACCCCGCGCCGTCAACCGCCTCGCCCTCGCCGCACTCATCGCCGCCTGCGCCGCCGGCAAGAACCTCGCCGACGAAACCAGCGCCCGATCCGCGATCACCGAAATCAGCCAAGACCCCGCGGCGACACCCTGACCACCCCACCGACACCTCGACCACCCCAGCCCCGCCCGCACCCACCAAGCGGGGCTAACTCACACCCAAACCAGCCTCAACCGGAGCGACACCGCCATGTGCAAGATCAGTGACGCGCAACACGCGCTCATCCAGCCCTACAGCGGACACGCCTCACGCACCTCACTGGAGATCTACAGCCGCATCGCCATCACCGACGCCCAACACAGCTACGACAGCGTTATCGACCACTTCCCGGCATAACACCAACAACTGATACCGCCGTACCAGATGGCGTCCAGTGACAGCAACCTTCACGACAGGCCTAGAAGGCGATCTCGGTCCGTGCGACCCCGACCTGCCGAGCCACGTACTCCACCGCATTGTCCGGGATCTCGCCCCGCCCACGAGGGAACCGGCCATGCTCGGTATAGAACCGCAGCATCAGAGCGAACCCGAGCTTCGTCGCACCACGCTTGCCCGCAACGAGTTCCAGCTCGTTCCCGACCAGCGTCCAATAGTCGATCAGCTGATCCTCGTCCAACTCCTGAGCCACGGCCGAAAGCTACACCGCCACAACAGGCACACACCAAAAACGGGCTCTCCCGGCATGAATGTGGATCGTCAGGGTGATCGTTCGTGGAGCCGAAGGACACGGCATAACGGTGCCCGCAAGTCCGGGGGAACCCGCGCGGGCACCTGATCTATGCGCGCTCCGCGCACTCACACCACGTTGGACAGGCGAAGCGAGCAGGACAGGCCGTGCTGCGGGCTCACTAGCTCCGTGGTCGCCGCACCGCATTCGTCGCAGCACTCGTCACTTCGGGCCGTGTCCTGCCAAATCAGCAGGTTGGACGTCACCGTGTCGAGACACCGGGCCGACGACATCTCCATTGCTGGTCGCCTCAGGGTCTCCCCCGCCATGCGTCAAGCACCTCGCTGTGACGGCGCGCCTGCCACGAAGTGTCGGCCCTTCTGCCAGGCTTCGCTGCATGAGCAGACGCAACCGCGAGAAGCGGGCCGCAAAGCAGAAGAACCGGCGACAAGGCCCCTCCGAACGAGAGCGCATGAGATTCGAACCCGGGCCCGACCAAGTGCTGCGGCAGGAACTCCTGGTCGCAGCCTTGCGCCACGCGGCGATGTGCCCCAACGACGACGCGGAATTGCACGCCACTGAATTGCTCGACGAGGAGTTTCCCGCCTTGGCGCAAGACCTCGACCTGGCGGCCGACACTGCCATGGTCGACGCTATCCAGGCCGCGTGGGAGGCGGGCTGGTTACCGTCTGACCTTCACGAGCTCGCCCGTCGCAAGCTCGAACCATCGGCTGTCGGATACCTCGCCGAGGCAATAGTCCGCCAGTCCAAGCGGTACGCGGTCGCCACACTACATCCGAGATGGCGCGCCGATCTCTCCGTCCTTTCGGCCGGGATCGACCCGAGTACCCAGACACCGCAGATGTGGCGCTGGGCAACTCTGAACGGCACCGACCGCTGCGCGGCGCTGACCGTCGTACTGAAGGTGCTGGCCCTGCTGGGGAGGCTTGTTGTGCTCGAACCGCTGCTGCCGCTGCCGGGCGCACGCCAGCACACCCCCACCACGGCGGGCGAGGTCGACGACAAGACCCTCGCCAGGGTGCGCGCCCTGCTAGCCAAGGCCGAGGCAACCGATTTCCCCGAGGAGGCCGAAGCGCTCTCGGCCAAGGCCCAGGAGCTGATGAGCAGGTACTCGTTGCATCAATACGTTGCCGACCACGACCGCAATCGGGAACCGGTGGCCGCCGGGCGGCGGATATGGATCGACAGCCCCTACGCCGGGGCCAAGGCCCTCCTCGTGCAGGCCGTGGCCACCGCCAACCGTTGCCGTACGGTATGGACGCAAAACCTCGGGTTCGTCACGGTCGTCGGAGCCGAAACCGAGATCAACCTCGTCGAACTGCTCACCACATCATTGCTGGTGCAGGCCAACCGGGCGATGCTCGCCGCGGGCAGCCACGTCAACAGCCGTGGCCATACACGGACCAGATCGTTTCGCCAATCGTTCCTCGTCGCATACGCCACCCGCATCGGCGAGCGACTCGACACCACGAACGCAACGGTCACAGCCGAGATGGCGGACCGCCGGCTGCTTCCCGTGCTGGCGGCACGCAGCAGGGCCGCCGATGAGCTCACCGACCGACTCTTCCCGTCTATCGGGCATCGCCCGGTACCGGTGTCCAACCGAGCGGGCTGGGGTGCCGGGCGGGCAGCGGCCGACCTGGCCCTGCTCGACGTGCACGCCTCCATCGCCGGATAACGCCCCAGGAAGGGCACTGTCACGTTAGTTGAAATGTGCAGTGGCCAACTGGTCGATAAGCCCCCCGGCGGGCCGCCGGGCACGGGCTGCTCGATGAGGAGGTGGCACGAGATACTGGCGTTGTTCGATGAGTGGGGCGAACCCGATCGATCGCATCGCAAGCTGGCCCACCGCGGGCAGCGCAGCCGGCGCCGACGCAATACTACCGTCGCGGTGACCAAGCCCGGGCCGAAGGAACACGTCGCTGACGGTGATGCCCGGCAAGGCCAATAAGCGGTTGAATGCGGTAGACGCGCACGGGAACCTCTGGTTTTTCTGGTCCCAGTGATCTCGATAGGCCTGGCCGTCCGAACCTAGAGCCGCACCCTGTGCCCACCCCGCAACCGCAGACCCGTGCCGCTGATTTCTTTACCCAGCAGGCGAATCCAACGCCGCTAACCTCGTCACCAACCCACATTCATGCCGAGAGAGCCCAAAAACGCTCACTTGCCGCTCCTGACACGATCCTTAACGGCACCCCAGATACTGCGCCGCCAGGCGCACATGATCCGAGCGCGTCTGAGTCCGCCGACCATACGCGCGGATCTCCGCCGCATCGACACTCAACTGCTCCGCCAGCCGCGCCACCACGACCGGCGGCGCCGCCGATACTTTGTCC
>DATJBA010000346.1:0-4272 GCA_035515675.1 Mycobacterium sp.
GGGGTCAGAGTCGTCCCGCAGCTCGTTACTGATCAGGACCAGACCCGAACAAGTGTTGTTGACCGCGAAAGAGTCCCCCGGCGGGGGAGCGGCCGCCGCTCGCTGGCCGCGGTGAAAGTCCGTTCCGGAACGTCGACTCTCCGTAGCACCGAATTGATTCATCTGATGGGGTTCCGGTAGTAATCGCCGAATATCCAACGAAGTTCGATGTATGAGCTGGTAGACGGCTTTTTCGGGTTTGGGCGGCGGGTGCTGTTGTTCAGTGCTGCCGGTCGGTTCCGGGGCCGAGGAGGCTGGTGAGGTCGCGCATGGCTTGGGGTGAGGGTTTGAAGTAGCGGCGCAGGTTCTCGGGTTTGCGATGTCGGGATTTGGCCATGAGCTCCAGCAGGCTGGCGCCGGATTCGCCGAGGTGGGTGAGGCCGGAGTGACGGAGTTCGTGTAGGTCCCAGCCGGTGCCGGGCCCGTCGGTGGCGGTGGCGGCGTCGAGCAGGTCGCGGGCCTGGTCGTAGGACAGCCGCGCCAGGCCGGTATCGGGACAGGTGTCGCGATCATCGTGGTATTTGCTGGGTCCGGGGCGGCGGTGGGTGACGAACACCGGCCCGCGGGTGCGGTCCTTGAGCAGTCTGGATAGCAGGCGGGCGGTGCCGGCGTCCCAGTAGACGGTTTCCAGGACGTGTTCGTGGTGGGTGGCGCCGCGGCGGCGGGTGCGGGGTTTGGCGCCCTTGGATTTCACCGGGGCGCAGCGTCCGGGCAGGTCGAGGTCTTCGATGTTGATCTGGAGTAGTTCTTCTGCGCGAGCGCAGGTTTCGTACAGCATCCGCCACAGCGTCTTCTCGCGGAGGTGGACGTCGCGGCGGCCGATGAGCCGGTCGATCGTGGTGCGTGAGTGGACCGGGGTGTCGGAGTCCGGCGGGGTGGACCGTGCGGCCGAGGCCGGGACTGCCGGTGTGTCCCAGCCTTGTTCGCGGCACCAGCTCAGCCATTTGCCCACGGCGGCGCGTCGGGCGTTCCAGGTGTTGACCGCCGCGGTGCCCCACAGGGTTTCCAGCGCGTCGCCGATTTCGCCGTCGCTGACGGTGGCCAGCGGGCGGCTCGGTTCGGGGAGGCCGTCAGGGGCATGGCCGTCGAGGTGGTCGACGGTCTTCACGATGGCGATGCTGTAGGCGCGGCGGGTGTTGGGCGAGCGGATCGTGTCGAGGAAGTCTTCGGCCGACGCGCGCAGGGTGCGGGGCGCGGCGGTGTGGATCCGGGTCACGGTCGCGGCCGCCATCGGCACACCTCTTCCTGTCCCTTGCCCCGGATAACGGGGGCGTTTCGCGCATCGCGCGGCGGGGGTCGCCGCAGGCCGTCACCGATCTTGCCCCGGATAATAGTCCGTTATCCGGGGCAAGTGTATCTCTTCGGCAGGGTTATCGTGCGCCATATGCGGCATTTTCGGGGTGGCTACGCGCGTGGACGTGATCAGAACAGGGTGTCTGGGACCCGCAGCGGCCGGTACCCGGTAGGGCCGAGCTGAGCCAGCTCGGCATCGATGTCTACCTCGATGGCACCGAAGAAGTTGATGTTCTCGCTGTGCGCCGGGGAAATGTGCGCCAGCACCTCATCATCGATGCGGCGGCCACCGCGACGCATCTGATCCACCGCCAGCCCGTAATATTCTGCGGTCCAGGCGATTACAGCATTTGTCGCCAGGGTCAGACACCAGGCCAACTCGGTCTGGCCCTCGAGGTGCCGGGCCCGGATCATGCCCTCGTGGGCGTAGAGCAGGTCGCGTTTGAGCGCGTGGACCGATTCGCCCTTGTTGAGCTGGCGGGCGATCCGCCGGCGATAGTCCGGATCCGACAAATATTTCGCTGCGTAGACCGTCCTGCGTAGGGCCCCGTACTCCTTTAACGCCGCGGCGAGCGCGTTCTGCCGACTGGACGCGGACAGCTTGCCGACCAGCAGGGACGCGGTGGCATGCCCGAATTTCAGAGACCCCGCCAGCCGCAGCAGGTCGTCGTAGTGCTCTGCGATGAGATCCAGATTCAGCTTGCGGGTCAGCAGCGGGCCCGCGTGCGGGAACCGGGATTCAGCCTCAGCCCGCGGGCCCGGCCGATACAGCGTGATCCGGCCCAGGTCCCGGATCCGCGGCGAGAGCTGCAGGCCGAGCAGGTCGAACAGTCCGAAGTTGACCAGGGTGACCCCATGGGTATCGGTCGCATGCTCGGTGATCGGCAGATCCGTTGCGTTGCCGAGGATTTCATCGAGTACGTAGTGAGCCTCGCGTTTCGTGGCGACGATGACCTTGGTGCCGTAAGTAGCGTGCTGATCGGTGACCCAGGTGTACGTCGACAGTCCTTCTTCCGCGAAATACCTGCTCAGAGCCCTGGCGGTGATCGACTTGCCTCGCGTGGGGAACCGTTGCCCATCGCTCGAGGACAAGGTTCCGGCGCCGAATGCCGCGGTGAGCGGCAGCCGCTGGTGGTAGTCGATGAGCGCCAGGTTCGCCGCCCGCAGCGTCTCCTCCCGCACGTACCACTCCGCGGTCCAGGTGAGAATGTCGTAGGAGATGCCGGTCGCGTCGGCCATGCGGGTCAGACCGAGGTTGGTGGCGCCGGCCAACAGGACGGCGATGAGGTTGCGTTTGAGTTCCGGTGTGCGGGTTTGCTTTCCGGTGGCGTGGGTGAAGCAGTCCAGGTAGCCGGTGCGTTTGTCCAGCTCGATCAGCAGTGACACGATCGGTGCGAACGGCAGCATCTCGGTTAGCTCCGCCTTGAGCGCTGTCGCTTCTTCCGGCACGTCCTCCGCGGTCAACGGAGAGATCACCAGGTCACCGGCCTCGTCGAGCCGCACCGGTCCGTCACCGTCGGCGAGCACGGTCTCCAGCTCACCGACCGCCTCGTGCAGCTCGTCGGTCGCTGCCGCCAGGGCGCGGGCGGGATCGGCGGATTTGCCGACCAGGCGGCAGAATTCGGCGCGCTGCCGCTCCCATTGTTCACTGGTAAGCAGGTAGGCGGCCGGATCGGCATAGCGCCGGGATCCGGAAACGTACACATCACCGCTGCGCAACCCGTCCCGTAGGCACAGCAGTACGCACAACTCCCAGTAGTGCCGGTACGCGGTGGCGCTGCCGGTCTTGCGGGCTTCCTCCAGATAGCCACGCCACTTCGCCGGCACGAACCCGGCCGGGGCCTCCTCAGGCACCTTGCGGGAACCGGTGGCATTCAACTCCCGCAGAATGTCCACCGCGACCAGCAACTCGGTGGCCGCGGTGCCACCGGCGAACCCGTCGACAACACATGCGGAGTGAACTGCCGTAGGTAACTGTAGGAGGAATCCAACGCGGCCAGATGCCCGTGATCACGCGGCAGCCTGGGCTTGGCCTGCGCAATCGCCGCACGCAACCGATCCCACCCGATCGCATCGCCGCGGATCAGCCCGCCGATCTCCTCGTCGGGGATCTGTGGGTCGGTGATGATGGATAGGAGCTCGTCCAGCAACGCTTGCCGGTCTTCACCGGCCTTGCCGCGCTCGGCCAACTCCTCCTGCATCCGCTTTTCGGCCGTGCTGAACTTCGCCGAGATCGCCTGGTCGAACAGTTGCACCACCTCGTCGAGCACATCGGTGGCCGACTGCGCCAGCACCGTCAGCAGGATCGGGTAGCGGCGCTGCGGATCCCGGCGTCCCAGGGCCTGCGGCGTCAATCGTCGGCCCATCGCGGCCAGGAACCGGCGCCGTTCCGCGGGCAGCACGGACATATCCAGCGTGTCCGCGCCCAGACCGCGCAGGAATCCCAGCTTGTCAACTTCGGTCTTCACCGCCTTCGCCGACGCCTCCACCGGCCCGGTCGACAACCACCGCAACCGTGACATCCCGATCGAAACGTCGGTGGCCAGCAACGCATCCAGCTCCGCACACCGCTGCGGGGTGAACTCGTGCGCGAATCGGTCGTAGGTTTCCTCTTGAGCTTGCTGACGGGCGTGAGCCACTCGCTCCACCACCGTGACCGGGCCCGGCCGGATCACCCGCGCCGAGATCAGGTACTCACACGCGAGCCGGAACAGCAATGTCGGCGAATCGTGCTCCATCGCCCGCGCCAACAAAAACTCGTCCAGCTCCTTGAGCTCCAGCCCACCCGCCGGTCGCCATCCCAGATACTGCGCCGCCAGGCGCACATGATCCGAGCGCGTCTGAGTCCGCCGACCATACGCGCGGATCTCCGCCGCATCGACACTCAACTGCTCCGCCAGCCGCGCCACCACGACCGGCGGCGCCGCCGATACTTTGTCC
>DATJBA010000347.1:0-38395 GCA_035515675.1 Mycobacterium sp.
CCCGACGTGAGCGGGCTGCAACGGCCCGACGCCACCGACGCCGAAGAGTGGAGATCCCATCTGCCCGAACAGGTGCGAGTGCGTCTGGCCAAGCTGAAAACTTTGCAACGCAACGGCGTTGACGCCTACCCGGTGGGATCTCCGCCCACTCATGCGGTCGCTCAGGCACTGGACGCAGACGACCAGGAAACCATCTCGGTATCCGGACGGATACTGCGGATACGCGATTACGGCGGGGTGCTGTTTGCCCATTTGCGTGACTGGTCGGGCGAAATGCAAGTGCTGCTGGACAATTCACGGCTGGAGCACGCGCGCATTGCCGATTTCACCGCGGCTATCGATCTCGGTGATCTGGTCGAGATCACCGGGCACATGGGCTTCAGCAAAAACGGAACCCGCTCGTTGATAGTGCGCGACTGGCGAATGATCGGTAAGTGCCTGCGGCCGTTGCCGAACAAGTGGAAGGGGCTGACCGACCCGGAGGCGCGCGTCCGTACCCGCTATGTCGACCTGGCGATCAATCCCGAGTCGCGTGAGCTGATCAAGGCCCGCAGCACCGTGGTGCGCTCCGTCAGGGAAACGCTGTTCGCCAAGGGGTTCATCGAAGTCGAGACTCCGATCCTGCAGCAGATCCACGGCGGAGCCACTGCCCGGCCGTTCGTCACCCACATCAACACCTATGACATGGACCTGTTTTTGCGCATCGCGCCGGAGCTCTACCTGAAGCGGTTGTGCGTCGGCGGCGTGGAGCGGGTGTTCGAACTGGGCCGGGCCTTCCGCAACGAGGGTGTCGACTTCTGCCACAACCCGGAGTTCACCTTGCTGGAGGCCTACCAGGCGCATGCCGACTACAAGGTGTGGATCGATGGCTGCCGTGAGCTCATCCAGAACGCCGCCCAAGCCGCTAACGGCGAGCAGAGTGTGCTGTGGCCCCGCTCTGACACCGACGGCACCGACGCCCGCCTCGAACCGGTGGACATCTCCGGTGTCTGGCCGGTGAAGACCGTGTACAACGCGGTATCCGAAGCGCTTGGCGAACACATCGACCCCGGCACCTCCCTGGCCGCTCTGCGCAAGCTGTCCGACGCCGCACACATTCCTTATCGGGCGCATTGGGATGCCGGCGCGGTGGTGCTGGAGCTGTATGAGCACCTGGTTGAGGACCGGACCGAGCAACCGACCTTCTATATCGACTTTCCAACATCCGTGTCGCCCTTGACCCGGCCGCACCGCAGTCAACGCGGCGTCGCCGAGCGGTGGGACCTGGTGGCGTGGGGCATCGAGCTGGGCACCGCCTACAGCGAGCTCACCGACCCGGTGGAGCAGCGGCGCCGTCTGCAGGAACAGTCGCTGTTGGCCGCCGGCGGAGACCCCGAAGCAATGAAGTTCGACGAAGACTTCTTGCAAGCCATGGAGTACGCGATGCCCCCCACCGGCGGGCTCGGTATGGGCATCGACCGCGTCGTCATGCTGATTACCGGCCGCAGCATCCGCGAGACGTTGCCATTCCCGCTGGCCAAGCCGCACTAATCGAGGGCGAAACTCTCAGCTAGTCCACAGCGAACATCCGGTGAATATGTTCCAGGATTGTTAACAATCGATCACAATGGATCACGTGACAGCCTCGCCCGATGCCACGGCGCAGTTGTTCGCAAGTAATTTCACCTCCCTGATGCACGGCTGGATACCCACCACGATCCAGGTCATTACCGCGGTCGTGCTGGCGCTGGCCGTCGGCTGGCGCTCGCGACGCTGGCGGGTGGTGTGGCTGCCGGCGGCCGCCCTGGTCGGCGGTGCCGTGGCCTATGCGACGCACTGGTACATCGTCGACCGCGGTCTCTCCGATGAGCCTGCGCCGTCCACGCTGTGGCTCTGGACCGCGTTGACCGGCATGGCCGCGGCGGTGCTGATTCTGGGCTGGCACAGCGCACGCCGCTGGCGGCGTGGCGCGGCGCTGCTAGCCGTGCCGTTATGCCTGCTCAGTGCGGCGCTGGTGGTCAACCTGTGGGTTGGCTACTTCCCCACAGTGCAGTCCGCCTGGAACCAGCTCACCTCCGGCCCGCTGCCCGATCAGACCGACCAGGCCACCGTTACCGCGATGGCCGTCAAAAGAACCCGACCAGCGCACGGCAGCGTGGTACCGGCGGTGATCCCCTCGGACGCATCACAGTTCAAGCACCGCGGCGAGCTGGTGTACCTGCCGCCGGACTGGTTTGCCAGCAGCCCACCGCCGCCGTTGCCGACAGTGATGATGATCGGCGGGCAGTTCAATACACCGGCGGACTGGACGCGCGCGGGCAACGCGGTCAAGACGATCGACGACTTCGCGGCCACGCATGACGGCAAGGCTCCGGTGTTGGTGTTCGTGGACGCTGGAGGAGCTTTCAACAACGACACGGAGTGCGTCAACGGAGTTCGCGGTAATGCGGCCGACCATCTGACCAAAGACGTTGTTCCCTACATGATTTCGAATTTCGGCGTCAGCGCCGACCGGTCCAACTGGGGCGTTGTGGGCTGGTCCATGGGTGGGACCTGCGCGGTGGATCTGACCGTCATGCACCCGGAGATGTTCAGCGCATTTGTCGACGTCGCCGGTGACTTCTCCCCGAATGCGGGCAACAAAGCGCAAACTATCGCCCGGCTGTTCAGTGGAAACCCCGCTGCCTGGGCGGCGTTCGACCCGACCACCGTGATCAACCGGCACGGCCCCTACCGCGACGTGGCCGGGTGGTTCGCGATCTCGTCGGAGGGCCGGTCGGCAGCACGCCGCGACTTCGCGATGGCCGACATCGGTTCGATGCGTCTCGCCGCTCGCGAGGCGGCCGCCAACCCGGGCAACCAGACCGCGGCTGCCTATTCGTTGTGCGCGCTTGGCCGTGCCAACGGCATCGACTGCGCGGTGCTGCCCCAGCCGGGCAGGCACGACTGGCCATTCGCGGACCGGGCTTTCGCGGCCGCGCTGCCATGGCTGGCCGGCCAGCTGGGCACACCAGGAGTTCCGTGGATTCCGCTGCCCGGCAACTCACCTCCTACCGCGCTTACCGGCGCGGTAGTGACGGCTGAGCATTCCAACACCGCTACGAGGTAATGACAAGCGGCTCCAATGCGCCGTCCTCTTCGTGGACAAAGACATTCACCGACCCCGCTGCTCTGCGCAGCCATC
Organism: Mycobacterium sp.; assembly: GCA_035515675.1. GTDB lineage: Bacteria > Actinomycetota > Actinomycetes > Mycobacteriales > Mycobacteriaceae > Mycobacterium. The sequence continues at coordinate 3,164 of DATJBA010000347.1, forward strand.
GTCAACAGGTTGACGTTGGCCGGACAGATCATCGAGACCGGCAGTGTGGGAAACCGGCTAGCTGACGCGCGAAATGCGCCCCCGGCAAGTGAAGTCCTGCCGGACAGTGCTGTTATCTGCTGTCCGCATGCTGCTGGCGGCAGCGTTGTCCCCGTGCGTATCTCGATCCCAGCCTCCGCTAGGGGCGGATTGCGCGTGCGACGCCTTGGATAACTCGCAGCCGTCCGTCGGCGAGGGCACTCGTGAGATTGTTGGCTTTCGCGGCGAAGTCTGTGACGAAGGCGTGCAATCCCACCGGGCTGGGAGGCAATGTCAGAATCGTCTGCATCGTCGCGGCAGCCTGCTCAGTGAGATCGTTCCATTGCTCGATCGCGAACCCCGACGACTCGACCACAGCGCGCAACCGTTCGGAACTCACCAGGTGGCTGACTCCGGGCTGGTCGGCCCAGGGCAGCGGATAGTGGAGGTCGCCCTGCTCACCAGTGGTGATGTCCCACATGGCCAGCCGCCCCCCGTTGACCAATACCCGCCGCGCTTCCCGGTAGAGGCGGGACTTATCGGCGACATTCATCTGAACATGTTGGCTGAAAGCAACATCGAAGGTGGCATCGGCAAACGGCAGGTCGGCGACATCTGCTTGGCCGACGGAAATCTGATCGTCCAGCCCGACAAGTCGATTGAGCCAACGGGCCGTGTCACAGTACTCCTCGGTCAGATCAACCGCGGTCACTTTGCACCGACACCGGTCGGCGACATAGCGGGCGGTACCGCCGATCCCGCTGCCCGCGTCGAGCACCCGCGTCTCGGGTGTGATCGTGATCAGGTCCACGAGTTGGCTTGTGGCAATGCGACCCATCGTGTGGAAATCCTCGAGCAGGCCGAGGTCGGCGGGCTGAAGGTGGTCGAGATCCATTCCGGCGGCAACCAGGGCCTGCTCGATGCTGCGCCGAGACAGGCCAGTGGAGTACTGGACTTGTATCTGGGTGTCGTTCATGTCTGCTCCTTGCGGTCGGGACGGGATCTACGACGCCGAGGCCCGATCGGCCTCAGTTGCTCTGCACGGCGAGTTTGGCGTCCAATATCGCGCCGACCTCGGCGATGCGGGGGTCGCCGAAGCTGGCGAATTTAGTCGATGGCTGGTCGATGCTGAGGTGGACGCGACCGGTGTTGTCTTCGTAGATCGCAGCGCGCAGCGGTGCATAGAGCATCACACCGGGGTCGTGGCGGAACATCGTCTCGACGATGACGTTGTTGCCCATCATGTAGGTGATGGCGCGAGTGCGATGGCCCGCCAACTGCATCATCGGCATCGGGTCTAACGTCCAGAAGTTGACGAATGAATGCGGCGCGTGTTCTGCCGTGTACCGCTGCACGCGCGATAGGTCACCCGCCGCGATCACCTCGGTGAGTTCGGCGAAATCAATTGCAGTCACCAGGGATTCGAACCGCTGACGGACGTGATCAAACGAATCGTTCGCGTCGATAACGAAGCGGTTGACCAGATGGGGAACTGTGTTGCTCATTTCGCGCTCCCGCTAGGCGTGGCGATGGGTGCTGTCTCCCTGACCGCCCTCAGCGTCCGCAAAGACGCCAGGTGCAGTGCCGCCGCCAGCGGCACCACGGTGGTCGGGATGAGGACGACTGGAAGCAGCGAGACCGCCTGCGTGGATGGCGAAACCAACAGCAGCCGAATGGCATTGGGCGCCGCGGCGAAACCAATACCGAGTGCGACGACCAGATCAACGAGGCCCAGGATGTTGAACCACACCGCCTGTTGGCCGACCACGCCGCGCCGAAGATTGCACGCGACAAACACGGCCTCAACTCCGATCGCGATATCGCCCAAACCAGCGGGTAGCGCGAACACGGCCGGCAGCTGGCCCAACGCCATCACAACCAGAAAGGTCGCGCCGACCACCCGAAAGATCTGTGGCACCGTCAGCCGCCACAGCCCGTCGAGCTGGGCCAGGATCCGCGACACCACGGGAATACGGGCAAACAGCAGCGCCGCGGCGAGGGCGCCGACCATCCCGACAGGCAGCCACGGCACGGGCCGTGTCGGCTCGAACCGATAGATATCGGCGTCAGCAAGCAACACACTGGCCAACACCCAAGTGCCCCAACAAATCACGACTGCGCTGGACACCCGAGTGGCGGTACCGCGACCCAAGCCAGCGGTAAGCGCTCCATGCCAGAGCATGACGCAAATGGTTGCGGTGGTGCCGATCAAGCCGACCAGCACCATCGCCCAGACGTACATCGGCAATGTGCTCATAACCCACTCCGTTTGGCGGTATGGTGTGGTACACCAAGTACGTTTGCGAACAGTGTGTTCAATACAACTGGTGTAACGGAAATTCCGTCAACAACCAACGGAGGCGAAATGTCCGATACTGAACACAGCCGACAAATTGTGCGGAAATCCGGGGGTTGTGGGGTCGTGGCGCCGGATCGGCGGGTCAGGCGCACCCGCAAGCTGCTCCACGACGCATTTATCTCGCTGATCATCGAGAAGGGCTATGAGAAGACCACGATCCAGGACATCCTCGATCGTGCCGACGTCGGCCGATCCACCTTCTACGTCCACTACCAGGACAAAGAAGCGCTGCTGATGGCCAGCTTCGACGCGATGCGCGAGCAGCTCCAGCGCGAACTCTCCGATATTCCGGCAGCCGGCCCTATCGACTTGACCCTGCCCGCAACGCTGCTGTTCGAGCATGCGTACCGAAATCAGCGCGTCTACCGCGCCCTGTGTGGACATCGGGGCGGAGCGCTGGTGCAGCGCTATCTGCGGCGGCTGATCGGCGACCTGCTGCGAGAGCGTCTACGGCCACAATTCAGCCAGGCCGGCACCGAGGTGCCCGCTGACGTCGTCGCCGAGTTCTATACCTCTGCCGCGTTGGGCTTGCTGGTGTGGTGGATCGACCACAAATTCTGCAACGGTCCGGCCTGGTTGACCGCGACATACCGCACGCTCGCACACCAAACAAGCCAAATGACCGCCGAGCGGCCAGCACTACCGTCGCCGTTGCCGCCAGGCTGGTAGCGGTCGACAGGGCCACCCGACAAGATCATCGCCGCACTCAAACACCACGCAGATAATCAACGCCCAACAGGGTGCAGCCAATTCGCGCCGTCACCACGGGGCCACTTCAAATTGACATCGCGATACCCGGCAGACACAGAGCGGCAGTAGCGTGGCAGCATGCCCGACGAACCAGGAACTTCCAATGCCACTCCACCCGACCCCGGGTACGACAGCGCCGGTGTGCCGACCTTCGAGTCCGTCCGCGAGAAGATCGAAACCCGATACGGAACTTCGCTGGGGGCGGCAGAACTTGCAGCGGAGAGCCCAGAAGGCCGCAGTATTGAGGAGCAATACGAAGAGCGCCAGCGCGTCGCGGCCGAGCGCTTGGCGCAGATCCGCGAGTCGATGCACTCCGATGAGCGAGACCGCAATAGGTAAATCGATAACCCGGCGCAGGCGCTGAACTGTGCGGAGATTCAATATGGCAGAGTGACGGAACCGCTTGGCGCTCAGGCACTTTCTGTCAGCAACCGGGTCGCCGCCGATAACGCCGCTGTCGCGGATCGCGGGCCGCGAAACTTAAACTACGGCTACCCCGCCCAGCGCGTCTTCGCCGTTGGTTTAAGTGTCGCGGCGCTATCAGCTCACGCGCTGACTTTGCGGCGCCGGCTCGGTCGCAGCGCGCTGGCTGACCTGTCGCCGCGGCCGACCGCCTCGGCGAGAAACTTCCCGGTGTAGCTTTCCGGCACCGCGGCGATGTCCTCCGGAGTGCCTTGGGCGACAACGGATCCGCCTTCGGCACCACCCTCCGGGCCCATGTCGACGACCCAGTCCGACGTCTTGATCACATCCAGGTTGTGTTCGATGACGATGACCGTATTGCCTTTGTCGACGAGGCCGCTGATGACGTTGAGCAGCTTGCGGATGTCGTCGAAATGCAGTCCGGTGGTGGGTTCGTCGAGGATGTAGATGGTCCGCCCGGTCGAGCGCTTCTGCAGTTCCGCGGCCAGCTTCACCCGCTGCGCCTCGCCACCGGACAGCGTCGGCGCGGGCTGGCCGAGCCGGACATAGCCCAGGCCAACCTCGACCAGCGTGCGCAGATAGCGGTGAATGCCGGTGATCGGCTCGAAGAACCCCGCCGCTTCCTCGATCGACATGTCCAGCACTTCGGAGATGGTCTTGCCCTTGTAGTGCACTTCAAGGGTTTCCCGGTTGTAGCGGGCACCATGGCAGACCTCACACGGCACATACACATCGGGCAGGAAGTTCATTTCGATCTTGATGGTGCCGTCACCGGTGCACGCCTCGCAGCGACCGCCCTTGACGTTGAACGAGAACCGGCCGGGTTGATACCCACGGACTTTGGCCTCGGTGGTGGCCGCGAACAGGGTGCGGATCTTGTCGAACACCCCGGTGTAGGTGGCCGGGTTGGATCGCGGGGTACGGCCGATCGGCGACTGGTCGACCCGCACCAACTTGTCCAGGTGGTCCAGCCCGGTGACCCGGGTATGGCGGCCCGGGATTTGCCGAGCGCCGTTGAGCCGATTGGCCAGCACCGCGGCCAGGATGTCGTTGACCAGTGTCGACTTGCCGGAGCCGGACACGCCCGTCACCGAGGTCAGCACACCGAGCGGAAACGATACGTCGATGCCGCGCAGGTTGTGCTCGCGGGCACCGACGACGGTGAGTTGGCGCCGCCGGTCGACGGGGCGGCGGATCGCGGGGATCTCGATGCTCTCCTTGCCCGACAGGTAGGCGCCGGTGATCGAGTCCTGGTTGGCCAGCAGTTCGCTGTAGGTTCCGCTGTGCACGATGCGGCCACCATGCTCGCCGGCCCCCGGACCGATGTCGACGATCCAATCGGCATGCGCGATGGTGTCTTCGTCGTGCTCGACGACGATCAGCGTGTTTCCCAAATCCCTTAAGCGAGTGAGGGTTTCGATGAGGCGGCGGTTGTCGCGCTGGTGCAGCCCGATGGATGGCTCGTCGAGAACGTAAAGCACGCCCACCAGGCCCGACCCGATCTGGGTGGCCAGCCGGATGCGTTGGGCCTCACCGCCGGACAGCGTGGCCGCAGCGCGGGACAGCGACAAATAGTCCAGCCCGACATCGAGCAAAAAGCCCAGCCGGGACTGGATTTCCTTGAGCACCTGTCCGGCGATCGCCTGCTCGCGCGGACCAAGGGTGAGCGCGTTGAGAAAGTCCGCACAGTCGGAGATCGACAGCTCGCAGGCCTCGGCGATGGACTTCGCACCGTGCTCCCCCGCGGCCAGCGTCACCGCCAGAATCTCCGGCTTGAGCCGGGTGCCCTCACACACCGGGCAGGGCACGTCACGCATGAAGCCTTCGTAGCGTTCCTTCATCTGTTCGGATTCGGTCTGGGCCATCTTGCGCTGCAGGAAGGCCAGCACGCCTTCGAAATCGGCGTAGTACGACCGGGTGCGGCCGTACCGGTTGCGATACCGCACATGCACCTGCTGGTCGGACCCCTCGAGAATCGCCTTGCGGGCGTTGGCCGGGAGCTTGCGCCATGGCGTGTCGACATCGAATCCCAGCGCGTCACCGAGCCCGGCCAGCATCCGGGTGAAGTACTCTGCGGTGTGACCCGCTGACCACGGCGCCACCGCACCCTCGGCCAAGGTGCGATCGGGGTCCGGCACGACGAGGTCGGGGTCGACTTCCTTGCGGATTCCCAGGCCGGTGCACTCGGGGCAGGCGCCGTAGGGCGAGTTGAACGAGAACGAGCGCGGTTCCAGGTCGTCGACCGCCAGCGCGTGCCCGTTGGGGCAGGCCAGCTTCTCGGAGAACCGCTGCTCACGATGCGGCGCCCCCGGCTCATGGTCGACGAATTCCAGGACCACGATGCCGTCAGCGAGGTTCAGGGCGGTTTCTACCGAATCGGTGAGCCGCTGCTTGGCGGTGGCTTTGACGGTGAGGCGGTCGACCACCACCTCGATGTCGTGCTTTTCCTGCTTCTTCAGCTTGGGCGGGTCGGTGAGCGGGTGCACCACGCCGTCGACCCGCACCCGGCTGTAGCCCTGGGCGTTGAGCTTTTCGAACAGGTCGGCGAACTCGCCCTTGCGGGTGCGCACCACCGGGGCGAGCACTAGGAATCGGGTGCCCTCCGGCATCGCCAGCACTTGGTCGACGATTTGCTGCGGCGTCTGGCGGGCTATTTGGTGGCCGCAGATTGGGCAGTGCGGGGTGCCCGCGCGTGCGTAGAGCAGCCGCAGGTAGTCGTACACCTCGGTGATCGTCCCGACCGTCGATCGCGGGTTGCGGTTAGTCGACTTCTGGTCGATCGACACCGCCGGGGAAAGACCCTCGATGAAGTCGACATCCGGCTTGTCCATCTGCCCCAGGAATTGGCGGGCGTAGGCCGACAATGACTCCACGTAACGGCGCTGGCCTTCGGCGAAGATGGTGTCGAAGGCCAGCGACGACTTGCCCGATCCGGATAGCCCGGTGAAGACGATCAACGAGTCGCGCGGCAGGTCGAGGTCGACGCCGCGCAGGTTGTGCTCGCGGGCGCCCTTGACGATCAGGCGGTCAGCCACGCTGCCCCTCTCGGTGAAACTCTTACCTGCCGCAAGCGGTTCTTAAAACAGAATTGCGCACGGCGCATTCCATGCTATGTGCCCATACCGACAAGCAACCGCGGACCAGTAACGTGACCGCTATGACTGTCGTGGACGACAACTACACCGGACACGTCGACCCTGGTACCGCCGCCCGCCGCACCCTGCCCGGCGCCACGATCCTGAAGGCGTCGGTGGGTCCCGTGGACAACAACGCCTACCTGGTGACCTGTTCGGCGACCGGAGAAACACTTCTGATCGACGCCGCCAACGACGCCGATGTCCTCATCGACCTGATCCGACGTTACGCCCCGAAGGTGTCGCTGATCGTGACCAGCCACCAGCACTGGGACCATTGGCAGGCGCTGGTGGCGATGGCCGCTGCCACCGGTGCGCCGACCGCCGCGCACAAGATCGACGCCGGCCCGCTGCCGGTCAAACCGGACCGTTTGCTAGTGGGCGGCGACATCGTGCAAATCGGCAAGCTGAGGTTCGACGTCATCCACCTGCGCGGGCACACGCCCGGATCGATCGCGCTGGCCCTCGATGGGCCCGCGACCGGCGGAGTGACCCAGTTGTTCACCGGTGACTGCCTGTTCCCCGGGGGTGTTGGGCGGACAACGAAACCGGCAGACTTCGAGTCACTTTTCACCGGCGTGAAGACGAAGGTCTTTGACCGTTTCGGTGACGACACGGTTGTCTACCCCGGCCACGGTGACGACACCACGCTGGGTAAGGAGCGTCCGCACCTCGACGAATGGCGCGCCCGAGGCTGGTGACGCAGCGCGGAGTGCCCACCGCGCTCCGCGGCTCGCACACCAACTGCCTTGCCGCCGAACGTGATCCGGCCTCAAGGCGCTTGCTGCGGGGTGTGCCCAGAGCGGGCAGGCAGCGTCGATCCGCTGCGGCGTTGGCTAATGGCCCTCCCGGCGAGGTGGCGATGGCTTAGCATCTCGTTGACCGGCATCGACATATTCTCTGGTGCGCACGTTGATCGGCAGGCCGCGATGAAACTTCCGCACTCGCTAACGGCGATCCCGGTAGATATCAACGGCTCGGAAATCGCGATCGATGCAGACATCCGGGTAGTCACCCATGCGCTCAGGACAACCGGCGTCACTGTCGTTGCGCTGGATCAGAAAGCCCACGGCCAGTCGGCGACCGTTAGAGCCAACCACGCCTCGGGCATCCAGCGGGTCGCGGTCGCCGGTGCTTTGCATGTTGATTTGTCCGCGCCCACGCAAACCGCGAAGGCGGTCGTGGCCAGTTAAGTGATTGGCGAACGGAAATGGATTTTGCAGCGTTACCGCCGGAGATCAACTCCGGGAGGATGTATGCGGGAGTCGGGTCGGGGCCGATGTGGGAGGCCGCTGCGGCCTGGGACGGGTTGGGGGCGGAGTTGAGTTCGGCGGCGGCCTCGTATAGGTCGGTGGTGTCCGGGTTGACTCGTGGACCGTGGCTGGGTCCGGCGTCGGCGTCGATGGGGGCCGCGGCCGCCCCCTATGTGGCATGGATGAGCACCACCGCCGAGCAGGTTAAGCAGGCCGCTAATCAGGCAAGGGCGGCGGTGGCGGCCTACGAGGCGGCGTTTGCCGCGACGGTGCCGCCGCCGGTGATCGCGGAGAACCGGACGTTGCTGATGTCGTTGGTGGCGACGAACATTCTCGGTCAGAACACCCCAGCCATCGCGGCGACCGAGACGCATTACGCCGAGATGTGGGCGCAGGATGCGACGGCGATGTATAGCTACGCGGGCAGGTCGGCGGCCGCGTCAACGTTGACTCCGTTCACCGCACCGCCGCAGAACACCAACCCGGCCGGGGTGGGCGCCCAGGCCGCCGCTGTTGCTCAGGCGGCCGGCACGTCGGCTGCGGCCAACGGCCTCACCGCTCTGTCGCAGCTGGTCTCTACGGTGCCCAACATGCTGCAAGGACTCGCGTCGGGAGCCTCGTCCGTATCAACGGCAACGGATTTCCTGAATTTCGCGAGCGGCGGGACGTTTGTGGCTAGTGGGGTCTTGTTTGTCCTGGGCCCGTTGCTAACGGGCCCGATAGCCGGGGCGCTGCCGGCCACGTCCCTGGGTTGGTACGGTCCAGGATTAGGCGCGTCAGGTGCGGCAGGTCTATTGGGCGGCGCACCGGGACTGGTCAGTGTTGGAACGTCGGCGGGCCGTAGCGAAGTGTTGGCGGGCCTGGGCCGGGCGGCATCGACCGGTGGGTTGTCGGTGCCGCAGACCTGGGCTGGGGCGGCGCCGGCAATCACCCGTGCGGCCACGACATTGCCGGAACCCACCCTGGTCGGTTTGCCGGAAGCCGACCCAGATGGACTGGGACCCGGGTACGGCGGAATGCTGCCGGGGAGTCTCATGGCCGCCGCGGCAGGCGGTGGCGGCGCGGCGGGCGGTAGCTGGGCCGCCACACGCGGAAGCGGGACCGCGCCACGTGGCAGCGGGACCGCGCCACCCGGCAGCGGGACCGTGCCACCCGGCGGCGCGACGCGTACCCGATACGGCGGCCCACCTCCCACGGTGATACCGCAGGTGGCTCGCGAGGCGAGCCTGCCCCAGGGCACACCCGGCCAGGCGATGAGGCCGGATCAGCGTGCTCAAGTTGGCGAGGGCCTGTTGAGCCCCAACCTACGCGACGAGATCAACGATCTGCGCAAGCAGATCGCCGAGTTGGCGATGGAACGCGATGTGCTCATGCGGTCGCTGGCCCTTTGGGCCAGGGAATCGATGGGACAGTGAGCGAGCCTGGCAGTGCTGACGCTGCCCAGGCCTCCCGGCCGGTGGGGCGGGTTGGATAGCGCGACGTCGCCGCGCCCAGCGGCGCCGTGGAGGTAACTGTTACGCCGGCAGGCGACTGACCTAAGGCGTGGTGTGCACGATCAACACGTCGGTCTTGGCCCGGCGCGAGACGTTGGCCGGCACCGATCCCAGCAGCCGACCCGCAATCGTACTCAGGCCGACGTTACCGACGACCAGCAGATCGGCCTTTTCGCCCTCGGCCAGCTTTACCAGCGCATCGACCGGAGCGCCGACGATCGGTCGCTCTTCCACGTTCTTGGCGCCGGCCGCGTGCGCCCGCTCCTTGGCGTCTTGCAGAATCGCGTAAATCGGAGCGGTGCCCGACACCTTGTAGCTTTCTTCCCTCAGGGCGTCGGCGGCGCGGGTGTCCTCATGCTGGGGCAGGTACGCCGACGCGATGATCAACTTGGCGTCGGCCCCGGCGATTTGGCCCGCCCGATCCACTGCACGCATCGATGAATCCGAGCCGTCGGTCCCGACCACCACGGTCCGATACGCAGTCATCTACCCTCCCAGTTTCGGTTGGTCAACCAACCCAAGACAGTATCGCGTTTGCCGGACACAGAGGAGTCAGATTAACGCCACAGCGTGGCGTGACACGACGAGCATTTGCGGGACCACGCGGCACCAACGGACAATATTCCCCGTGATAAAACGGCCGAATGCTCATGCTCAAGGTGTAAAGTCTTGCATTACTGAGCTTTTCGTGAAATGCGGGCGCGAAGCGCGAAATGCGCCGTTACGGCGCCCCCCAGCCCACCGCCCGGGTGCGCGACACCTCGTGACCAAGTCTCATTAGTCGCGCCTTACAGTGACAGACATCATGTCAATGCCCACCCTCGAGCAGGGCGTCCCGGACGTCGTTGCCGAGCCTGCATCCGCCCGCCCGCGCGGCAGGTTGCTCGACCCGTGGGCGATTGCCGTGTCGGCCGCCGTTATCAGCGGCGCCTGGGCCAGTAGGCCTTCGCTTTGGTTCGACGAAGCAGCGACGATATCGGCTTCAGCGAGCCGGACTTTGCCCGAGCTGTGGCGCATGCTGAGCCACATCGACGCCGTGCACGGCCTGTACTACCTGCTGATGCACGGCTGGTTCACGATATTTCCGCCGACCGAATTCTGGTCGCGGGTTCCCAGCGCTCTGGCGATCGGGGCCGCTGCCGCCGGCGTCACGGTGTTCACCAGGCAATTCACGCTACGTGGGACTGCGGTGTGTGCGGGTGCCGTCTTCGCCATTCTGCCGCGCAGCACCTGGGCAGGTATCGAAGCGCGCCCCTATGCCTTCGCGGTTGCCGCAACCATCTGGCTGACGGTGTTGCTCGTCACCAGTGTCCGGCGCAACAGGCCGCGATTGTGGCTGTGCTATGCGCTGGCATTAATGCTGTCGATTTTGCTGAGCCTCAACCTGATCCTTTTGATGCTGGTTTACGCCGCGATGCTGCCGTTGTTAGCACCTAAAAAATCCCGCAAATCTCTGGTCATTTGGTGGGCTGTCACCTCGGCCGTCGCCATCGGGATCATGACGCCATTCATCGTGTTCGCCCATGGCCAGGTAGGGCAGGTCAACTGGATTTACCCGGTCAGCTGGCATTGCGCCTTCGACATCATCCTGCGGCAGTATTTCGACCACAGCGTTCCGTTCGCTATTCTCTCGGCCGTCCTCATCGTCGCGGCGGTCGTGGCCCGGCTGACCGGCCTGGCAAGCCCGGCAGGCGATATGCGCCGGCTGTTGATTATCTGCGCAGCGTGGATCCTCATTCCCACCGGCTTCCTCGTCCTCTACTCGGCCATCAATGAACCGATCTACTACCCCCGCTACCTGATCCTCACCACGCCCGCGATGGCCGCCGTCCTGGCCGTCTGCATCGTTACGATCGCGCGCAAACCGTGGCCCATTGCCGGTGTCGTGCTACTGTTCGCCGTTGCCGCATTGCCGAATTACCTCTTCACGCAACGCTGGCCGTATGCCAAAGAGGGCTGGGATTACAGCCAGGTCGCCGACCTGATCAGCTCCCACGCCGCACCCGGGGACTGTCTGATGGTGGACAACACCGTGCCGTGGAAGCCCGGGCCGATCCGCGCGCTGCTGGCGGCCCGACCAGCGGCCTACCGGTCGCTGATCGACGTCGAACGGGGTGCCTACGGACCCAAAATCGGCTCGCTGTGGGACGGCCACGTCGCTGTGTGGCTGACGACGGTGAAAATCAACAAATGCTCCACAATCTGGACCATCATCGATAAAGACAAGTCGCTGCCCGATCATCAAACCGGACAATCGTTGCCACCGGGAGCCGCTTTCGGGCGTGCCCCGGCGTATCGATTCCCGAGCTACCTCGGGTTCCACATTGTCGAGCGTTGGCAATTCCATTACTCACAAGTCATCAAGTCGACACGCTGACCTTCAAGTGGGGTGCCACCTACCGGGTAGCTTGACGGACATGCAGATCTGGTTGGCCGACCCGCTGTTCGGTGGCGCTGTGCAGGGCGGCCGACACCTCATCGAGCTTTTCGCCGCATTCGGGCTGACGGCGCTCATCGGCCTGGAACGCACCGTCCAGGGCAAGAGCGCGGGACTGCGCACCCAGACCATCGTTGGCACGTCTTCGGCGCTGATCCTGATGATCAGTAAGTACGGCTTCGGCGACGTCTTGTCGGCGGGCACGATCGTGTTGGATCCTTCACGCGTCACGGCCCAAATCGTCTCGGGCATCGGCTTTTTGGGCGCGGGGATCATAATCACTCGACGCGGTGCGGTGCATGGGCTCACCACGGCGGCGGCGGTCTGGGAATCGGCCGCGATCGGTATGGCGGCGGGAGCCGGTCTGCTGTTGCTCGCCAGCGCTGTAGTAGCTCTGCACTTCGTGAGCGCGCTCGCTTTCAATGCGGTAGAGCGCCAGCTAACTGCAAGGCTGCGCGGGACGATCCGGCTGCATCTCATCTACGAGGGCAGCCAGGGTGTGCTGAGGGAGGTGCTGCGGATCTGCGGGCAAAGAAAGTGGCATCTCTTGGAACTCGACTCGGCCCCGCACGACGTCGACGACGGGCAGGTTGGGGTAACGATGACCTTGTCAGGCGCCAAGATCACCGACGCAACGGACACGTTCGCCGGGGTTGATGGAGTTGTCGCGGTGCTTCACACCGACGACGAACCGGACTGGTCAGCGCGCTGAGCGGCGATTGCGACGGGTCGCTCCGTAGGAGGCTTTGTAGCCGCAAATGACACCGGCAGCGCTCATGCAAGTAAATACCGTGAACAACCAGCGAGCCGCCATCACGTCGCCGCCCTCGGCCGTGTTGACCACGACACCGGCCAGGCCGGCGCCGAATGCCGCGGAGATGAGCTGCACCGTGTTGATCGCCGCGGCCGCCGCGCCGCCTTCGGCCGGGTCGTTGACGGAATCCATTGCGCGCACCGACAAATGGGGCCAGGCCATCCCGATCCCGATCCCGGCGACGAGCAATCCCAGCGCCCAGAGCGCGACAATCCCGGCCGGCGCGTTGTCGCGCTGGGTGAGTGCACCCAGCGTCAGACCTGACGCCACCACCACCGGCGCGGCCGCGATCACTCGTCCGATGGCCCGCGGGTTCTCCAGCGATGCGCTGACGATCTCGCTGACCGTCCAGCCGACCGCCAGCGCCGCACCCAGAAACCCTGCCGCCACCGGCGTCAGATGTGCCAAGCGCTGACCGAACAGCGGCACATAGGCGTTCACCATCGCGCCGGAAACCAGCACCCCCATGGTCAGGTAGATCCATTTCAAGGGTCCAGGACCAAATACACTGGGCGGCAACACCGCTGCATGCATCCGCTTGTCAACGACCACGAACGATCCAACCAGCACAATGCCAGCGGTGAGCAGGCAGAAGGTCGCGGTGATGTTGTGCGGAATCTGCGCGACGCTGACCGCCAGCGCGGCAGCACCCATCAGCACCAGCGACCACACCGGCACCTTCATCACCGGTGTGGCGGCACTGGAGTCGACCCGGCCCGCGGCCAGCGCGATCGGTACCAACATGGCCATCAGAGCGGTCAGAATCGCCATCACGACAAAGGCCCACCGCCATAAACCGAACTGCGCGAATAGGCCACCGGTCGCGGGCCCAACCACCGTGGCGACGCCCCACATCGCCGACACCAGTGCTGCGCTCCGGGTCCACAGCGAGTGGGGCAGCGCGGCGTTGATGACCGCATAGCCAAGGCCGGCCAGCAAGCCGCCGGCCACGCCTTGCAGGGCGCGTCCGGCTATCAGAATCTCCATGTTGGGAGCTGCCCCGCACACCAGACTGGCGACGCCGAATACGGCCAGCCCCATCAGGTACGACGAACGCGCCCCGACGCGCAGCAGCAATGGATTGACCATCGTCGCCGCGACCACCGAACCGACCAGGTACAGGGTTGTCACCCATGCGTAGAGGCGGCTGCCGCCGATTTCGGCGACCGTGTTCGGCAGCAGGCTGATGGTCAGAAACTCGTTCGTGGCATACAGCGCGACGCCGCCGGCCAGCACGACCGACGTCCCCAGATACTTGGCGCCCAGCAGCTCGTGCCAGCTGCCGGTGGTGCTGGCCGAGTGGGTCACACCCAACACCGTATGAGGTGACCGCTGTTGCCGTGCCTCACTTCAGGCCGGCGGCGTCCATCCCGCGCAGTTCCTTCTTAAGGTCGGCGATCTCGTCACGGAACCGCGCGGCCAGCTCGAACTGCAGGTCACGGGCAGCGGCCATCATCTGTTCGGTGAGGTCCTTGATCAGGTCGGCCAGCTCGGCGCGCGGCATGCTGGCGGTGTCGCGCCCCTCGAACACACCGGCACCGACCGCGCGGCCCGGTTCGCCCTGGGCACGCCGGCCGCGCGATGCGTTGCGTCCCGACCCGCCGATCTCGACGGTGTCGGTGTCGTCAGCCTCGCGATAGACCTGGTCGAGGATGTCGGCGATCTTCTTACGCAGCGGCTGCGGGTCGACGCCGTTGGCCTCGTTGTAGGCGATCTGCTTCGCCCGTCGCCGCTCGGTCTCGTCGATGGCCTCTTTCATCGAGTCGGTGATCGTGTCGGCATACATGTGCACTTCGCCGGAGACGTTGCGGGCGGCGCGGCCGATGGTCTGGATCAGGCTGCGCGACGACCGCAGGAAGCCTTCCTTGTCGGCGTCGAGGATCGCCACCAGCGACACCTCCGGCAGGTCCAGGCCCTCGCGCAGCAGGTTGATGCCGACCAGCACGTCGTAGTCGCCAAGCCGCAGCTGGCGCAGCAGTTCCACCCGGCGCAGCGTGTCGACCTCGGAGTGCAGGTAGCGCACCCGGATACCCATCTCCAGCAGGTAGTCGGTGAGGTCTTCGGCCATCTTCTTGGTCAGCGTCGTCACCAGCACCCGCTGGTCGGCGTCGGCATGCTTGCGGATCTCGCCGATCAGGTCGTCAATCTGGCCCCTGGTCGGCTTGACCACCACCTTCGGGTCGACCAATCCGGTGGGCCGGATCACCTGCTCGACGAACTCGCCACCGGACTGGCTGAGCTCGTACGGGCCAGGGGTAGCCGACAGGTACACCGTCTGCCCGATCCGGTCAGCGAACTCCTCCCAGGTCAGCGGGCGGTTGTCGCAGGCCGACGGCAACCGGAACCCATACTCCACCAGGTTGCGCTTGCGCGAGATGTCGCCCTCGTACATGCCACCGATCTGCGGCACGGTGACATGCGACTCGTCGATCACGAGCAGGAAATCCTCCGGGAAATAGTCGAGCAAGGTCGCCGGCGGTGTGCCAGGCCCGCGGCCGTCGATGTGCCGCGAGTAGTTCTCGATGCCTGAACAGAACCCGACCTGCCGCATCATCTCGATGTCGTAGTTGGTGCGCATCCGCAGCCGCTGCGCCTCCAGCAGCTTGCCCTGGCCCTCCAGCTCGGCCAGCCGTTCGGCCAACTCCTCCTCGATCGTCGAGACGGCGTGGGCCATCCGCTCGGGGCCGGCCACGTAGTGGGTGGCCGGGAAGATCCGCAGCGAGTCGACCCGGCGGATCACCTCGCCGGTCAGCGGGTGCAGGTAGTACAGCGCCTCGATCTCGTCACCGAAGAACTCGATACGAACCGCCAGCTCCTCGTAGGAGGGAATGATCTCCACGGTGTCGCCGCGCACCCGGAACGAGCCGCGGGTGAAGGACATGTCGTTGCGGGTGTACTGAACGTCGACCAGCAGCTGCAGCAGATCATCGCGGGGAACCTCATCGCCGACCTCCAGCTCCACCGACCGGTCCAGGTAGGACTGCGGTGTGCCCAGGCCGTAAATGCAGGACACCGAGGCCACCACCACCACGTCGCGGCGCGACAGCAGCGACGACGTCGCGGCGTGCCGCAGCCGCTCCACGTCGTCGTTGATGGAGCTGTCCTTTTCGATGTAGGTGTCGGTCTGTGCGATGTAGGCCTCCGGCTGGTAGTAGTCATAGTACGACACGAAGTACTCGACTGCGTTGTGCGGCAACATCTCTCGCAGCTCATTTGCCAACTGCGCGGCCAGCGTCTTGTTGGGCGCCATCACCAGGGTGGGGCGTTGCAGCCGCTCGATGAGCCACGCGGTGGTGGCCGACTTCCCGGTGCCGGTGGCGCCCAGTAGCACCACGTCGCGCTCCCCCGCCAGGATCCGTCGCTCCAGCTCGTCGATGGCGGTCGGCTGGTCGCCGGCCGGAGCGTGCGGGCTGACCACCTCGAAGCGGCCACCGGAGCGCACGACCTCCTCAACGGCGCGGTATTCCGAATGCGCGACTACGGGATGTTCCGTGGCGAAGGCCATGCCACCAGCGTAGAGCCGCGCACCGACATTCGCTTTCGCGCAAATGCAACCTCCCCGCGCCCAAGCTTGGCGCGGAAAGGTCTTCTTTTCTGTTGTCACCCGGAGAGCCGTATCAGGGCCCGCTCCTACGTGCTCGTCCAGGTCAGCACGTCTTGGACACCGTCGTTGCAGACCACACCGTTAGGCGGTGCGCCAGTGGCGTCGAAGTAGATCTTCGCGCTCGACTGATTCCCTTGGGTGATGGGCGCCGGGCTGATGCCGCCAGGCGTGGGAACCCTGTCGATAACCCGCTACGTCTGGCCATTGGCTGCCGGGCTACACCATACGCGCACAGGAATGTCGGCGACGGGCGTGAGGCTTCCACTCGTGGAGCCGGACAACGTTGAAGCACGCGTCGCCGCGCTTGAGACCCAGGTCCGCGAGCTAGCCGAGCGAATACGAGCGAGCGGGACGCCGCTGCCACACGTGTGCTCGCCGGCGCCGCCGACCGCGGCGTAACGGAGTTGCTCGGGGAGGTCCGTGAGGTCCGCCAGGCCACGGTGGCCACCTTCAATGCTCTCCGGGAGGACTTTAGCGACCTTCGTATGCAAGTAGATCGGGGGTTCACCGAGATGCGCGGCAAGCTCGATGCCGCAGCGGCGGGACAACAGCAAATCGTTGAACTCATTCAGGATTTAATCGCCAATCAGGGGAGAGAACGGCCCGCCCGGGCACCCACGAACATAACCGCAACCGCCTGACCGCCTAAGCAGCCCCGAATCACGATCAACAACATCGACTTACCAATTTGTCGCGCACCCGTGATCCTGGTCTATCCCGCAGGACGGGTCCACATCCGGGTGACCGGATCGCATTGGAGCAGGTAGCCGTCGTTCGAGGTGGACAGGGCGAACACCGAGGTGCCCGGCCGGTCGCATGAGCTGCCGGAGGCGTGAACTCCGGTGGTGATGGGGGCTTTGGCCCAAGTGTTGCCTTCACACACGATCTGCTCATTGTTGGTCGGGTCGTAGGCGAGTTTGTCGACGTCGCTGCACAACCCGCCCAGGACGGGCGGTGCCGGGCGGGACGGCGCGGTCGAGGTGTTGAGGACCTGAGTGGGATCGGCCAAGGTCACGCCCGGTGGCACGGCACCGACCCCGGTGGCTACCACGGGTACCCGCACCACCGCTCCTTGCGCGCCGCACTCATTGGACAGAACGGTCTCGGTCTGCGTGCCGCGCAGCGTACCGTCAGCTTGGGGTGCCAACGACCACGCGACCGTCTCCTGCTGGGTGGCTCTGACTTGTCCGTTCGGCTGGGTGCAGCCCACCCGCTCCTGCTGAGGCGTGCCCTGCCAATAGCCACCGATGAAGTGCAGCGTATCCGTGTGGCCTCCATCGGTGGTGCTGGCCACCTGGTGGGTGGCATCGTCCAGCTGAGTCCCGGTGGTCGCGCACCCATTGGTGGTGCACGCCGAACGGAAAGCCCACCAGTTGGTGTTGGCTCCGTCGGAACGGATCGGGATGCCGTTGGTGGTCTGGTTGCTGTGGTCATAGGTCAATTGGTAGGTGCCGTTGAGTACCGGCCCAGAAGCGGTGATCGCAGCGCTTGGCGCAGGGGCGGAGGGGTTCGACGCGAGCGCAGGGGCGGAGGGGTTCGACGCGAGCGCAGGGGAAGGGTCGGTTTGGAAGGAGTACAGGATCGACCAGGTCGCTGCCACGGCGATCAGCACCGCGCAGACCAGCGCGGTCGCCCACCGGGTCCTTGACGAAAACCGGTGGTTCATCGCCGCAATGACGCCGCGGGGTCCGCGCCGCCGGGACGGCGTGACCGAAGCAGTACGGCGCTGCGCGCTCCGACTCACGTCGGCGACACCGTCGCACTGCTGGCTGACAGCCGCGGAAAACGCGCGACACCGCTCGAACCTTTCTTCGGGTTCTTTGGCTAGCGCTTTGCAGAACATTTCGTCGAGGTGCGCCAAATCCGGGCGGTAATCGCTGAGCCGGGGCGGATCCTCGTGCAGGTGCTGGCTGATCACCGCGATCGGGTTGGAGTGCCGGAACGGTGGCGCACCGGTGAGCAGATGAAACGCCGTCGCGGCCAAGGCATATTGGTCTGCCCGCCCGTCGATGTTGGCGCCCGTCAGCTGTTCGGGCGCGGCGTAGGCCACCGTTCCTACCGCGACATTGGTCTCGGTGATACCGCTGATGTCACCGAGGTGACGAGCTACACCGAAGTCCGCCAACAGGATTCGGCGTTCCCCGTTTTCGGGATGGGTGAGCAGGATGTTGGCCGGTTTGACGTCGCGGTGCAGCAAGCCGCGATCGTGGGCGTAGTCGAGCGCGCCCGCCACGGCTTGGAGGATGGCACACACCTCATGGATCGGCATCCCGTCCTGGTAGCGCTCTCTGACCAGTCGGGCGGCATCGGTGCCCTCGACGTAGTCCATGGAAATCCAGAGTTGACCGTTGAATTCGCCGCGATCGTGGACGCCGACGGTGTGCGGGTGCCAAAGCGCTGCGGCGAGATCGGCCTCCCGGTTGAACCTTTCGCGGAACTCACGATCCGCGGTGACCGCCTCGGCGAGGACTTTGATCACATCACGACGCGGCAACCTCGGATGCAAAGCCAGATAGACCTCGGCCATGCCGCCGGCACCCAGCTGCCGCAAGATCGTGTAGCCGGCAAATTTCGCACCGCTGCTCATCGCAAGACACGATCCACTGGCCTCGTCGTGGTTCTCTGCCGCCTCGGGCTCCGCGTTCGGGGCCGAGTTGATCGGCGGAACGCGGCGGAACAGGTGCGCGACGGTCGCTGAGGGCAGCGAGTGAAAGCCCGCGCGCAGGGCCGCACGGGCCAGACGCGGATTGCTCAGCAGCCGTCGCCCGGCATCGAGGCGCCGGGTAGTTCCCCTGTGCTCGTCCATCTGTCGTCGCCCCCTCGTTTCTCAGCACTACCTGCGGGTATCGCCGCCCGATGCGGGGCGGAACACCCTGGGCGGTTGCATCGGGATTGGGGCCCGTTGCTTTATCGCGGTGCGCTGAGCTGGCACGGCTGTGGGCTCGGCGGGGCCGGACAGACTTCTCGTGCGCCCTCAGCTTCGAATAATGCCGGATCTGAGTGGGCGATTCGTCGCAGCAGGCTATGAAGCCGCTATGAGTGACCCAATCGAAACAAATGGAAGTCACAGGCGAGTCCCATGGAGCCTACTCGTGCTGCGGACCGATACTTAAGTAGTGAGTCGATCTGCCCCGCCCGTGCTGACAATTCGGCACGACGGGTCCCAACGTTCCTTCGCCGCAGGCCAGGAGGTGGTCATCGGACGTGACCTGCACGCCGACCTGCGCATCGCGGACCCGCGGATCTCCCGCGCGCACCTGATACTGCGGTTCGATCAAGGCCGATGGCTGGCCATCGACAACGGCTCGCTGAACGGGACCTACGTCAACGGCTACCGGATGCCGGTCATCGATATCCACGACGGCCAGAGCATCAACGTCGGGAATCCGAAAGGACCGCGGCTCACCTTCGCGATCGGACCGCGGCAGGGGCAGACCAGCCGGCCACCCCAGACGAGGTCGACCCGGGACTCCGGGCCGCCCACTCTTGCCTGGTCGGCGGTCCCGGAACCGACAGATACCGCACAGCCATCCTCGCCGCCGCGTGGCCCGTCCGGGAGCCAGAACAGGAACACTGCTCGCAGCGGTCCCAACCTCGCGCCGCCGCCCCCGGTGCCACCCAAGGCACCACCACCACGACAGCAGCCACAGCGGCCACCCCCGCCGAGATATCCGGTTTCGCAACCGTTTTCGCAGCCGCACCAGGCGCCACCGCCACGGGTACCGACGCCGGGGATGCCGACACAGGGGACACCACCCGACGAGCTGACTGTGGTCGACGCCGGGTCGGCGGCCAGGTCGCATCCGACACCACCCGCCGGCAGTCACACCGGGGCGCTGGCCCGGCCGGACTCGACGCCACCCGCCGAGCTCACCGTGATCGACGCCAAGACGGCCGACGTGTCGAATCTGGCGACGAGAATGGTGAAGTTCCTGCAACGAACGTCGTCGGCCGCAAAAACAACCGGTACCACCACGATTGGTCGCGCCGCCGACAACGACATCGTGATCTCCGACGTCTTGGCCTCGCGTCGGCACGCGACGTTGGTGCAGACGCCGCTCGGCACCGAGATCCGGGACCGCAGCATCAATGGAACCTTCGTCAATGGAATTCGGGTCGGTTCGGCGATCTTGACCGACGAAGACGTCGTCACCATCGGCAACGTCGACCTGGTGTTCCGCGATGGCACCCTGATCCGGCGCAGCGAGGCCGCAACGCGCACCGGCGGTCTGGAGGTGCGCGGCGTCAAGTACGTCGTCGAAAACGGCAAACAACTGCTGGACAACATCTCGCTGTCTGCCAGGCCCGGCACCCTGACCGCGATCATCGGCGGCTCCGGCGCCGGCAAAACCACGCTGGCTAGGCTGATCGCGGGTTACGCCCGCCCCAGCTCCGGCTCGGTCAGCTTCGAGGGCCACGACATCCATGCCGAATACGCGTCATTGCGCAGCAGGATCGGCATGGTGCCGCAAGACGACGTGGTGCACCGCCAGCTGACGCTGAACCAGGCGCTGGGCTACGCCGCCGAATTACGGCTGCCGCCGGACACCAGCAAATCCGACCGCGCCAAGGTCATCGCCCAGGTGCTCGAAGAGCTCGATCTGACCAAGCACGCCGATACCCGAGTCGACAAGCTCTCCGGCGGTCAACGCAAACGCGCTTCGGTGGCGCTGGAACTGCTCACCGGACCGTCGCTGTTGATCCTCGACGAGCCGACTTCGGGTCTGGACCCGGCGCTGGACCACCAAGTCATGACAATGCTGCGCCAGTTGGCTGACGCCGGCCGCGTGGTGATCGTGGTGACGCATATGTTGTCCTACCTTGACGTCTGCGACCAGTTGCTGTTGGTGGCACCGGGCGGCAAGACGGCCTACCGCGGCCCGCCCGACCAGATCGGTGAGGCGATGGGAACCAGCAACTGGGCCAAGATCTTCACCAAGGTGGGCGCCGATCCCGAAGAAGCCAACCGGCGCTTCCTGGCCCAGATCGAGGCGCAGAAGCGACGTATGCCGGCCAGGGCCGACGAGCCGGGCGACCTGGGCGAACCGGTTCATACCAGCGTGCGGCGCCAAATCTCCACGATCGCCCGCCGGCAGGTCCGCCTGGTCGTCGCCGACCGCGCCTACTTCGTGTTCCTCGCACTGTTGCCGTTCATCCTGGGTGCGCTGTCACTGACCGTTCCCGGCCACAGCGGATTCCGTATTCCCCCGCCGCATGCCGGTACGCCCGATGAATCCGCCCAGATACTGAACCTGCTGCTGCTCGCCGCGGCCTTCATGGGCACCGCGCTGACGATCCGCGACCTGGTCGGCGAACGTGCCATCTTCCAACGCGAACAGGCGGTCGGTCTGTCGACTTCGGCCTACCTGCTCGCCAAGACCGTGGTGTTTTGCGGGTTTGCCATTCTGCAGTCGGCGGTCATCACCACGATCGTGGTAGTCGGCAAGGGGGCGCCGACCCGAGGAGGCGTGCTGCTGGGCCACTCCACGTTCACGGCTACCCTTGAGCTCTTTACCACCGTCGCCGCGACCTGTGTCGCCTCGGCCATCCTTGGCCTGGCCATTTCGTCGCTGGTTCGCTCCAGTGAGCAGATCATGCCGCTGTTCGTGGTGTCGATCATGGCGCAGTTAGTGCTGTGCGGCGGGATGGTCCCGGTGACCGGGCGGCTCGCTCTCGACCAGCTGTCGTGGGTAATGCCCGCGCGCTGGGGCTACGCCGCGGCGGCGGCAACGGTCGACGTACGGCACCTGGTACCCGATTCGCTGCTCCCCCAGGACCGGTTCTGGCAGCACACACCGAAAATCTGGCTGCTCGACATGGGCATGCTGGCCGTATTGTCGGTGTTCTATGCCGGCTTTGTTCGGTGGAAGATCCGGCTCCGCCGCTGAGCTTGGTGAGGTGACGCCATCCATCCACCGAAGCACGAAACGTTCGATCTGCTCGCCGGCACCAACACCGATCCAAAGGGCATTGTGCGGGCCGTCGACGAGTACGTGGTGCACCCGTGGGGGCTCTACATTGCCCGGCCCACTCCCGGCCGGGCCCAGTTCCATTACCTCGAGTCGTGGCTGCTGCCGTCACTAGGCCTGCGCGCCACGGTATTCCACTTCAATCCAGGCCACGAACGCGATCACGACTACTACCTCGATGTGGGCGAATACACGCCTGGCCCGCAGCT
The DNA here is from genome assembly GCA_035515675.1 of Mycobacterium sp. Lineage (GTDB taxonomy): Bacteria > Actinomycetota > Actinomycetes > Mycobacteriales > Mycobacteriaceae > Mycobacterium. The sequence continues at coordinate 25,627 of DATJBA010000347.1, forward strand.
GTGGCGTTCCGAAGACCATTACCTCGATATCGAGGTTCGTACCGGGTCAGGGGCGGGTCTGGCCGATATCGACGAGCTGCTGGACGCCGTCCGCCACGGCTTGCTGGCTCCGGAAGTCGCTGAGCTGGCGGTGCGGCGCGCTGTGAAGGCGGTCGACGGGCTGGCCCGCAATGGCTATGACCTCTCCCGCTGGCTGGCCGGCAACGGCATGGAGCTCACCTGGCGCGGTGCGTAGCCGGGGGTCACTTTCCCGGTGTCGCGCCGTTGGCTCTTCCACCGTCCTCGTTGGCCAGACTGCGGATCTCTTGGTCCCACTGGGCATCACGGGCTCGCTGAAAGCGCCACCGCATCAGCCCCAGCATCGACGTCAGCAAGGTGACCACGAGCAGGACGATCGAAGCGGCTACCGTGAATGCGTCGAGAGCCGCACGCGACGGCCTTGGCGCATTGGCGCGGTTGCCGCTGTCGTCGACCCAGATCTGGATGCGGTCACCGGGTTTTACGTCATTGCTCCACGTGAACGAGTCAGTGCGCGCACCATCGGCGGCAGCCCAACGGGCTCGCACCACAGGCACTTCGCTAACACCGAAATTCGTGGCGGTGCCAACTTCTATGATCGTCGCACTCACCGGATGCAGTGTCTGGGCGTATTTGACATCGGCACGATGTTCGGCGTCGCGGACCTCGGCGCCCACAGCACCGGCGACTGCGACCGCAACGAGTGATGCTACGAGTGCTGCCAACAGTGCCAGCACCTCGATGCGATCGTTGCGCCGCAGCAGCGGATTTCGGGCGAACAGCCGGCCAATCCACCAGCGCCGCGGATCCAAGGTGAATGCCTGCACGACACCTGCCAAACCCGCATTCATGCGCCAATCCTCCTTCGCTCGGCGGTGGCAGCAGCAGGGCCGAAAGGCATAAGCACCACGGCCAATCGTCATCGGGTGGGTTGGCAGCGACTTGTATTTCTTCGAACGAAGGTCCAACGACCCTATAGATCAGCGAGTCAGCGCTCTAGGTTCGGCGGTGTCGGATAGTGACACGTCAGCAAGTTGTCAGGGGAGAGAAGTCATGACCACTGCGCGCGACATTATGCACGCCGGAGCCACCTGTATCGGCGAACACGGGACAGTGACCGCCGCGGCCCGGCAGATGCGCGATCTGGGGGTGGGCGCCCTACCGATCTGCGGCGATGACGACCGTCTGCACGGCGTGATCACCGACCGCGACATCGTGATCAGATGCATTGCCGCCGAACGTGACCCGAATACTGTGCTCGCAGGCGAACTGGCACAGGGCAGTGCCTATCACGTCGACGCCACGGCCAGCATCGAAGAGATGCTCACCGTCATGGAGGAGCACCAGGTTCGCCGGCTGCCCGTCATCGACAATCACAGGTTGGTAGGCATAGTCAGCGAAGCGGATATCGCACGCCATCTTCCTGAGCACCTCATCGCCCAATTCGTCAAAGCCGTCTGCGCTCAGCCGGCCATTACCAGCCACTGACCCCCGTGCACCATCCCCCAAGCCGGCACCGCATAGCGGGTCGCCGGTAAGAGTAGTTGGGGGTACGGTAAGAGCGGTTTGGGGGTCATTGTGACGTTTTTTCAAGTGATTGCCGTCGACTTCGACGGGACGTTGACATCGCACAGCCAGCTATCGCCTCAGGCGGTGGAAGCAATCGACCAAGTTCGGCACCAAGGGCTGACCGTCGTGCTGGTCACCGGCCGCATCGGAGCGGAACTGCAGGCCGAGTTTCCCCGCGTCGCCGACCACTTCGACGCGCTGGTGCTGGAAAACGGCGCCGTAATGGTGGTCAAGGGAAACGCGTGCGCGCTGGTCGAACCGGTGGAGAGCAGCCTCGACGATGCACTCGCTGAGCGTGGGGTGCCATACCGTCGCGGCGAGGTGCTGGTGGCCATAGACGGCGAGCACGCCGCGACCGTCGTCGAGGTGATCGGTGAGCTCGAACTGGACTCCCAGATCGTCCGAAACCGGGCTGCGCTGATGGTGCTGCCAGCCGGTGTCACCAAAGGTACCGGGCTACGTGCAGTCCTGGCCGAGATGAATCTCTCCCCGCACAACACCGTCGCCGTCGGGGACGCGGAGAACGACTTGTCACTGTTCGGTGTCGCAGAGATCGGCGTCGCGGTGGCCGATGCCATCTCGTCTGTGCAGGAGCACGCCGATCTCGTCCTGGACGAGCCGGACGGCGCCGGCGTCGCCGAGCTGCTGACCGGCCCGTATCTCAGCGGGGCGCAACGCTGGTGCCCGCCGCGGCGGTGGATCGACATCGGCACCTTCGATGACCAAACCCCCACCCGGATACCGGGAAGCCAGGGCCGCATCCTCGTTGCGGGACCCGCCGCGTCGGGGAAAAGTTACCTGGTCGGCCTGATGGCCGAGCGATGGATCCTGGCTCGCTACTGCGTTCTTGTCATCGACCCCGAAGGCGACCACGTGCAACTGCAGCAGCTCAACGGAGTGCAGGTCGTTGACGGCCGCTACCACCTTCCCGAACCCACCGAACTTCTCAACAGACTGCATCCTCATACCAGCATGGTGGTGGACATGTCGGGGGTCGCCGAGCCAATCAAGATGGAGTATCTGCACCGACTGCGGTCGACCGCCGAAGCGTACCGCGAACACCACGGCTTCCCGCACTGGGTGATCTACGACGAGGCGCATCTCCTTGGCACCGAGGAGGAGGCACACTGGGCACGGCGCGGCGGCTACGTGTTGTCATCGTACGCACCGGCGTCACTGCCCGCCTACGAGATCGACAGCAGTGACGTGCTGTTGACGCTCACCAATAACGACAACGGGCTATACGTGGCGTCGGTACGGCGGGCCGCGGTGTGTTTCGGCTGCGGGCCACCCCGCGCGTTTACCATCGCTGAGCGCCAAACCAACCACGTGCGGCACCGCCACAAATATGCCGATGTCCGCCTCCCCGATGAGCGCCAGTTCTACTTTCATACAATCGACGGCCAGTACATTCGTCCAGCCGCGACGATGCACGAATTCCGCACTGCGGTGAGCCATCTCGATCAAAGGGCACTTCAATACCATCTCGAACGCGGTGACTTTTCCCGCTGGCTGAACGACAACATCGCCGACAAGGACTTCGCAAGGCAGGTGGCGGCCTGGGAAGACGAGGTACTGGCCCGTCACGCCGCCGACCTGGAACGCACACGCCACCAACTCGTCAGCGCGGTGGAAGAACGCTATCTAATGCCCGACACCACCGCTGAAACCCCCGCGACATCGCCGCGCGCGTAACGAACTGCACCGAACGCGCTCACCACCTCAACATCGAGGTCCATACCGGTGCGACGGAACCGATCCGTTTCCGAATCTCGCGGGCGTACCTTTTTGGCATGCCCTTGAGCGACTACCGGCGTAAACTCCGCTCCGGCCGCAGCCCCGAGCCGGACCTCGCCGGTCTGCCCGACTCGGTGCCCGAAATGCTGCACCACGAGCCGGTGCCCGACTGGCGAGCCCCAATGCTGGCCACCCTGACCGACAAGCGGTTCTCCGACCCGCAGTGGATCTTCGAGCGCAAGTTCGACGGAATGCGCTGTCTGGCGTTTCGCGACGGCGACCGAGTCCGGCTACTGTCGCGGAATCGCCAGCCGCTCAACGGAACCTACCCGGAGTTGGTTGACGCGCTCACCGCCCAGCACAGCACTCGGTTCGTCGTGGACGGCGAGGTCGTCGCGTTCGAGGGACGCCGTACCAGCTTCGCCCGGCTGCAGGGACGCCTGGGTATCACCGACCCTGAGGTGGCCCGGGCGTCGCGAATTCGCATCTTCTACTACCTCTTCGACCTGCTGCACCTAGACGGCAAGTCCACCACCGATCTGCCGCTAATCTGGCGTAAACGATTGCTGCGCAATGCGATTGACTTCACCGGTCCGCTGCGTTACACCCCGCACCGCGTCGAAGAGGGCATTGCCGCCTACCAGGCCGCATGCGGGCGTGGGGACGAAGGGGTGATCGCCAAACTGGCCGACTCGACGTATGAAGGCCGCCGCTCGACGAATTGGCTGAAGTTCAAATGCGTCCGCGACCAGGAATTTGTCGTTGGGGGCTACACCAGCCCCAAAGGCAGCCGGGTCGAGTTGGGTGCGCTACTACTTGGCTATTACCGGGGCCGCGACCTGGTGTATGCCGGCAAGGTGGGCACCGGCTTCGACGAAGCCACGCTACACCGCCTGCATGAGCGGCTCTCGGCGATCGCGCAGGACGCATCACCGTTCACCGGGGGTCCGGTGCGCGAGACCAGCGTCCACTGGGTACGCCCCGAGATGGTGGTCCAGATCGGATTCACCGAGTGGACACGCGACGGAAAGCTGCGCCATCCGCGCTACCAAGGCCTGCGCACCGACAAGGACCCCGCCGACGTCGTACGGGAGACACCCTGATGCCACGCACCCAGGTCGAGATCACCCACCCGGACCGGGTGTTGTTTCCCGCCGACGGGATCACCAAACGCGATCTTGTCGACTACTACGGCGAGGTGGCCGAAACAATGTTGCCGCACCTGCGGGGCCGGCCGCTCAACGTGCAACGGTTTCCCGGCGGCATCGGCGAACAAGGCTTCGTCCAGCAGGATTTCGCCGATTCGCTGCCGGACTGGATGGGCCGTGTCGAGGTCACCAAGGAGGACGGCACAGTGGTGCATCCGCTAGCCGAACGTCGGGAGGCGTTGCGATGGCTGGCCAACCAGAACTGCATCGCACTGCACGCATGGCAGTCGCGGCGGGGCCGGCTGCATAACCCCGATCGACTGGTCTTCGACCTCGACCCATCCGACAGCGACTTCGCGGTGGTGCGAGCGACAGCCCGCGCGGTAGCCGGGGTTCTTCAGGACCTCGGACTGGCCTGTTACGTGCAGACCACCGGGTCGCGTGGGCTACACGTTGTGGTGCCGGTGCGCGCCGAGACCGATTTCGATACTGCCCGGAAATTCGCACGCAACGTCGCCGAAGTGGTCGTAGCGGACGACGCCGCGCACCGCACCGTGGAAGTCCGGAAGGACAACCGAGGCGGCCGAGTGTATCTCGACATCATGCGAAATGCGTACGCGCAGACCGCTGTTGCACCGTATTCGGTCCGGGCCCGCACCGGTGCGCCGGTGGCGACCCCGCTGGAGTGGGATGAACTGGATACTCTCGGCTTGCGGGCAGACCGATTCACAATCCGCGATCTTCCTAAACGGCTTGCTGGGCAACGTGATCCGTGGGCAGACATGTCACGGCACGCCCGCTCACTGACCGGCCCTCTGCAGCGGCTGGTGAAACTTCGTGCCTGAACTTCCTGACGTGGAAGGGTTGCGTGGCCGTCGGATCACGCTGGGCGTAATCTCGGCAACTATGAGCTGCTACGGCCGCAGATGGGTGCCGATCGCCGCCGTGACGGTTATCGCCGCCGGCGCCCAGTCAATTCCGGCAACTGCACAGGCGGACCTGCACAACATCACCTACCGGGCCAGGATTGACGGGGTGACAACCGGTAGCCAGGCGACCTTCGTGATCACCGGCGACCAGACGAACAGTACCGGCCTGAGCTCGTTGCCCGGCAACGTATTCGAGGCCGACACGGTGTTGGCCGATCCCCAGAAAGCTGGCATGCAGATCGTGCTTCAATGGCCTTATTCGGCGAACGTGCACTGCGAGATCGACGTGGACGACAACGTTTTCACGCAGGCCGACCAATTCGTCAGACCGGCGCCCGGAAATGCCGGCCCCATGAACGGCGTGCTGCAGTGCGGCGCACCACTGCCCAGTTAGGGCTAGGGCCCGCAGTCGGCGGGAGCCGACTCCACCGTCAGGACTGTCGACGGGTGTCGAGGCCGAGTGGCCTGAGTATCGAGAGGCCCTGTGATACGAGGCTTTTGAGCACTACAGCCCGTGCAGCGTCTGGAGCCGCGAAAGTAATGCTGAGATGTCCGGCTCCGATTGCGGTCCGGGCGGCGGGCCCAGCGGATCGTTTGGCGCCTCGCCGAGCAGCACGCGCGCCACGTTGCTAACGGCATAGCGGAGCGCATCCAAGTCGTAGCCGCCTTCCAGCGCGAAGACGACCCTGCCCTCACAACACTGCTGCGCCATCCACATCACTTCGCCGGCAAGATGTGAAAAGCCGCTCAACGTCAACCGCATCCCCGCCAGCGGGTCAGCCCAGTAGGCATCGAAGCCTGCGGACACGAGGATCAACTGCGGACCAAAGCGCTCGGCAGCACCCCAGATAATCCGCTCGAAAACCGTTGCGTAATTGGCGTCGCCGCTTCCGGCGGGCAGTGGGATGTTGATCGTGTACCCTTTGCCGCGGCCAGCACCGATATCAGTCGCCGTACCGGCGCCAGGATAGAACGGGTGCTGGTGCGTCGAGATGTACAACACCGAGGGATCCTCGTAGAACATCGCTTCGGTGCCGTTGCCGTGATGGACGTCGTAGTCGACGATCAGAACACGCTCGATTCCATGGTGAAGCTGCGCGTAGCGCGCGGCGATCGCGACGTTGCCCAGCAGGCAAAAGCCCATGCCACGATTGGGCATAGCGTGATGCCCGGGCGGACGTATCGCTGCCAACCCGTTGTCGGCTGATCCGCTGAGTACCCCATCGACCGCCCCGACAACGCCGCCAGCCGACAACCGCGCAATCGTCAGGGCGTCCGAGCCTGCATAGGTGTCGGCATCGAGGAAACTGATACTGTGCATGGCGCTGACGCGGCGCAGCAACTCAAGATAGTCGGCGGAGTGCAGCGTGCGGATTAAATCCGTATCGATGGCTGGCGCCTGCAGCGGTTGCATCCGTGCGCTTAAGCCGCTTTCGTCCAAGCCGCGCCAGACGGCGCGAATACGTTCCGCATTTTCAGGATGTCCGCGACAGTCATGTTCGACGTAACGCTGATGGGTGGCATAGATCGTCCTACGCTCCGCCATACCATGAGCATAATGCTGCCAACAGTTTCCGGGAGCCTGTTACCCCGTACAGGTTCGGAGATGCTACCACCGATACGAGCTGGCCGCCCTGGGCTGCAAGGAGGCGCCGGGCTAGGGCCGCCAACCGGTCGAGTCGGCCCACTCCCACGCCCGCCGATAGGCGTCGAGATACCACGGCTCCTTGACGGCGACATAGGACGCGGTGTCGCCGCCAGCGCGCTTTTCGGCTGCCCGCTTGACGGCCAGGTAGTCCGCGCGCACATCGGGGTTGGCCGTCAGCCAGTCGACGAACAGCAGAGCGAACTGCTGATTGGGCCAGCCGTCCACCCGGATATGCACGTTAGTCGGTCGCCCCGGATCTGCTGAGGCGTGAATCCGCTTGTGCCACAGCGCTTGATCGTCACTATGGTCGTAGCACTCGACGGTGCTGCGGGCATCGGGTTTGACGTCGTCCTCAGTGATGTGCTCGATGCGCGGGTAGCCGGCGGATAACAAGGGCTCGGCGAGTTCGTCTGCGACCGCAAGTGATTCGACGGTGATCTGCATGTCGATGACGTCCTTGGCGTTGACTTCCGGCACGGCGGTCGAGCCAATGTGGTCGACGCGCAATGCCCTGTGGCCGCACGTGGTCTTCAACCGGGCGAGGATTCGCCGCGCCTGGTCCGGCCAGGCCGGATCGGGCGGCACCAGCCGCGGCGATGCCCGGGCGATCCTACGCGCGCTCAGGTTGTGGGCGAACGGCAGTATCCGGTTATTCCACACCTCCTGGGCCCGCTCGATCAAATCCGCTGGGCTGCCTGAGTTGTCCAGCCAGACGTCGGCGACAGCACGACGCTGCTCGTCGTCGGCCTGTGCGGCGATCCTGGCGCGGGCGTCTTCTTCGGACATGCCGCGTTGTTCGACCAGCCGGCGCACGCGCACCTCGACGTCGGCATGCACCACGACAACCAGCGAGAACAGCGGCGCCATCCCGGATTCCACCAGCAGTGGAATATCTTCGACGACAACGGTATCCCCAGGAGCCTTTGCCACCGCTGCGATGATCTCGGCGCGGCGCTTGGCCACTAACGGGTGAACGATCCCGTTGAGCATACTGCGCGCATCGTCGTCCCGAAAAGCCTTGGCAGCCAATGCCGGCCGATCCAGCGATCCATCAGGAAGCAGGATATCCCTGCCGAACGCATCGACTAGCGCCGCCAGTCCTTCGGTGCCGGGCTGGACCACCTCGCGCGCAATAACATCCCCGTCGACGATGATCGCACCGCATGCTGCGAAGTTGGCGGACAGCGCCGACTTACCAGCGCCGATGCCACCGGTCAACCCAATACGCAGCATGCTTGAGCCGATAGGGGGCCTGGTTAGCCTGCGGCTACGCGCTGCCGGCGAGCTTCTCCTTCAAGGCGGCGAGTTGGGCGTCGCTGGCCAGCGACCCACCCGCCGCCTTCTCCGAGGGCGTGCCGTTGCCCGGCGACTGGTCGCTGCCGCCGGATCCCGCAGCGTCGGCCGCGGCGAACTTCTCCATCTGTGCGGTGTGCATCTTGTGCCGGCGCTCGGCCTCGGCGTAGCGAGCCTCCCACTCGGCACGCTGCTTTTCGAAGCCCTCCAGCCACTCGTTGGTCTCGGGGTCGAACCCCTCCGGGAAGATGTAGTTGCCCTGCTCGTCGTAGCTGTCGGCCATCCCGTACTTCGCCGGATCGAACTCCTCGGTGTAGTCCTCGTTAGCCTGCTTGAGCGACAGCGAAATCCGGCGTCGCTCCAAGTCGATGTCGATGACCTTGACCATCACGTCGTCGCCGACAGCGACCACCTGGTCCGCCACCTCGATGTGGCGCTCGGACAGCTCCGAAATATGCACCAGGCCTTCGATGCCTTCCTCGACACGGACGAACGCGCCGAACGGAACAAGCTTGGTGACCTTGCCCGGCACGATCTGGCCGATGGCGTGTGTGCGGGCGAAGTGCCGCCACGGGTCTTCTTGGGTTGCTTTGAGCGACAGTGAAACTCGTTCGCGGTCCATATCGACGTCGAGCACCTCGACAGTGACCTCGTCGCCAACCTGGACCACCTCGGACGGATGGTCGATGTGCTTCCAGGACAGCTCGGAGACGTGCACCAGACCGTCCACACCGCCGAGATCGACGAACGCGCCGAAGTTGACGATGGATGAGACCACACCCTTGCGGATGGCGCCTTTCTGCAGCTGATTGAGGAACTCGCTGCGCACCTCGGACTGGGTCTGCTCCAGCCAGGCCCGCCGCGACAGCACCACGTTGTTGCGGTTCTTGTCCAGCTCGATGATCTTGGCCTCGATCTCCCTGCCGATGTACGGCTGCAGATCCCGGACACGCCGCATCTCGACCAACGAGGCCGGCAGGAAGCCGCGCAACCCGATGTCGAGGATCAGGCCACCCTTGACCACCTCGATAACCGTGCCCTTGACGGCCTCGTCCTTCTCCTTGAGCGCCTCGATGGTGCCCCAGGCGCGCTCGTACTGCGCACGTTTCTTGGACAGGATCAGCCGGCCCTCTTTGTCCTCCTTGGTGAGAACCAGGGCCTCGACCTCGTCGCCGACGGAAACGACCTCGTTGGGGTCGACGTCGTGCTTGATGGAGAGTTCGCGGGCGGGGATGACCCCTTCGGTCTTGTAGCCGATGTCGAGCAGGACCTCGTCCCGGTCAACCTTGACAATGGTGCCTTCGACGATGTCGCCATCGTTGAAGTACTTGATCGTTTTGTCTATTGCGGCGAGAAAGTCCTCGGAAGAGCCTATGTCGTTGACGGCTACTTGCGGCGAGGTGACGGCGGGACTCGGCATGTTGTTGGGTTGCTCCGGACAGGTTGGATCGTAGGGACAAATTGGGTTTTACCTGTTGAGGCTACTCGACAGGGCACACGCTGGACAAACTCGGTCGGCGTGCCGCGCCGGGCGACCTCAATGTGCCGCTGAGTCCCAGCTGCGGCCGTAGCCCACCGACACCTCCAGCGGGACGTCGAGTGGGTAGGCACCGCCCATCTTCTCGCGCGCCAGCGCTTCGACCTGTTCCCGCTCACCGGGCGCGATCTCGAACAGCAACTCGTCGTGTACCTGCAGCAGCATCCGGGATGCCAGTCCGGCCCCTTTGAGCGCCTTGTCGACCTTGATCATCGCCACCTTGATGATGTCGGCCGCGCTGCCCTGGATGGGCGCGTTGAGCGCTGCTCGCTCGGCGGCGTCCCGTACCTGACGATTGCTGCTGTCCAGCTCGGGCAGGTAGCGGCGGCGGCCGAACACCGTTGAGGTGTAACCATCCTTGCGGGCCTGTTCAACGACGGCATGCAGATAGTCGCGCACCCCGCCGAACCGGGCGAAGTAGGCGTCCATCTGAATCTTCGCCTCCTCGCTGGAGATTTTCAGCTGCTGCGCCAGCCCATATGCGCTCAGCCCGTAGGCCAGCCCGTACGACATCGCCTTGACCCGGCGGCGCAATTCAGCGGTGACCTCCTCGATCGGCACGCCGAATGCGCGCGAGGCAACAAATGAGTGCAGGTCCTCCCCCGTCTTGAAAGCCTCGATGAGGCCATCATCGCGGGACAGGTGCGCCATGATCCGCATCTCGATCTGGCTGTAGTCGGCGGTCATCAGCTCGGCGAATGGTCCATTGGGGCCCTCCCCGACCACGAACGCATCCCGGATCTGCCGCCCCGCGTCGGTGCGGATCGGGATGTTCTGCAGATTGGGCTCGGTCGACGACAACCTGCCGGTCGCCGCGATCGTCTGGTTGAACGTGGTGTGGATGCGACCGTCATCGGCCACCGAGTTCAACAACCCGTCGACGGTGACTTTCAGCCGGGTGACATCGCGATGGGCGAGCAGGTGCTGCAGAAACGGATGTCCGGTCTTGTCGAACAGCGATTGCAGGGCGTCGGCGTCGGTGGTGTAGCCGGTTTTGGTCCGCTTGGTCTTCGGCATTCCGAGTTCGTCGAACAATACCGCCTGCAACTGCTTGGGCGAGCCCAGGTTGATTCGCTTGTCGATCACGGCGTATGCGGCCTCAGCGGCGTCGCGGATCTGGTCGCCGAATTGGCTTTGCAACTCGGTCAGCAGCTGCAGATCGACGGCGATACCGGCGCTTTCCATGTCCGCCAGCACCTGCTGAACCGGCAGCTCCATCTCAGCCAGCAACGCGGTGGAGTCGATGCGGTCCAGCTCGGCGTCCAGCGCATCGGCCAGGTCCACCACGGCCCGGGCCCGCAGTATCAGTGTCTGGACGGCTTGCTCGTCCACCCCGTCGATGTCGTCGAGAAGCGAAAGCTGTTGCTGCTCAGGAGTTTCCGCGCGCAGCTCGCGGCGCAGGTAGCGCAGCGAGAGATCGTCCAGGGTGAAGCTGCGCTGCCCCGGCCGCACCAAGTAGGCGGCCAGCGCGGTGTCGGAGGTGACGCCGTTCAGCGTCCACCCACGGCCCGCCAGGTCGTGGATGGCCAGCTTCGCTTCGTGCAGCGCTTTGGGTTTCGCGGGATCGGCCAGCCAGGCCGCCAGCGCGGCATCGTCGTCGGGGGTCAACGTCGCGGTATCGATGTAGCAGCCTTCCCCGTCGGCGGCGGCGATGGCCAGCGCGGTGGCGTCCCCGCCGTGGGGCAGATGGGTACCCGCGACGGCCAGCCCGGAGCGGCGCCCGTCGCCGGCGTGCCGGGCCAGCCACTGTCCGGCCGTGCCGGCCTCCAGCGCACCGCCGCGTACGTCAAAACCTTCGTCGACCTCGGGCTCGACGGGGGCCAGGGTATCGAACAACCGGTCGCGCAATACCCGAAACTCCAGGTCATCGAAGAGCCGGTGAATCTGGTCGCGATCCCACGGCTGCAGCCGCAGCGTGTCCGGGGTTTGCGCCAACGGCACATCGCGAACCAGATCGGTGAGCTCGCGGTTGCGCACCACGCTGGCCAGATTCGCCCGCAGCGCGTCGCCCACTTTGCCGCGAACCGAGTCGGCGTTGTCGACCAGCCCTTGCAGCGAGCCGTATTCGGCGATCCATTTGGAGGCAGTCTTCTCCCCTACGCCGGGAATGCCGGGCAGGTTGTCGCTGGGATCGCCGCGCAGCGCGGCGAAGTCGGGGTATTGCGCAGGCGTCAGCCCGTACTTCTCGACGACGGCCTCAGGGGTGAAGCGGGTGAGTTCGCTCACGCCTTTGCGTGGATAGAGCACCGTCACGTCGTCGCTGACCAACTGCAGGGAGTCGCGGTCGCCGGTGACCACCAGCACGCGGTAGCCCTCGTTTTCCGCCTCGGTGGCCAGCGTCGCGATAAGGTCGTCGGCTTCGAATCCCGGCTCCGCGAGCACCGTGATGCCCAGTGCGGCCAGCACTTCCTTGGTGATGTCGATCTGACCACGGAATTCGTCGGGTGTCGTTGACCGGTTGGCCTTGTACTCCGGGTAACGCTCGGAACGGAACGTCTCCCGTGACACGTCGAACGCCGCGGCGACATGCGTCGGCGACTCGTCACGCAGCAGGTTGATCAGCATAGCGGTGAAGCCGTAAACCGCGTTGGTGGTCAGCCCGCCGCGGGTCTTGAAGTTCTCGGCCGGCAGCGCGTAGAACGCGCGGAACGCCAGCGAATTGCCATCTAGCAACATCAGCGTCGGCTTGGCAGTATCCGCATTGGCCTCGGTGGCAGTTGTTGCGGCAGTCACGGCTCTCACTCTAGGCACCGTTACTGGTGTGGTTGGCCGTTGTTGGCCGTTGCCGGGGTAATGGTTGCCCGGCTCGGTAGCCGTGTTCTTGTCCAGTCGGGCGGGCGAGATTTGGTTCCTCACATCCCTGGCTGGTGTTGGCTATCGGTGGTCGCCG
>DATJBA010000348.1:0-4058 GCA_035515675.1 Mycobacterium sp.
GCGGCGGCGGCGAGTACGGGCCCGGCTGGCACACCCAGGCGATGCGCGAGAACCGGCACAAGGTGGCCGAGGACTTCGCCGCGGTGGCAACCGATCTGGTGGACCGCGGGATCACCACGGTCGGGCAGCTGGGCGCGCGGGGCGGCAGCAACGGCGGGCTGCTGATGGGCATCATGCTCACCCAGTACCCGGAAAAGTTCGGCGCGCTGGTGTGCGACGTGCCGCTGCTGGACATGAAGCGTTACCACCTGCTGCTGGCCGGCGCCTCATGGGTGGCCGAGTACGGCGATCCGGACAACCCGGACGACTGGGAGTTCATTTCCGAATACTCGCCGTACCAAAACATTTCGCCGACGCGGCCTTACCCGCCGGTGCTGATGACCACGTCCACCCGCGACGACCGGGTACATCCGGGCCATGCCCGCAAGATGACCGCGGCGTTAGAGGCCGCGGGGCATCGGGTGTGGTACTACGAGAACATCGAGGGCGGGCACGCCGGCGCGGCCGACAACGAGCAGCTGGCATTCAAGTCGGCACTGAGTTACTCGTTTCTGCACCGCATGTTGGGCGGCTGACTGGCGCACCTACGCCGGGCGTGCCGCGTCAAAGAGCTTGACCAGTAACACAGAAGTGACTCCGCTGCTGCTAATGACCAATGCTGAATTTAGGGCCGACTTCGAGACCGCGCTGTGTACGACGGCCGGCCCGGTTGCCTAGGGCATGGGTGGGACGATGGTTTTGAGCCTCCGGGCGGTTCGACGTGATGGTGGTGCCGCGCGGCGCCGGCCGGGCCTTCTCCGGCGGCTACGACTTCAGCGGCGGCTTCCGGCAATGGGGCGAGGCCATGATGACCGACGGGCGATGGGATCGGGGCAAGGATTTCGCTTTCATGACCGCTCGCGAGACCGGGCCGACCCAGAAATTCATGGCCATCTGGCGGGCGTCCAAACCGGTGATCGCGCAGGTGCACGGCTGGTGCGTCGGCGGGGCCAGCGACTACGCGCTGTGCGCCGACATCGTCATCGCCAGCAACGACGCCGTGATCGGCACCCCTACAGCCGGATGTGGGGGGCTATTTGACCGGCATGTGGCTGTACCGGCTGAAGCCTGGCCAAGGTCAAGTGGCACTCGCTGACCGGGCGACCGCTGACCGGTGTGCTGGCCGCCGAAGTCGAGCTGATCAACGAGGCGGTGCCGTTCGAGCGTCTCGAAGCGCGCGTCGCCGAGATCGCCGACGAGCTGGCACGAATCCCGTTGTCGCAGTTGCGGGCGCAGAAGCTGATCGTCAACCAGGCCTACGAGAACATGGGCCTGGCGTCCACGCAGATGCCGGGCGGCATTCTCGACGGCCTGATGCGTAACACTCCCGACGCACTCGATTTCATCCGGACCGCCGAGACCCAGGGCGTGCGCGCGGTCGAGCGCCGCGACGGTCCGTTCGGCGACTACAGCCGGGCTCCGCCGGAGCTGCGGCCTGATCCCACGCACATCATCGTGCCTGATCGCGATAGATAGTGAGCTGGACTACGAATTTCGTCTCCGACCGCACACCTGGGCGCGGAAAGTGTTACGGTAACTACTGTGTTTCGGCCGAGTACCAGCCTGCGTGCAGGCGCTGTTCTTCTCGCTCTGGGTATTGCCGCTGCGATCTTCCCGAAGACCGCGGTGGCCGATTCCACGGATGACTTTCCGATCCCTCGCAGGATGATCAACACCACGTGCGACGCCGAGCAGATACTGGCGGCCACCAGAGACACCAGCCCGGTGTATTACCAGCGGTACATGATCGACTTCAACAACCACCCGAACGTTCAGCAGGCAACGATCGATAAGGCACATTGGTTTTACTCGTTGTCACCAGCGGACCGCAGGAATTATTCCGATAACTTTTATGCGCCCGTCGCCGATCCGCTGTGGCTGGCCTGGCCCAATCACATGAAGATCTTCTTCAACAACAAGGGCGTCGTCGCCAAGTCCACCGACGTGTGCAACCAATACCCGCCCGGCGACATGTCGGTGTGGAACTGGTCGTAGATCACGCCTGGGCCCTCCACCCACTGCGTTGAGCGCGTAATTCCGTGAGCGCGAGCGCCGAGTTGGGGACAAATCAATCATTCCTCGACGGGCTATTCGGCGGATAGTTCCCGGCGAGCCGCCACGGGCAGGGATCGAGCCCACCTTCCCGGCCAATTGGCGGCTACCGCCATTCATGGCTATCGATCACATACTGACTCGAAGCTGCACGGCGACGTCGCTGCGCACGACAAGATTCCCGGTTCGGATCACCGGGGCCTCGCAGCGACAGTGATGACTCCGCGGTCGCCGCCGAGCCCCTAAATCAGCAATGCGGTGTCGGCAGCGAAGCGGCTGGAGGCGAAACGGCACTGTATCTGGGTGATCTTGGGCGCAGCGGCGCATCATCCGTTCGAGCGGAAAGTCCTTGGGTGTAGCCGTCGATCACCGTCCCATGCGGCCGCGGCCGGCGGTCTGGTGCTCGGCGATCAGCACCACGCCATCGACATCCTCACCGGCTGCTGCTCGGGCAATGAGGTCGGCGTTGATGCCACACCCGAGCACGCCGCGCCTTTGACTTCATCGGCGCCACCATCCCCCTAACCGCTGCGTAGGTCAGACACAAACCACGCAAACCCAACAAACCCCCACGTCAAACCCTGAATCCCTATCTCAACCGCGATAGCTCCCTACTAGCTTACGGTCTCGTAAACAACACCGTAAATACCGCTAGTATGTTGACAGTCGATTATGATTCATATAGTATGGATATCGGCGATTATGTAGACAGTTGGTTTGTATGTCTGCCGCCGTCTTGACCGCTGCGGCCGGACCGCACCGCCGCGGCCGCGGCCCCATTCCCCGTCGGTTCCGTCCTGTTAGGGAGACGCACGTGTCGTTCGCAACCACGCCGCCGAGGCCCTGATGGCCTCAGCTGTACCTCCCACCACGACCGCGCTGCGCGCGGACGTTGTCATCTGCACCTAACACCCTGGCCCGGCGGGAGCTGTTCTGTACGCGTGCACAATTAGCGTCCCCACTTGCAAGATTCCCGCGACGGGATGACCACGCCCGTTGCCACGAGACCGAAATGAGGGGCTCAAATGCCGTCTACGCCAACTCGATCCGACGCAGTCATACACACCGGTGCTGATCCCGGGCGGTGCTGCCCCAGCCACGCTTTGGAGACGGCGGCTCCACCTGCCGAGGAGGTTGCAGCACCACTGCCCATTATCGCCGAACACGAGGTCATCCTCAGCACGGCTGCCGCAACAGCCGTCACGCCTTCGTTGGAGGGTGAGCTTGATGGTGAGGATGCTGCGACCGAGGGTGAGGACACTGCGGCGAAAAGGCCTGGGGCCCCGAGAAAGAGGAGGAGGAGGAGTTGGATCGCCACGTTGGTGAGGCTGGTCACACCTTCCCGTAATCGGCGCCCGCGGCGCCGGCACTACCCCACCCATCTGGACCGCGAATTCATCGCAGATGCCCGCATGGACCGCGAGATGCACCGGCTGTGACCGGACCGCACTGATCATCCCCCCGCGACCGAGAAGTGACACATGAAGCCGTCGTTTCGTTTGCTCAGAGTCCTCGCCGCGCCATCGGTGACGACACCAAACCCGGTTGGGCGACCCACCGCCGATGATCCCCCAGGCCGAAACGGTGACCCGGTGGTGGGTGCTGCCCGGCGATATCGATCTGTTCGGGCATATGAACAACAGCCGCCGACCCGATCACGGAGAACGTCCTCTTTCGACGGGTGAGTTACACAGGGGTGCAAAGGGATGACTCAAATGGAGACGCTTGTCGATTACTTACGGATGCGGGAAGCGCGGACACCGGACCAGATCCTCTACCGGTTCGTCGATGTCGAAGGCCGAGAACTTGAGCGGTACACCTACCAGAGCTTCGCGGAACGGACGGGTGAGCTGGCCGCCTGCTTGTTTACCGAGGCCGGGCTCAGGCAGAGAGATCGGGCGCTGCTGGTCTACCCGCCGGGCTTGGAGATGATGGCGGCGTTCTTCGCCTGCGCACGCATCGGGGTG
>DATJBA010000349.1:0-2533 GCA_035515675.1 Mycobacterium sp.
GCCATCCGGCGGTGAGCTTGGCCCAATCGGCGACGGCCCGCAGCTCGGCGTCCTCGGTGACGTGTGCATAGGTCGACAGGGTTGTCTGCACGTCCGCGTGACCGAGCCGACGGCTGACGACGTGAACCGGCACCCCCGACAGCAGAAGCGCTGTGGCATGGCTGTGGCGCAGCCAGTGGGGCGACCACCCGTCCGGTACATGCCCCGCGAGCTGGCGGCGCAGCCGGTCGACCAGGTCGTAAACGCTCTCGGGTTTCCACGGCGCGAACCGGGGCTCCCGCCCGAGGTTGACGAACACAAATGCCGCGTCGAAGTCGTCACTGGCCAAATCGGCGCCGAGTTCGCATAGCTGCCAGACGTATTCACCGTAGAGGCGGTCCACCTCATCGGAGATGTAAATGCGCCGATGCCCGCTCTTGGCTCGTGCCTCGTCCCGCTCGCCGCGGGGAACGATCTCGAGGAGCGGGGTGTCACCGCGGCCAGTGCACCAGTCGCGATGCTGCAATCCCAACGCTTCGCCCAGCCTCATGCCGGTATCCGCCAGCAGGGACCACAGCAGCCGGTCGCGGGCCGAGCCGCGCCACTCGCCGGCATCCGGATCCCACCAGGCGCACGCCTGGCAGATCCGCTCGATCTGGCCCGGTGTCAGTGTCGGCGGCACGCCCCGGTGGCGCTGGCGGATCCGGATCACGGCCTGGCGCCGACCGCGCCGGCGAGCGATGTGCTCGAGCAGCGGCTTGTAGGTGCCGGCGCGGCCGTGCGTGATCCGATACAGGTCACGGCCCACGTCGACACCGTTGAGCTGGTGGTAGGTGTAGCACGACAGCACCGCCCGCAGCCGGACCGCGATCGTCGATTCGGCGAACCGGGCTTCAACGGGCCGCAGTTCGATCACCTCGGGATCGGCCCCGGTGCGCAACCATGTTAGGAATCCGCCGAAGTCCTCCAGACTCACCCGATCCCAGTCCAGCTCGAACGCCGCGAGATATTCCCACCACAACGCGAGCGCGTGGGCATACGACTTCACGGTATTGGGTGACATGCGTTGCACCCGAAGGTATTCCAGGTACTCCTCGGCCGGGTCGATCGGCCGGTGATCACGCCCCAGCACGGTCCAGGTGCGTTGGCCGTCCGACAGCACCAGCCGCTGCGACCGGCACACCCCTACGGTTGCGTTCGTCACGGCCGTAGCGTACGAGCCTCGGATAACCTTTCTGCGACAGACACGCCGGGCACCTATTCGGCCCCTTACGCTGCGTCACGGACGGCCGCCGAGCACCCCGGATAACAGGTAGACCACAGAGCCTACGAGGCCCAGCACGTGGTCACCGTCGGTATCCCCCGAAACCGGGCCAGGATTGCCCAACACCGCGAGCGCATTAGAGCCCTCTGGTTCCCCAGTATCGCGCACCACCGTCTAGCTGCAGGTTTGCAGCGATCGGCCTAGCCATTGGAAAATCTTTGGAAAATCCCGGCTGAAACGCCCGATACCAGGGCCAAGCCCAGCCCTCCGGTCGCGATCCGCGACACCGAATAGGAGGGCACTTTGCCCAACACTACCGCGACGGTCGCGCTACACCAGCAGGAGCGGCCATGAGGGGCCGATTCTGCGCCCACTGCGGCATCCCAATCACGGTAAGCACTCGCAACCCTGATCGGCGCTACTGCTCACCGCGCTGCCGTACTGCCGACTGGCACGCCCGAAACCGCACCACCCGCAGCAACGTTGCCAACGGCGCCAGCGACGTTGCCAACAACTCCAACGGATAATAACGGCATTGCGGCCGTCCAGCCGTTCGACAACGCCGTTCGGCCCGCCAACGGCGTCGCCCGATGCCCTCACTGCCAACACGAACTCGCCGTCATCGCCGTCGTCATCCCGCCGACGCCGCCCACGTTCCAGCACCGAAGGTGATCACGAATTCGTGAGGAGGGGCGAGTCCGGGTTGGCGCCAAGGACGCAGACCACTGGTGGGGCCAGGTCGAGGGTTTCGGTCCTCATCAATGTGTAGCCGGCGTCTCGGAGCAGGTTTTCGATCTCATCGGCGGCTTTGAGCGGGGTGCGTACCGTGGCCCCTGGGCAGCGCGGTTGGGATGCGACGGCGATGCGTCCGCCGGGTCTGAGTCGTCGACGGAGCTCGCCGAGTTGATCGGGTGGTGCTGGCCAGAACCCGAGGGAGTTGACGGTCAGGATGGCGTCGAAGGGACCATCGAGCAAGGCTGGCAGCTGATCGACCGAACTGAGGGTCAGTGTGACCAGTCCGGCGGCGATGGCGGCGGTGTTGCGCCTGGATGCCTGCTGGAGCATCACTTCGGAGTGGTCGATGCCGTACACGTGCCCTGATTCGCCGACTTGGCGGCTCAGCTCGGCGATTGCCAGGCCGCGGCCGAAGCCGATCTCCAGGACCCGATCGGTGGGCCGCACATCGAGCAGCGAGACCACCCAACGGCTGCGCTCGCGGTTGGACCGGCGATGGGCCATCACCCAGCCGGCAACGGTCCCGCCGGCGCCCCGGGGGTGACCGAACTGGCC
>DATJBA010000350.1:0-2496 GCA_035515675.1 Mycobacterium sp.
GAGGGACTCCGTATTCGGTGTCGGTGCGGGTGCACAGCGAAACAGTTCTGCGGTGCTTCTACGATTTCCACCGCGACGTTGGCACGGGCCCGATGGTCAATCCGTTTCCGCTGGACCGATCTGGACGCGGTGGGCGGGCGCACGCGCATCACAACCCGATGGAGCCCTATCGCAACGAGCGCGCAGGGTTGTATCGGCCTCGGGTGGTCAAGCCGATCCCGCGCAACATCCCCGATGCGCAGTTCAGTGAAATCTTCGCGCGGCTGCCTTCCAATCGCGACCGAGCGTTGGTGGCGTTCTACGTATCCACCGGGGCACGCGCCTCGGAGCTGCTGACCGTGACGCAGAGCGGTGTTGATCCCGGGCGTCAGTTGATCACGGTGGTGCGCAAGGGCTCTCGTGAGGCGCAGGAGCTGCCAGCGTCGCCGGATGCGTTCGTGTGGCTGCGGCTGTATCAGCTGGAGATGGAGGGACTGATCCCGCGTGGACGAACCAAACCGTTGTGGTGGACGCGGCGAAAGCCGTTTCGGCCGCTGACCTATCACGCGGTGCACCGCATGTTCGAGCGAGTGAACACCGACGCCGGCACCAGCGCGACGCTGCACGCGCTGCGTCATACGGCGGCCTACCGGATGGCGCAGGATCCGGCGATGCCGCTCACCGACGTGCAGTACGTGCTCGGGCACGCGCAGCTGACCACTACGCAGATCTACCTGACTCCGCGCAAGGAGGACGTGATCGAACGCGTGCTCGCCCACCAAGCCGAACGGTCCCGCAAATCCACCGAGCAGCACATACCGCCAGCGGCGGGCTATCGACCCGAGACGCTGGACGTGCTGTTCAGCCGGAGGTCCACATGACCATCATCGAGACCGTCCCCGCGACGAAGACCGTAACCCGCGACGACGCCCAAACGCTTGAGCCCGCCCCCACACAACCGGATTGGCAAACTCGCTATCCTGCGCGTGCGACCCAGGCGGATTGGCCGGCCACATATGCCGATCGTGGGGAAGTGGATCGGATCGTCGCCGCCGCGACGGCCGAGTTGCCGACACAGCGGGTACGGGAAGCCCGCCGCTGGGGCGTGCCGTTGCTGCTGGACTGGCTCGCCGACCAGGCCGGCCAAACCTGGCAGCAGCGGTGGCTGGCCAGCGGCGCCGACACCGCCGGCGCGGACTGGGCTAAGCATCCCGAGCAGTGGCTTGGCCGCCAGGAAAAGTACTCCGAGTACCGTTTGCAGTTGATGACCAGCTCGCTGCTGGTCGTGGTCGGCGCGGATGTGGTGCGACCGTCGCTGGCATGGCTGTTGACCGGCGGCAAGAAACGCAAGCTGGTCCGCAACATGGTCTACGGCCGCGACGCAGCGGGCTTCGACCAGCTCCGCCGAGTATGCGAGCAGGATCGGGCGATCACACCGGATGCCGTGGGCGACATCCTGTTTCGCTGCGCGGTGATCGTCGCCGCCAAAGGCGGCATGCTGGCCGATGTCAGCGTTGGTGACGTGCTGGAAATCCTGGACGCCGAATACACGGTGCGGGGCCGCGCGGAATCGGCGTCGGCGACGATTCGAATGCTGCGGGAGGCGGGGGTTCTCGACGCGGACACGCCCACGCTGTGGCAGATCCGCAGCCTCGGCCAACGCTCGGCCGCCCAACTCGTCGACCGCTACCCGATCGCCTGCCGACCGATCCGCGACCTGCTCGTCGCCTACCTGTCCGAACGGCAACCAGCGATCGACTACACCACACTGGTCGGCCTGGCCTATCACCTGGTGCGGTGCTTCTGGTATGACCTCGAGCAGCATCATGGCGGCATCGACTCGCTGCGCCTGCCCCGCGAGGTCGCCGGCGCGTGGAAACGACGGCTGCGCACCAAAGCCACCAGCGTCATCCACGACGACGAACGCGTCGAGGTCGAATCCGAACGCCTCGGCTACCTCGACACGTTGGCCACGGTGCGGGCGTTCTACCTCGACCTGGCCGAATGGGGGCTCGACGACCCGGTCCGGTGGGGTGTATGGGTGGCACCGTGCCCGATCAGCCAGGAGGACCTGGTCCGGCGCAAGTTCCTTCGCACACGCAAGGCCCGCATGGACAGCCGCACCCGCGAACGGCTTCCCATGCTGCCCGTGCTGGCCCAAGCCGCCGACCGGCGCAGGCGCGAGTCGCAGCAGTTGTTGCAAGCCGGGCAACAGGCCCAACCCGGCAAGCAGTTCACCGCTGCCGGAAAGACCCTGACTAGGATCGACCGGCCGACCGCAGCCCCGGACAACGTCTGGGTGCCCGACCCCGACACCGGAAAACCACGACTGCTCAACCTCGACGAGGAACACGCGTTCTGGGCGTGGGCGGTTATCGAGGTGTTGCGCCACACCGGCGTCCGGGTGGAGGAACTGCTCGAACTCAACCACCACAGCCTGATCCAGTACCGGCTGCCCAGCACCGGCGAACTGGTTCCGCTACTGCAGATCGCCCCTTCCAAGACCGACGCCGAGCG
>DATJBA010000351.1:0-9862 GCA_035515675.1 Mycobacterium sp.
CAGTGGGCGGACGGCGACTACATCGTCGCGAATGTGACGGGCAAGCCCTCGTTGCTTTACAGGTTCGAGCTCACGAATGGCCGGATCGCCGAGGCAATGGAAGGCACGCCCGCGGTGGGTGCGTTCGGCAAGCGCGCCGCCACGCTCGAGTCGACCGGGGATTGGGCGGCCATCGGCGACGACGGCTTGATGGAGGCGCTCACGGCGGCGGGGCTGTTCGGCAAGGCCCTGTCGGTCGCACCCACGCTGTCGCGGCTCATGAGCTTGAGGTACTCGGGGCACGTGCTGCGCGACGGCCGGAAGCTCACGATGGAAGACTTCGTTCCGCCCACGCCGGAGACGTACTTCTCGATGCCGGTCGTGCTGATCATCGGGACGTCGATGGCAGCCGGCAAGACGATGACGGGACGCGTCATCATCCGTGAGCTCAAACGTGCGGGATTCACCGTCGCGGGCGCCAAGTTGACGGGCGCCGGACGCTACCGAGACGTGCTCGCATTTAGCGATGCCGGCGCTGACACGATCATCGATTTCGTGGATGCGGGCTTGCCCTCGACTGTCGTGCCCTCGAGACGCTTCGCGCGCGCGTTGGAGCACATG
Source organism: Mycobacterium sp. (assembly GCA_035515675.1). Taxonomy (GTDB): domain Bacteria; phylum Actinomycetota; class Actinomycetes; order Mycobacteriales; family Mycobacteriaceae; genus Mycobacterium. Next base: position 601 of record DATJBA010000351.1, read on the forward strand.
CTCGCCACAATCGCTGCGCGCGAGGCCGATATCCTCGTGGCGGAGGCCGGGGCGTCCCCGCTCGAACCGTACAACGGAGATACCGCCGTGCGCATGCTAGGCGGCAACGTGTCCTGTACCGTGCTCTGTGCCTCGGACCCGTATGCAGTGGTCGGAGTTCGCGAAGCCTTCAAGATCGAGCCCGATATTGTCGCGGGGCCTGCCGCGAACACGCAGGCGGGCATCGACCTCGTTCGTAAGCTCACAGGGCTCGAGGCCCTGAATCTGCTCGATCCCGATTCGATCCCGCGCCTGCTCGAGATCCTGAAGCGGCGCCTAGCCTTTGGATGAGAGCATCGGGGAACTGTCACTCTCTCCACCATCTTTGTCCGGCCAGTCGGAGTCGATCCATTTCGGGTCCCATGCGCGAGTACTCGAAGAAGATCGCTCGTGTCGGTGACACCACCTCAACCGCCTGACGCCCGCAGCAGAAGTCGCGGTCCAACAGGCTACCGATTAGCCTTGAGGCTCGTGGGCCTGGATCTGCGTGGCGACCCGGGTGGCCCGGTTCGCCGCGCTGGGCATTTCCGCGGTCAACTACGGCCCCGGCGATCCGAACCTTGCTCACCGCGCCGACGAGAACGTGCCGGTCTCACAGATCACCGCCGCGGCCGAGGTGCTGCGGGCCTACCTGACCGGCCGGCTGCCGCAGCGCTGAGCCTGCGCGTGGCGTCGGTGGCCGCCGGGTGAGGCCTGGAGCGGCATCACCTCGAAAGCTACGAGGCCGCCGAGGTCACGACGGCGAATCGACAAACCGTTTTGTCCTGTAATCGCGGGTGTTCTCGGCCTCAGAGATTGTCACGACGTTGTCACACTTCCCGCGGATCAATATGTCCTTCACCAGGAGGTGCGGGCAGGTTATGACCAAATTCAGCCGCCATTGAGCGGCCCCGATGGCGGCCTCGACGACACCACGGGTGACGACGCCGTGAAGTCGGGACTGCACGAGCGGCAGCGCAAAACCGGGGGCCGGTAACACCCGAGGGTTAGGCGAGGCTTAGTTTATTATCCACGGGTCGGGCGGCGCGAACGCCGCTCTGATTTGATGTTTGCCGATCTAGCTGGCTGTCGCGACTAAGGGGTTAGCCGAGGTGACCGATACAACCGCACCAGTGGAGGGTGCACTCGAGGGTCGGTCGCTGGTATCGGTTTCTCGCCGGCGCCGGTGGCTGCGTTGGGGATTGCTGTCGGTGTGGGGCCCGGGTCTTGTGGTGATGTTGGCCGATACCGACGCGGGGTCGCTGATCACCGCGTCGCAGTCCGGCGCTCAGTGGGGCTATCGGATGGTCCTGCCGCAACTGATTTTGATGCCGATCCTCTATGTCGTGCAGGAAATGACCGTGCGGCTGGGCATCGTCACCGGGCGCGGACACGCTGCGCTGATCAGAGAACGGTTCGGCCGCGGCTGGGCGTGGATTTCGGCGTTCACCCTGTTCGCGTCGGCGATCGGGGCGTTGCTCACCGAGTTCGCCGGCGTCGCCGGGGTTGGTGAACTCTTCGGGGTCTCGCGCTGGATGAGCATCCCGGTCGCGACCGTGGCGCTGCTGGCATTGGCTTTGACCGGCAGCTATCGGCGCGTCGAACGCGTCGGCCTTGCCGTCGGCGCGGCCGAACTGGCATTTCTGGTCGCCATGGTCATGTCCCGGCCTCAACTCGACACGCTTGTGCACGGCTTATCGTCGATGCCGCTGGGCAACTCGTCGTATCTGCTGCTGGTCGCGGCCAACGTCGGCGCAGTCATCATGCCCTGGATGATCTTCTATCAGCAGGGCGCGGTGGTCGATAAGCACTTGTCGGAGGCCACGATTCGCCAGGAGCGGCACGACACCGCCACGGGCGCCGTGCTGACCCAACTGATCATGATCGCGGTGGTGGTCACCGTCGCCGCGTCGATCGGGACACATAACGGCGAGGTGTCGTTGCAGACCGTCGGTGAGATCTCCAGCGCGCTCACCCCATACCTGGGCCATGTCGGCGGCACCGTTCTGTTCGGACTGGGGATGCTTGGCGCGGCGCTGGTCGCCGCAATCGTCGCCTCCCTGGCCGGCGCGTGGGGACTCTCGGAAACCTTCGGGTGGCGACATACCCTCAACGAGCGGCCCAACCGCGCCACCGCCAAGTTCTACATGACGTATGCGCTTGCCCACATCGTCGGCGCTGCGCTTGTCTTGGCCAGCGTCGACTTGGTGGACCTGGCGGTGGACGTCGAAGTGATGAACGCCTTGCTGCTACCGGTTGTGCTGGGCCTGCTGCTGGCGCTGGAAGCCCGAGCGCTGCCCGCGCAGTGGCGTATGCGCGGACTACGCAAATACATCACCTGGGCCCTATGTCTGGTTGTCATCCTGTTCGGGCTTTATATGATCCCCCAATCCATCGGCTGGATCTGAACGCGCGGCAAAACCGCATCGAAGTTCAAAAGAAGTTCAAAACCACGGGCCGGGATAGTGGCCGTCCTGGTCTTGCACCATGACGATTTCCTTACACTCTCCGTTCGAGGATGGAGCTGTCTCACCGCGGCAGACCAGCGTCCAGCCGGATATCCGCCCGAAAGGTCGGACCGACCAGTTCGACGCGACCGGATCAGTGGCAGGCAAGGCGAGTACCGAAAAAGTGCCGCCGACGTTCGTGATGTAGAGGTGGTCTCCAAAGAATGCCAATGTGGCAATCGAAAGTTTCGTCGCGTCGTCTCGAGTCTTGAGCAAATCCCACTGCTGTGTGCGCAGGTTCCAGACCCCGAAGCCGAACTGCGAATTATTCGAATCGCGACCATCGACGAACAATTTACCGTCCGACAAGGTCGCGGCCAATCCGCCGCCGGAAATCCGGTCGGAATCGCCGATTTTGATGATGGATTTGGAGTTCAGGTCATAAAACATCGTCGACACGACTGCGGGGCTGTAAGAATCCCAGTGTGTGAACTTCACCAGTTTGTCCGGCCCGTCGGATAGCTCGGCATCGACAGTCCATACATCGTTGTCCTGATATATCGCTTCCCCGCTCGGCCGGCGCAGTTCTGCTCCCGACGTCTTACCAACCTCGGTGTTCCGTTGGAATGAAAGAACATCCTGCCAGACCCGGCCCGGCTGCGGGTCATTCCACATCATCGACAAATCGGTAGCGGAAAGGATTACCGTCCGAGGCGGCGACGCAGTGACGTGCCCGTCGGTGAAGGCGTTTACCCACGCCACGCCGGACGCGGTCGCAGCAAGACCCCATTCATTCGCTGCGGTCAATTTCAGGTCAGGGGTCGGCGGTTGCAGCTCCTTTGTTGCCAGCGGCTGGTCCGACTTGAAATCGAACGCATACGCGGTTGTCTTGGTTACTTCGGCTTGTGACGGTTGTGCTGGCTTAAGAGTCGTTATCACATACACGACCTTCATATCGTCGACTGTGCCCGACAGCGCGCATATGCCACCGGTTAGGTTCTCGCCTGCGGGAACGGCGGGGATAGCCGGTGCTAGGTATTGCCCTGTTTTTGTCTCGAATACTTTCGGTCGGATATCCTCGAGTGCTGATTTGCTGAGTGAGAATTTTTCGGGACAACCGAAGTAGGCCGTTCCGCCGTAGCTTTTCCAATCTTTTTCCAAAGGACCTGTTACCGGAGCCGGCGGGGGAACCGTACTGCTGGCGGTTGTTGTCGTTGACGTCGAGGTAGTCGGGGTGACCGCAGGCGGGGATACCGTCTCCGAACAGGACGGGATGACCAGACAGACGGCCGACGCGACTAGGGCAAACCTGTGTTTGGACACACCTCGCCTTTTCACCAGCACCGGACCGCACCCATCAACAAAACCCCCGTTAAGTTCGCGTAGCCAACGAGCGTAGGGCCGGCTCGGTGCAATCGCGACTCGTGGCCCGGGCAGTCGGTTAGTCTTCGACATCGTGACAGCGCCGACGCGGGCGAAGCTGGCCGATGGCCGTGACCTGCTGTTCTTCGCGCTTCCCGGGCACTGTCCCGCGCCGGTTCCAGACCGTAGGCCGCTGCCGAAGCGTGACCCGCAGCAGTCGCAGTTGCGGTTCGACCGGTCAACCGGGCAGTGGGTGATCATCGCGGCGCTGCGCCAAGAGCGCACCTATAAGCCGCCCCCCGACCAATGCCCACTCTGTCCGGGGCCGGCCGGGCTGACCAGCGAGGTGCCCGCTTCCGATTACGACGTCGTCGTCTTCGAGAACCGGTTCCCGAGTCTGTCTGGTGGCGGTGCGCCGACGCCGGTGCCTGACGGTGACGGGTTCGTGTCGGCACCGGGTCATGGTCGCTGCGAGGTGATCTGCTTTTCCAGCGACCATGCGGGGTCGTTCGCCGAGCTGACGCCGTCGCATGCCCGGCTGGTGGTCGAAGCGTGGCGGCATCGCACCGCTGACCTGATGGCCGCGCCGGGCATCGAGCAGGTCTTCTGCTTTGAGAACCGCGGCGAGGAGATCGGGGTGACGCTGACCCATCCGCATGGTCAGATCTACGGCTACCCGTATCTGACACCGCGGACCGCCGCCATGCTGCATCAGGCGCGCGAGCATCGAATGCGCCACGGCAGCAACCTTTTTGCCGACCTGCTGGCACGTGAAGTCGCCGACGGCAGCCGCGTCGTCGCGCGCACCGAGCTGTTCACGGCGTTCGTGCCGTTCGCCGCGCGCTGGCCGGTGGAGGTGCATATCTACCCGAACAGGTTCGTGCACAACTTGGTCGATTTCGATGCGGCCGAACTGGACGGGTTCGCGCAGATCTACCTTGACGTACTGTGGCGGTTCGACCGGATGTATCCGGCGCCGCTGCCTTATATTTCGGCGCTGCACCAGTTCGCCGACGCCGGTGCCCAGGCCGACGGCTACTTCCACGTCGAGCTGATGTCGATTAAGCGCAGCGCCACTAAGCTCAAGTACCTGGCGGCTTCCGAATCGGCGATGGATGCATTCATCAGCGACGTGACACCCGAAAGGGTGGCCCAGCGACTGCGGGAACTCGGGTGATGACCAAGCCGAGCATCAGCTACGCCGCACCGGGACGGATCAACCTGATCGGAGAGCACACCGACTACAACCTCGGGTTCGCGCTACCGATCGCGCTACCACAGCGCACCGTGGTGACGTTCACGCCCGACCGCACCGATGCGATCACCGTGTACAGCGAGCGCGCGCACGGTTCGGTGCGGTTTCCGCTCGGCACCGTTCCCGGCCAGGTGACCGGCTGGGCCGCCTATGTGGCCGGCGTGGTCTGGGCGCTGCGCGGCGCCGGCCACCCGGTGCCCGGCGGCACCATGTTGGTGAGCAGCGACGTCGAGATGGGATCGGGCCTGGGGTCCTCGGCGGCGCTGGAGTGCGCGACCCTGGGCGCGATCGCGTCCGCTGCCGGTCTCCGCATCGACCGCATCGAGCAGGCCCGGCTCGCGCAGCGCGCTGAAAATGACTACGTCGGCGCCCCGACGGGTTTGCTCGACCAGTTGGCGTCGCTGTTCGGGGAACCGTCGACGGCGCTGCTGATCGACTTTCGGGAACTCACCGTGGCGCCGGTGGCCTTCGACCCCGAGGCGTGCGGTGTGGTGCTGCTGCTGATCGACTCCCGGGCCCGCCATCGTCACGCCGGCGGCGAATACGCAGCGCGTCGCGCATCGTGTGAGCGGGCGGCCGCCGATTGGCAGGCGTCATCGTTGCGTGACATCTGGGATCGCGGGCGCGCGGCGTTGGACGCGGTCAGCAACCCGATCGATGCCCGCCGCGCACGCCATGTTCTCACCGAGAACGGCAGGGTACTGGATTTCATTGCGACATTGGGTGATTCGGACTTCGTTGAAGCCGGCCGCATCTTGACCGCCTCACACGTCTCCATGCGTGACGACTTCAAAATCACCACCGAACATATCGATCTGATCGCCGATACTGCAGTGCGCGCGGGCGCTTTCGGCGCTCGGATGACCGGCGGCGGATTCGGCGGCTGTGTGATCGCGTTGGTGCCGGACAGCCGAGCGGACGCGGTCGCGGAGGCGCTGCGACGGACGGTGCCCAGTGCGGGTCACCCGCGGCCGGTGATCACGCGAACCCGTGCAGCCGCGGGCGCGGGACTGTGTGGGTGAGTGAGCCGGGCGACGGCGGCGGGCAAGCTGACGGTCCTGCAGGGGTCGGTTATGTCGACGTTCGGGCATACGCCGAGCTCAACGACTTTTTGGCACCCGAATCGCGCGGTATGACGGTGCGCCGCCCGTTCCGGCCCCACCAGACCGTCAAGGACGTGCTGGAGGCGATGGGGATTCCGCACACTGAGGTCGACCTCATCCTGGTGAACGGGTCTCCGCAGGGTTTTGGCTACCGTCCCGGCAACGGCGACCGCATCGCCGCATACCCGATGTTCGAGGCGCTCGATATCGGGTCGACGGCCAGACTGCGACCGGCGCCGTTGCGTGATCCGCGCTTCGTCGTCGACGTCAACCTCGGCCGGCTCGCCTGGCTGCTTCGGGTCCTTGGCTTCGACGTGTGGTGGTCGAGTGACGCCGACGACAAAACCCTGGCTGACATCAGCCTTCAGCAGCACCGGATCCTACTGACCCGCGACCGCGGCCTGTTGAAACGCCGCACTATCACGCATGGCCTATTCGTTCGCTCCGACGCCCCGGAGCAGCAGGCCCTCGAGGTGATACGGAGACTGGACCTGCGCCAGCGGCTCGCGCCGCTAACCCGGTGCGTGCGGTGCAACGGCGAGTTGGCCGCGGTTAGCAAAGACGAGGTGATCGATCAGCTCGAGCCGTTGACCCGCCAGTACTACGACGAGTTCAGCCGCTGCACAGAATGTGGGCGAATCTACTGGGCGGGTTCCCATCATGCACGGTTGCTCAGTCTCGTCGAAAGACTCCGCAGCCAACTTGATTGACGGAAGATCCAGCGCTACTCGGCCGGCGTCAACCGGACAGCCCCCAGGTGGAGCCGGTCCACGGCTTCGGCGAACTCGTCGAGTGTCGGTATTTGCCCGTCGCGGAATTTCAATCCCATCATGCGCTGTGCGCGCTGCACGCCATAGGACTGGGTGCACCGCAAGAAGAGATCCGAGACGGCGTCGCGATCTCGGATGAGCTCGCCGCGCCTAGCGGTCGTCTTGCCGTCGTAGAGGACCTGGGCGGGCGCGCCGTCGCGGAAGTTCTGCTTCCACGGAGCCCCGGTCAGCGCGTACAGGTCATTGCCGATCAGATGGGCACTCAACGGAATCGAGTACGGTCGGGCCGTCTTTCGCCCTGTAAAGCTTAACACCATCAGCTGCTTGCGTGCCGGGCCGGCGAGCGGAGTGCGCAGCAGGAAACTCAGCATCGGGTTGACGACACGCAGTAGTGCCGCCGGTGGATGTGCGACGTCTATCGCATACGACTGTTCTGCCATGTCAAACACCGTAAGGCCAAATCGGGGTCCGCAGCTAGCTGCGCCCTGGTCAAAAGCCTGGTATTTCCTGATTTTTCGGTCAGCTCACGTAGTCTCGGCTTTAGCGCGCTGGTCGCAACGGATAAGTGTAATGGTAGGGAGGTTGACGATGGCCAGAACCGATGACGACAGCTGGGAGATCACCGAGAGCGTGGGAGCGACGGCGCTGGGCGTGGCGGGGGCCCGCGCTCTCGAGACCGAGAGCGAGAACCCCTTGATCAGCGATCCATTCGCGCGGGTTTTCCTGAACGCTGCCGGCGACGGCTTGTGGAACATGTTTGGGATTTCCGACCTGCCGCCCGAGGTTGCCGAAGCCGAACCCGACGTGGCGCTGCGTATGCGGGCGAGGGTGGACTACATGGCTTCGCGGACAGCGTTTTTCGATGGGTTCTTTTCCGACGCCGCCGAAGCCGGCGTGCGGCAGGCGGTGATCCTGGCGGCCGGCTTGGACTCGCGGGCATGGCGGTTGCCATGGCCGGACGGGACGACGGTGTACGAGCTCGACCAACCCAAGGTGCTGGAGTTCAAGACGTCGACCCTGCGCCAGCACGGCGCGCAGCCGACGTGTCGCCGGGTCGGGGTTCCCGTCGACCTGCGCCAGGATTGGCCGACGGCGTTGCGGCAGGCCGGGTTTGACGCCGCGGCCCCGAGTGCGTGGTCGGCTGAGGGGCTGTTGCCGTTTCTGCCGGCGGCCGCCCAGGATCTGATGTTCGAGCGTGTTCAGGCGCTGAGCGTCACGGGCAGCCGGATCGCGGTGGAGGCGCCCGGCCCCGATTTCAACACTCCCGAGGGCCGTGAGCGGGTGCGATCGCAGATGCAGCGTTACCGCGAGGTTCTGGCCAAAGCGGCAGGGCGTGAGGTCGGAGACTTCGAGGATTTGTGGTACTTCGAAGACCGCACCGACGTCGCCGACTGGTTACGAGATCAAGGCTGGGACGTGTCGGCGACGCCGGCCGAGGAGTTGATGGCCCGCTACGGCCGCAGCGCCCCGGAGGGGCTGGAGGACGGGGCGCCGCGTAGCGTGTTCGTCTCCGCGGCGCGATCCGGCTCCTAGAGCTACGGGGTGTTCCTTGTCGAAACGCCCACGCGAACAGATGGTTATGCAGTAAGAGACAGCTATGAAGTCACGAAGGGCCCGTATCGCGCTGGTCGCGGCGACGACGGTCTTCGTGGCCTTCATTGCGGCGGCACCGCCTAAGGCTTACGAGGGTGAGCCCGGGTTCGTCACGAAGCCGGTCGATTACGTCAACACGCTCATCGCCACAGGCACGGGAGGCGAGGTAGTGGGCGAAAACAACAACTTCCCCGGCGCCACCGTGCCGTTCGGCATGGTGCAGTACTCGCCGGACACCCTCGACACCTACGCGGGCTACGACCACGCCGCCAGGAGCTCCACCGGATTCAGCATGACCCACGCCTCAGTGGGCTGCGCGGCATTCGGCGACATTTCGATGCTGCCGACCACCACTCCGATCGGCGTGGAGCCCTGGAATGCTTGGGAGGAGATCGCCCACGACGACACCGAAGTGGGTGTCCCCGGCTACTACACCGTGCGCTTTCCCAAGACCAACGTGACCGCCGAACTGACCGCCACCACCCGCACCGGCGTTGGCCGGTTTCACTACCCGCACAACGACCGGCCCGCAATGTTTCATGTGCGCACCGGCGGGTCGCTGGGGGGCAACTCCGCCGCGACCATCCAGATCGGCGCGGACAACACCACGATCACCGGATGGGCGAGCAGCGGCCGATTCTGCGGTAAGAAAAACACCTACACGGTGTATTTCGCCATGAGGTTCAGCCAGCCGTTCACCTCCTACGGCACCTG
>DATJBA010000352.1:0-28123 GCA_035515675.1 Mycobacterium sp.
GCTAACCTGGTCCAGGTTGAACGCAGGGGAGGACGCGAAACCTGAGGGGAGACAGGGTTCGTGCATTCCTTAGTAGGAGAAGGGGCGTCGGCATGCTAGCGCTGGACGAGACTCCGTCGAAGCAAATGGGAGCTGCCGCCGATCGTCACGCCCTGCGGTGAGCGTTTTGGTCCGCGCGGCCGTCCTCAGCCCGGTCGCATCGACCCCGGCGGGTGGCATCCGGGCATGCCCTACGGCCACCAGGCATGGGATGCCTACAGGCTCGAGCTCCATAACAACAGGTCCTTAGCGGACGTGGGCGAAGCGGCGCTGAGCTAGCGGCCGTCAAAACAGTGCGAGCTGCGCATCGAGCGCGGTGGCGTCGGTGAATTCCTCCATGTTGGTGCCGCCGACGACGGCACCAACGCACTCCATGAATTGCGCATCAGTTACCATCGGCACCCCCAATTGCCGCGCTAGGTAGCCTTTGCCCTGTTCAGGGGCGGCGTCATTGCAGACCACCAGCGAGGTCTCCCGGTCGACGGTGTCGCTGTAGGCCAGCCCGGCGTGCAGGATCCGCTCGACGAGTTCCTCGTGAGTTCGTCGCACCTCGGCGGCCAACGCCACCCGCATGCCCTGGACCAGCGGCCTGCCATGGATATATGGCCCCGGGTTGAGATACGGGCAGAGCATCCGGGAAGCCAACACCTTCAACGGTCGCAGCTCGTCGTGGGTCACCCGGCCGTTCGGCCACCGGCGCCGGGTCACCGGACGCACCGGCAGCCAGATGTCGCGTTCACGCGCCCGCTCGAGCGAAGACGCCAGCACTCCGGTCAACACCAACGCGTCGTCGAAGGCGTCGTGTGGCCGTTCCTGGGTCACACCCCAGTGCGCCGCGAGCGTCTGCAGCCGCAGGTTGTCGATGTCGAGGTCCAGCCGCCGGGCCAACTCAACCGTGCACATAACGGCGTCGACGGGAAGTTCGGCTCCGGCGAGCTCGGCTTCCGCAGCGAGGAATGCGTAGTCGAACGCGACATTATGTGCCACCAGCGTGCGGCCGCGCAGCACCTCGACCACGTCACCGACGATGTCGGCGAACTGCGGCTGGTCCTCGAGCATCGCGGCGGTCAGGCCGTGCACGTGTGTAGGACCCGGGTCAACCCCGGGGTTGAGCAAGCTGATGACCGATTGCTCGACTCGACCGTCGGCGTCGAGCCCGAGTGCGGCAAGACTGATGATCCGCGCCTGACCCGGCCGAAAGCCCGAGGTCTCGACATCGATGACGGCCCAACCCCCGTACGGCTCGCAGGCCGGCCGACCCCAGGACACCCGGTTCATGAACTGAGGATGGCACGCCCGACCGACATCATCGGTGTCGCTGCGCATCGTGTCGGCACTTAAACTGCGCGGGTGGTTACCACCCGCGCACGTCTGGCCCTCGCCGTAGGAGCGAGCGCGCGGTGGGCGTCGCGGGTCACCGGACGCGGAGCCGGGGCGATGATCGGCGGCCTGATCGCGATGACCCTGGACCGCTCGATTCTGCGTCAGCTCGGGGCGGGACGGCGCACCGTCGTCGTCACCGGTACCAACGGCAAGTCGACGACGACCCGGATGACCGCCGCCGCACTGAGCACGCTTGGACCGGTGGCCACCAATGCCGAGGGCGCCAACATGGACGCCGGCCTGGTAGTCGCGCTGGCCGCCGACCGCCACGCCGGGCTGGCCGCCCTGGAAGTCGACGAGATGCACGTGCCGCACGTCTCCGACGCCATCGAGCCGAGCGTGATCGTGCTGCTCAACCTGTCGCGCGACCAGCTGGACCGGGTCGGCGAGATCAACGTGATCGAACGCACGCTGCGGGCCGGCCTGGCCCGGCATCCGACGGCGGTCATCGTCGCCAACTGCGACGACGTGCTGATGACCTCGGCGGCCTACGACAGCCCCAACGTGGTGTGGGTGGCTGCGGGCGGCTCGTGGGCGAACGACTCGGTCAGCTGTCCGCGCAGCGGTGAAGTCATCGTCCGCGACAAGGGCCACTGGTATTCCACCGGCGCCGACTTCAAGCGGCCCAGCCCGCACTGGTGGTTCGACGACGAAACCCTCTATGGGCCCGACGGGCTGGCCCTGCCGATGCGGCTGGCGCTGCCGGGCGCGGTGAATCGGGGCAATGCCGCCCAGGCCGTGGCCGCCGCCGTTGCGCTGGGCGCGTCCCCAGTGGCAGCGGTAGCGGCTGTCTCCAAGGTCGACGAAGTCGCCGGACGCTACCGGACCGTGTGTATCGGCGGCCACCAAGCACGCATCCTGCTGGCCAAGAATCCGGCCGGCTGGCAGGAAGCGCTGTTGATGGTGGACAAGCATGCGGCCGGGGTCGTCATCGCGGTCAACGGGCAGGTGCCCGACGGCGAGGACCTGTCGTGGTTATGGGATGTGCGTTTCGAACACTTCGAGGAGACCGCCGTTGTAGCCGCCGGCGAACGCGGCACCGACCTGGCGGTGCGCCTCGGGTATGCGGGCGTTGAGCACACCTTGGTGCATGACACCGTGGCGGCCATCGCGTCCTGCCCGCCCGGGCGAGTGGAGGTCGTCGCCAACTACACCGCGTTTCTGCAGCTGCAGCGAGCATTGGCACGCCATGGCTGATACAGGGTCTCTTTCAAAGGTACGAATCGGGCTGGTGCTGCCCGACGTGATGGGCACCTACGGCGACGGCGGTAACGCCTTGGTGCTGCGCCAACGATTGCGGCTGCGGGGTGTGGCCGCCGAGATTGTCGAGGTGACGCTGGCCGATCCGGTGCCGAAATCCTTGGACTTGTACACGCTGGGCGGGGCGGAGGACTACGCGCAGCGGCTGGCCACCAGGCACCTGCTTCGGTACCCAGGCCTGCAGCGCGCGGCGGACCGGGGTGCACCCGTGCTGGCGATCTGTGCGGCTACCCAGGTGCTCGGGCATTGGTACGAAACGTCGTCCGGGGAACGAGTCGACGGCGTGGGCCTGCTCGATGCGACCACCTCACCCCAACATGCGCGCACTATCGGCGAGCTGGTCACCAGGCCGTTGCTCGCTGGGTTGAGCCAACGCCTCACAGGTTTCGAAAACCACCGGGGTGGCACCGTCCTGGGCCCTGCGGCGTCGCCGTTGGGCGCGGTGGTCAAAGGCGCGGGTAACCGGGCCGGCGACGGCTTTGACGGCGCGGTGCAGGGCAGCGTGGTCGCAACCTACATGCACGGGCCGTGTCTGGCCCGCAACCCGGAACTCGCCGACCTGCTGCTGAGCAAAGTGGTAGGCGAGCTGGCGCCGCTGGAGATGCCCGAGGTGGACCTATTGCGCCGCGAGCGACTGGCGGCGCGCTAGGGCCGCCAGCCCCTTGCCAACAGCGCGGCACACACGCGCATGACAACGTCTTCAGGCTTATCCTCGGCGATCACTCTGATCACGATCCAGCCCATCTCGGCGAGCTTCCGCAGCCGCCTCTGGTCTCGCACATACCGGCGTCGGTCGGTGCGGTGTTGGTCGCCGTCATACTCAGCCGCCACTTTGTATTTCTCCCAGCCCATATCGAGCACGCCAACCAGTCGCCAGTTCTCCTGCACCGGTATCTGCGTGGTGGGAGTGGGTAACCCGGCGTCGATCAAAAGGAGCCGCAGCCAGGTCTCCTTGGGGGATGCGGCGCCAGGATCGACAAGGGGAAGCGCTGCACGCAGCCGCCGCAGGCCGCGAGCGCCCGGGTACCGCTTGGCCAGCAGTAGCACATCCTCGACGGAAAACGGCGTGGCCCGCATCAGCGCGTCCAGCCGTGCCACGGCCTGCCCGCGCGGCAGATACCGGCCGAGATCGTACGCAGTCCTGGCCAGCGTAGTGACCGGGAGGCCTACCGCACGGGTGATCTCGTCGTCGCCCAAGGTCTCGTCACGAGCGACGAGTCCAAGCGGTGGCCGGGTACTGGACCAGATCAACTCGATCGGAACTTCATCGTCAACCCATTGCGCGCCATGCAGCGCAGATGCGGCGACCCCAGCGATGACCGCTCGACGACGCGACCACAACCACGCGCCGGTGGTCCGGTCGCGCAGCGACAAGTTGTGCCCCTTAGGGACGTAGACACCCGGATAAACCGGGCGATACCACCGTTGCAGCTCATGCCGAGTCACATCCGCGGACGCGACCGCCTCACTGCCGATGAACACCACCGCCATGCCCTGGAATGCTTGCACCGGGGGCCGACAATTCGCCGAGCCTGCAAATCTGCAGAACAAGTGCGAGTAAGGGCCTGCAAAATTACAGGCTCGGCGAAGCGGGCCAAGCGGGAAACCTCAGACCATCGCGCGGCGGCCGGTGAGCGCGCGGCCCAGTGTCAGCTCGTCGGCGAACTCCAAGTCGCCGCCCATCGGCAGCCCGGACGCGATCCGCGTCACGGTCAGGCCGGGAATATCGCGCAGCATCCGAACCAGGTAGGCGGCGGTCGCCTCCCCCTCGGTATTGGGGTCGGTGGCGATGATCACCTCGGTGATGTCGACATCGTCGACCCGCTGCCCGATACGGTTCAGCAGCTCGCGGATCCGCAGCTGATCAGGACCAACTCCGGACAGCGGATCAAGCGCACCGCCCAGGACGTGGTAGCGGCCGCGGAATTCGCGGGTGCGCTCGACGGCCTGGATGTCCTTCGGCTCCTCGACGACGCACACCTGCGAGCCGTCCCGGCGCGGATCGGCGCAGATGCGGCAACGCTCGTCGTCGGAAACATTGCCGCACACCGCACAGAACCGCACGCCGTCGCGGACTTTCGCCAGCACCGCGGTCAGCCGGTCGATATCCGGCGGTTCAACCGACAACAGGTGGAAGGCGATGCGCTGGGCGCTCTTTGGTCCGATACCCGGCAGCTTGCCGAGTTCGTCGATCAGATCCTGGACAGGTCCCTCAAACATGTCGGTGCAGCGTCAGAGCCCCACCGGCGGTTGGGTTGGCGGTGGGGCCGGTCGGCCACCCATGCCACTGGCCAGTGACCCCAGCCGCTCCTGCGCCATCTTGGTGACTTGCTTGGAAGCGTCGGCCATCGCGCCGACGATCAAGTCCTGCAAAGTTTCGACGTCCCCAGGGTTGACGACCTTGGGATCGATCTGCACCGCGACCACCTCGCCGCTGCCTTTGACGACGACCTTGACCAAACCCCCACCGGCTTGACCGTGCACCTCAGCGTTCGCGAGCTGTTGCTGGGCTTGCAGTAGCTTTTGCTGCATCTGCTGCGCCTGGGCGAGCAGCGCCGACATATCGCCTCCCGGTTGCATGACAGCCCCCTCGCATCTTGGTCTCAAGTTGGTTTCGCCTGTGGATGTCGGGCGATTCGAAACACCCAGCGTAGACGCGCGACGTTACCTTTGCGCCGTGGACCTACGAGTGAGCAGGCGTGTCGGGATCAAAATGGTGGTCGGCGTACTGGTTGCTGCTTCGACAGTAATCGTCCCGACCGCCACCGCAACCCCTTCCAATATCGCCGGCATGGTTGTTTTCATCGATCCCGGCCACAACGGCTCCAATGATGCCTCCATCACCCGTCAGGTGCCCACCGGTCGCGGCGGCACCAAGGACTGTCAGGCCACCGGAACGTCGACCAATAGCGGATATCAGGAGCACACCTTCAACTGGGACACCGCGCTGCGGGTTCGCTCTGAATTGAACGCTCTGGGCGTCCGGACTGCCATGTCACGCGGCGACGACACCGGGGTGGGACCATGTGTCGATGCCCGCGCCAACATGGCCAATTCGTTGCGCCCTAACGCGATCGTGAGCCTGCACGCGGACGGCGGCCCACCGTCCGGCCGGGGATTCCACGTCAACTACTCGGCCCCACCGCTCAACCAGGTGCAGGCCGGACCGTCGGTACAGTTCGCCCGAATCATGCGCGATCAGTTGCAGGCCTCGGGTATTCCGCCCGCCAACTACATCGGCCAAAACGGGCTGTACGGGCGCTCGGATCTGGCCGGACTGAACCTGGCGCAGTATCCGTCGATCCTGGTCGAGTTGGGCAACATGAAGAATCCCGCGGATTCGGCGCTCATGGAGTCCCCTGACGGCAGGCAAAAATACGCCGACGCAGTAGTCCGCGGTGTCGCGGGCTTTCTGGCCAGCCAGGGCCAGGTGCGCTAAGGGGGCCGGCTAGCTTTCCAGTTCGTTCTTGAGGTTGGCCAGGACCTGGGCCTGAATCTTCTTCAGTCCCAGTGGCGCAAAGGTCTTTTCGAAGAAGCCCTTGACACCGCCCGCGCCATTCCAGGTGGTCTTCACGGTGACGCTGGATCCGGGTCCGGCAGGAGCCACCGTCCAGTTGGTGACCATGGACGAGTTCGCGTCCTTCTCGATGACGGTGTGACCGGCGACGTCGACGTTGACCTGCACATCGCGAACGCGTGATTTGGTGGCCTGCAGCTTCCACTTGGCAACCGTGCCCGGCCCCTGCCCGCCCTGCAGCACCTGGTATTCGCTGTACTGCGGGGACAGGATCTTCGGGCGGACCTTCTGATAGTCCGCGACCGCGGCAAGAGTGGCCGCGGGCTCGACGTTGATCAAAACCGTGCTGGCTGCGCTCACCTGGCCCATCAGGCGCAACTCCTCTTTGGTGATACCGCCCGCGCGGGTGCACGGGCTGTTTCCGAAGACTAGGGTATATGTGGTGCCTGTCCCTGGATCTGCACTCTCCGCGCACACGTCGGGCGTTGACCGGTTGATCGCGAGTTATCGATCCATCCCTGCAACGTCCGCCGTCCGGCTCGCCAAGCCCACCTCAAATCTGTTCCGCGCCCGCGCCAAACGCGATGCGCGCGGCCTGGATACCTCGGGGCTGACCGGAGTCCTCGGTGTCGATCCCGAAACCCACACGGCCGACGTGGCCGGCATGTGCACATATGAGGACCTGGTAGCCGCGACCCTGCCTTACGGCCTTTCGCCACTGGTGGTCCCGCAGCTGAAGACCATCACCCTCGGCGGCGCGGTCAGCGGCCTGGGTATCGAGTCGGCGTCGTTTCGCAACGGTCTGCCACATGAATCGGTG
The DNA here is from genome assembly GCA_035515675.1 of Mycobacterium sp. Classification (GTDB taxonomy): domain Bacteria; phylum Actinomycetota; class Actinomycetes; order Mycobacteriales; family Mycobacteriaceae; genus Mycobacterium. The sequence continues at coordinate 7,020 of DATJBA010000352.1, forward strand.
CTGGATATGGATATCCTCACCGGCGCTGGCGAATTGCTCACCGCATCCCGCGACCAGCATTCCGACCTCTTCCGCGCCTTTCCCAATTCCTATGGGACACTGGGGTATTCAACCAGGCTTCGGATCGAGCTGGAGCCCATCATGCCATTTGTGGCGCTGCGGCACATCCGATTCCGCTCGCTGTCCGAGATGGTCGCGGCGATGGAACGCATCGTCGATACCGGTGGGCAGGGTGGCACTCCGGTGGACTATCTCGACGGGGTGGTGTTCAGCGCCGACGAAAGCTACCTATGCCTTGCCAGGCGGACCACAACCCCGGGACCGGTCAGCGACTACACCGGAAAGAACATCTACTACCGGTCAATCCAGCACGACTCCGTTGGTGTGGAAGGCAGCAAAGATGACCGGCTAACGATGCACGACTACTTCTGGCGCTGGGACACCGATTGGTTTTGGTGCTCACGCGCGTTTGGCGTGCAGAACCCGCGGCTGCGGCGATGGTGGCCGCGCCGCTACCGGCGCAGCAGCGTCTACTCGAAGCTCGTGGCGATGGACCAGCGCTTCGGCGTGTCCGACTGGATCGAGAAACGCAACGGTCATCCGGCGCGTGAGCGGGTGGTGCAGGACATCGAGGTGCCGGTCGAACGGGCCTGCGAATTTCTGGAGTGGTTCGCCGCCTTCGTGCCCATCACACCGATCTGGTTATGCCCGGTGCGGCTGCGCGACCAAGACGGCTGGCCGCTGTATCCGATGCGGCCGGACCACACCTACGTCAATATAGGATTCTGGTCTTCGGTGCCGGCCGGCGCCGCCGAGGGCATAACCAACCGGACGATTGAGGCGAAGGTGAGTGAGCTCGACGGGCACAAGTCGCTATACTCTGACTCCTTCTATACCCGCGAGGAGTTCGATCAGCTCTACGGCGGCGAGGCGTACCACACGGTCAAGAAAACCTACGATCCCGATTCTCGTCTCCTCGACCTCTATGCAAAGGCGGTGCAACGGCGGTGACGACGACTAGAGAACCCAACCGCACGACCACGGGCAAACTGAGCATGGCTGAGATTCTGGAGATCTTCACCGCAACCGGGCGGCAGCCGCTGAAGTTCACCGCGTACGACGGCAGCACCGCGGGAAGCGATGATGCCGTATTGGGTCTGGATCTTCGGACGCCCCGCGGCGCCACCTACCTGGCCACAGCTCCCGGCGAACTCGGTCTCGCCCGCGCCTACGTGGCCGGTGACCTGCAAGCGTACGGCGTACATCCCGGCGATCCGTACCAGCTGCTCAAGACGCTGACCGACAAGGTCCAATTCAAGCGGCCGTCGGCGCGGGTGCTGGCCAATGTTGTCCGTTCGATCGGCGTCGAGCATTTGTTGCCGATCGCGCCGCCGCCAGAGGAGATGCCGCCACGGTGGCGCCGGTTCGCTGACGGCTTGTTGCACAGCAAGACCCGTGACGCCGAGGCCATCCACCACCACTACGACGTCTCCAACACCTTCTACGAATGGGTGCTCGGTCCGTCGATGACCTACACCTGCGCGGTCTATCCCAACGCCGACGCGACGCTGGAAGAGGCCCAGGAGAGCAAGTACCGGCTGATTTTCCAGAAGCTGCGGCTACAGCCGGGCGACCGGCTGCTCGACGTCGGCTGCGGCTGGGGAGGCATGGTGCGCTACGCGGCGCGACGCGGTGTCCGGGCGATCGGTGCCACCCTGTCGGCCGAGCAGGCGAAGTGGGCGCAAAAAGCGATCCAAGATGAACAGCTGACGGACCTTGCTGAAGTGAGGCACTCCGACTACCGCGACGTGGGCGAGGTGGCGTTCGACGCCGTTTCTTCGATCGGGTTGACCGAGCACATCGGCGTCAAGAATTACGCCGCCTACTTCGGCTTCCTCAAATCCAAGCTGCGCACCGGCGGTCTGCTGCTCAACCACTGCATCACCCGCCACGACAATAAATCGTCCTCCTTTGCGGGCGGATTTACCGACCGCTACGTCTTCCCGGACGGGGAGCTGACCGGCTCGGGACGCATCACCACCGAGATCCAGGAGGCTGGCTTGGAAGTTCTGCACGCGGAGAACTTCCGGCATCACTACGCGATGACGCTGCGCGACTGGTGCCGCAACCTCGTCGAGCACTGGGACGCCGCAGTCGCCGAGGTCGGCCTGGCGACCGCCAAGGTGTGGGGTCTGTACATGGCGGCCTCACGGGTGGCCTTCGAGCAGAACAACCTTCAGCTGCATCACGTACTGGCGGCCAAGGTCGACGCGCGGGGTGACGACAGCCTGCCGCTGCGACCGTGGTGGCAGCCTTAATTTGACCTAGTCGTTGTCGATGCGGCGGGCACCCAATTCGTTCTGCAGCAGCTCGAGTGCAACCTCTTCGGGGTCGCGCCGCGGCGCCGATGGCTCGCTACGGCCGGCTTCGGCAAGCATGTGTTCCTCTTCGTCTCGCTGATCCGAATCCGCATCAGCAGACTCGTTTGTGGGCGCTTCCTCCCTAGTGGGCGACGATGCCGTCGCTGCGGGCGCCGGCGCGCCGGCCTCACACCGCACCCGCCAGTTCACTCCCAGCGCGTCTTTGAGCGCTTCGGCGACGACGTCGGCGTTGCGCTGTTCGGATAGCCGCTTGGCCAGCGGCGCCGATGCATGGGTCAGCACCAACGTGTTGTCCTCTACTGCGCGGACGGTAGCGCCCGCCAGCATCACCTCGGTGGTGCGGCTGCGCTGGCGCACCTTGTCGCGCACCGTCGGCCACATGGTTCGCACTGCGGCCGCGTTGAGTTCAGCGGGGGCAGAGACTGATTCGGGTGCCGGTTCGGGCGCTGGCCCGCGCTTGGGCTCGGGAGCGGCGGAAACCCTCGCCCGCCGTGGCGGCGGACTGGGCTGGGCAACCCGCTCGGGCGGCACGGATCGAGGGGCGGCGGGTGCAGCACTCTCGGACGCCGGGATGGACATGTCCAACCTGGACTCGATCCGCTCGACGCGTTGCAGCAGCGCAGACTCGGCGTCGCTGGCCGAGGGCAGCAGCAATCGCGCGCAGACCACCTCGAGCAGCAGTCGCGGCGCCGTCGCACCGCGCATCTCCCCCAGCCCGGCCTGCACCACCTCGGCGTACCGGGTCAGGGTGGCCGGCCCGATACGGGCCGCTTGCTCGCGCATCCGGTCCAGCACGTCCTCCGGTGCATCCACCACGCCGCGGGTTGTGGCATCCGGAACCGCTTGCAGCACAATGAGATCGCGGAACCGCTCCAGCAGATCGGTGGCGAAACGCCGGGGGTCGTGACCGGCGTCGATCACCGACTCGACCGCACCGAACAACGCGGCGGCATCTGAAGCGGCAAGAGCGTCGACGGCGTCATCGATCAGTGCGACGTCGGTGGCGCCCAGCAGCCCTAGCGCGCGCTGGTAGGTCAGGTGATCACCTGCGGCTCCGGCCACCAACTGGTCCAACACCGACAGAGTGTCACGTGGCGAACCACCGCCGGCGCGGATCAGCAGCGGATACACTGCATCGTCGACGATGACGCCCTCCTGCTCACAGATCCGCCCGATCAATGCCCGCATGGTGCGCGGCGGCAGCAGCCGAAAAGGGTAGTGATGGGTGCGCGATCGAATCGTCGGCAGCACCTTCTCCGGTTCGGTGGTGGCGAATATGAAGATGAGGTGTTCGGGCGGCTCCTCCACGATCTTGAGCAGCGCGTTGAACCCCGCGGTGGTCACCATGTGCGCTTCGTCGACTATGAACACCCGGTAGCGCGACTGCGCCGGCGCGTAGAACGCGCGGTCCCGCAGCTCGCGCGTGTCGTCGACGCCGCCGTGGCTGGCGGCGTCGAGCTCCACCACGTCGATGCTGCCGGGCGCGTTGGGCGCCAACGCCGTGCAGGACTCGCAAACTCCACACGGATGGGCCGTCGGTCCCTGCACACAGTTCAACGACCGGGCCAGGATGCGCGCTGACGAGGTCTTTCCGCAGCCGCGCGGCCCGGAGAACAAGTACGCGTGGTTGATCCTGCCGGCTTCCAGGGCAATGGACAGCGGCTCGGTGACGTGCTCCTGACCCACCACCTCGGCGAAGGTTGCCGGTCGATACTTGCGATAAAGGGCCACGGTCAGCAGGCTACCGACGCGGAGTGACTACCGTCCGGCAAGGCGGTGGTCTCAGCGCACACTCGGTGCCGAGGTGGCAAGTCCCGGGTTGAGCAATAATTCAGAAGCCGCCAGCAGCGCGCAGGTCGCCAACCCGTCGACCGCGTCACGCAGATCCGGCGGCGACGGGAAGGTGGGCGCGATCCGGATGTTCTTGTCGTCCGGATCTTTCCGGTACGGGAACGACGCGCCCGCCTCGGTTACCGCGATACCGGCGTCCTTGGCCAGGGCGACGGTCCGCCGCGCCGTGCCGGGCAACACGTCGAGGCTGATGAAATAACCGCCCTTGGGCTCGGTCCACGACGCGATCTTGGAATCGCTCAGCCGCTGATCCAGGATTTCGGCCGCCAGCGCGAATTTCGGCGCCAGTATCTGCTGGTGTCGCAGCATGTGCAGGCGGACCCCGTCGGCATCGCCGAAGAAGCGCAGATGCCGCAGCTGGTTGACCTTGTCGGGGCCGATCGACTTCTTGCCCGCGTATTGCAGATACCAGGCGATGTTGCCCAGCGATCCGCCCAGGAAACCGACACCGGCGCCGGCGAAGGTGATCTTGGAGGTGGACGCGAAGACGTAGGGCCGGTTGGGGTTGCCGGCCTTGGCGGCCAGCCCCAGGACGTCGATCTGGCGGATGAAGTCGTGTGTCAGGGTGTGCACCGCATACGCGTTGTCCCAGAACAGCCGGAAGTCAGGTGCTGCCGTCCGCATCTGGACGAGTCGGCGAACCATTTCCCAGGAGTAGGTGACGCCGGTCGGATTGGCGAACACCGGCATCGACCACATGCCCTTGATGGCGGGGTCGACCGCGACCAGTTCTTCGATCAGGTCGACGTCCGGACCGTCCTGCAGCATCGGGATCGGGATCATCTCGATGCCCATCGTCTCGGTGATGGCGAAGTGCCGGTCATAGCCGGGGACGGGACAGAGGAACTTAACGCGCGGTTCGTCCTTCCACGGCCGTGGCGAGTCCACGCCGCCGTGCAGCATCGAGAAGATGACGATGTCGTGCATCAACTCCAGGCTGGAGTTGTTGGCCGCGATCAGGTTGGGCACCGGAATGCTGAGCAGCTCGCCGAATATAGCCCGCAGTTCGGGCAGGCCGTGCAGGCCGCCGTAGTTGCGAGTGTCGGTGCCGTCGGCGTCGCGATAATCGTCTCCGGGCAGGCTCAGCAGGTGGTTGGACAGGTCGAGCTGCTCTGGGGACGGTTTGCCGCGGGTGAGGTCCAGGGCCAGCTTCATGGCCTGCAGCTCCGCGTAGTCCTGCAGGTGGCGGGCGTGCGGAGCTGCTAGCTCTTCAGGGCTGAGGGAATCGAACGACACCATGGGCCCTTTCGCTGTCGAACGCCGTGGGATTCGGGGTCCACTGGTTGCCCCGACGCAGGGGACCCCGCGCACCCGACAGAGCCCATTGACCCTTGCTGCCTTCCGGCCCTGGGGGAGTTCACAGGATAGACGCCGCGCGGGGTCCACCGCGAGTGTAGTACCTGGCTCGGAGCAAGCGCCGGCCACAGCACAGTCCGCGCGACTCAGCCGCTACCATGGCCACGGAGGATTCGCCTAGTGGCCTATGGCGCTCGCCTGGAACGCGGGTTGGGTTAACAGCCCTCGCGGGTTCAAATCCCGCATCCTCCGCAATCGGTCGTACTCTTTTTCAGGCGCGACCACGCACGGTGTTGCCTGGAATCGGTTTGGGCTGCCCGTTAGGTTGGCGTGGGCTCACCACCAGCATGAGGAGGCGTATGGGGCGCAAGGTCGCCATACTGTGGCACGCGTCATTCTCGATCGGTGCCGGCGTCCTCTATTTCTTTTTTGTGTTGCCCCGCTGGCCTGAGCTGATGGGCGACACCACGCATTCGTTGGGGACGGCGCTTCGGATCGTGACGGGTGCGCTGGTCGGCCTGGCCGCACTGCCCGTGGTGTTTACCCTGTGGCGTACCCGCAAGCCGGAGTTGGGGACTCCGCAGCTGGCCCTGTCCATAAGGGTCTGGTCGATCGTGGGCCACGTACTGGCCGGCGTGCTGATCATCGGCACCGCGATCAGCGAGATCTGGCTCAGCCTGGACGCTGCTGGACAGTATTTGTTCGGGATTTACGGCGCCGCTGCCGCGATCGCGGTACTCGGGTTCTTCGCGTTTTATCTGTCGTTCGTCGCCGAGTTGCCGCCGCCGCCGAAACTGATCAAGGCAAAGAAGCCCAAACAGCGCCGCCTTCGCCGCAAGAAGGGCACCGAGGCGGAAGCTGACCAAGCCGAGACCGTCGAGGCGGAAGCTGACCAGGCCGAGACCGTCGAGGCTGAAGCCGGCGAACCCGAAGCCGCCGAAGCCGAAGAAACCGAAAACCCCGAGCAGGCAGAAGAGCCCGTCGTGGGGGTACCAGCCGCTAGCGGGGAAGTCACCGCCGAAACCGCCGAGGAGCCTCGGGGCGGATTGCGCAACCGCCGCCCGACGGGGAAGGGGTCGCATCGGCTTCGGCGCAGGGGCACCCGGGGCGGTGTCGCGGTCGAAGAATAGCTCCCGACGCTACGGCTTGCGGCTCGCTACCGCGAGCACGACCGGAATGTCGGTGTTCTCTTCGGTGTGATAACTCGCGCATACCCGGTGGTAGCCGTCGGCGATCTGTAACGGAACACCGGTCACGAAGTCGCCCCGGACCAGCAGGATGGGTGACAGCGGTTCACCTTTTTTGATCTTGGACAGATCCGACGCGACATGGGGGTTGTCAACGGGTAACAGGGTCAGCTGCGCTGCCCGAAGAATGTCTTTGGCCTTCTTGTGCGCGATGCTTCCACCCTGCAGCCGCTCTATCAGGTCTTTGACGGTGTCCGAGTCCGCGAGCAAAGCGAGGTAGTCGGCTGCTGCCGGAAAATCATGGGTCGCAGGCTTTTCCAGCCATTTCACCCTGGGCATCGCGTGTCTCCCTTCAGCTGGCGGTGGGGTGCGGCTGCCTAGCTTCAGTGCCGACACCGTCGCAGCCTACCGGGTTGATGGCACGGAATTTGGGAGCGGCAGCAACTCAGGCGGTCTGTGCTTGCGCCCATGACGGCACCAACGAGGCAGCGCATCAACGGAAAGAAAATCCAGTCATGAACACGTCCCCTGAAGAGGCGGGTTTGTGGTGCTTCCCTTGCGGTTTCGGGCCAGTACATATTGCGGGTATCGATTTCGAACTGGACGACAACAGACAACGACATCGACCGCTCAGCTAACGCCATAGCGCTTGCTGCACAGGCTATTTCGTTGCCATAAAGTAACCGTCACGCCGGGGCGAGGGCATTGATTTTGAGTTTGGGTGCGACGTAGATGGGGCACATGACAAAGAACCAATCGGTCGCGGTTATTTATGAACGGGACTCGAATCAGGCCGAGATGAGGCGATTTCAGACCGATTAGCGGCTTGCTCGCCTGCTGTCAGCTTCATCGGTCCGGTCGAGCTGTTGGCGGATATCGAGCAGGTGGTGACGGAGTTCATGGAGGGTGTGTGCCGCAACCCAGCGAAGGGAACGCTCTGCTGGTTCGGGATAGGTATGGGTTACGGTGCGCTCCCAGTCTGCGGGCGACAGCCTGATGAGGGCGTTTGATAGTCGAAGCCGCACTCCGTGCAGCGCGTCATGTCATCACGGTAGCCCTGTGCCGGCGTATGTCCCACAAAGGACGGTGTACGGGAGAACTGTTGTCCCGTCGTGTCTAAAGCGCATCAAGGAGGCGGCCGAGGTCTTCCTCGGTGTTGTACAGGTGGAAACCGACGCGGGCAGCACCTGCGCGCAGGGAAGCCCGGACACCGGCTTTCTGTAAGGCGTCGGCCGCATGGGCGACCGGGATCGACACGATCGCCGACTCGGCGGGTGCTAACCCCAGTTCGGCGCGCAGCCGATTCGCTAGCCCCACAGTGTGTTCCTCCACCGCCGCTCGATCCAGCGAGGCGACCCAGGGCAACGAGATCCCCGCCCCCAGCACACTGAACCAAACCGGTGACGAGTCAAACCGCCGAGCGCCGCAAGCTAACCGCAGGGGCAATCCATACAGCGATGACCACAGGTCTTCACCCGCATACGGGTTCGCTACGTGCGGCACCAGCGTTTCGAACATCCGCTCACTCAACGACACCCATGCCACACCGCGTGGCCCCAGCAACCACTTGTAGCTGGCCGCCGCCGCGGCGTCGGCCCACGGCAGTTCGATGTCTTTCCAACCGAGCGCCTGCGTCGCATCGATCACCGTGAGCGTGCCGGACTCGGCGACGCTGCGACGCAACGTGTCGACGTCCAACACCGCGCCGTTGGCGGACTGCACGAGACTGACCGCCACGACGTCGAAATCACCAGCAGCATCCTCTAACCGCCCACGCGGCAACTCGGCGACGGTTACCCCGCGCGCCGCTTGCGCGGCGAACGGGAAAGTGACGCTGGTGAATTCACCACACAAGGTTGCCACCCGACTGCCATCGGGTATCGATGCTGCCACCAGGCCGACGAGTGACGAGACGCTGCTGCCCATCGCCACTCGTTGCGGATCCGTTCCGGTCAGCGACGCGTACGCCGCTCGGCCGGCAGCCATCGGCTCGTCGAATGCGCCGACCTCCTGCGTGCCCTGCTCCCACGACTGCACACAATCGCGCAGCGCCTCGGCGACAAAGCCCGGTGGCAGCCCATACGTTGGGGTGTCCAGGAACCCTTCAGCGCCGACAAACTCGGCACCAAACGCCTCACGGGTCATCTGCCACCCTCTCAGTCCTCTCAGCCGACTCTTCTCTTGGCCTCAGCCAATAATCAACGGCTCCATCCAGCTAGCCTTGCCCACCTGGCTCCCTACTCGAAATCGAACGCTATCGAGACAGGCACACCCGGCGGTGACACGCCTTCGCCGGCATCACTCAACCCAACCAGGCCAGCAACGCTTTTCATCGATCCTTCGGGTTTCAGCAGGCTGGCCGCTACCGGCGCATCGGTTGGAAATACGGACGCTGGCACGGCGTTGCGTGGATGCAACTCGATCTGCTCCGCGCCGCCGAACACAACGGCCCGCCAACCCCAATCATCTAACCTGCATCCCCACGTCTGTGGACGTGCGTCAGCCGTCGTTTATTGGTCGGCGTCGCGGTGCGCCTCGGTGATTTTACGTTGGAGGTACCACAAGAAATACCCGTGGTACCTGCGCTGTAGGTCGCCTCGCCGCCAGTCGTGCCCGTCGATCACGCGCCGGCAAGAAGCGGTATTACAGTGGCAGGTCATTTGTCCGTTGTAGTTATCGAACAGCGCATAGTCGGTGGTGAGTTCCTCACCGGCGGTGACTTCGCACATGGCGACCAGCACGATGTTGCCGGCGAACCCGACGTTGGGTTCGCAGCAGTGGTTGATGAACAACATCACCGGCTCGTACTCTTCGGGCGACACGGCCACCAGGTGTAGCCCGTCGGCGATCTGAATCTCCGAGTTCGGTAGCGGGTCAGGTAGTTCACGTAGTTGCCTCGTGGTCACGATGTGGCCTCCCTTGACAGCGACGATCTCACCGGCACCGATTCGCATGGTGGCGAACAGCCCGCGTCCAGCGATGTCGCTGCTGAAGCCCTTGCGCGCTTTAGGGCTGATCCACGATGAAACCATGTTTCCCACACGGCCATGCCCACCATCAACGCCATCCCGGCAGTCGTTGCCGCGGCGCCCGGCATCGTCACCTACACCGATCTTCCGCTGACACTTCCCCGCGGCTTTACAAAGGCCTAGTATCGACGAGCTGATCCGGGCACCAGCCCGGGGTGGTATGTCAGCATTGAACAGTGAGAGCACACCGCATCGCTCGCGTCCTTGGCGTTTCGGTCGCGATAACGCCGGCGCTGCTGAGCGGGCCAGTCGGCATCCCTTCCGCCTATGCCGATCCATGTCCCAACGCCGAGGTGGTGTTCGCTCGCGGGACCGGCGAACCTCCCGGTGTCGGCAAGGTGGGCCAGTCATTCGTCGACTCGCTCAGATCGCAAGTTAACGGGCGGTCGTTGGGGGTCTACCCGGTCGACTATCCCGCCACCCAGGCTTTCGCCGCGAGCGCGAACGACGGTGCCAATGACGCCAGTGCTCATGTCCAGGACATGGTCGCGCGCTGCCCCAACACCCGAATGGTGCTTGGCGGATTTTCTCAAGGCGCGGGCGTCATAGATTTGGCTACGGCGGCCTTGCCGCCCCCGGCGGCTGATCACGTCGCCGCGGTCGCACTCTTCGGCAATCCATCGAGCGCACTCGCGAGTAGCCTGGCGGGCATCGCTTTCCCCGCTATCGGCCCGCTTTACAGCTCAAAGACCATTGACCAGTGCGCTCCCGACGATCCCGCATGTTCCGGCGGCCTCAACCCGCTGGCGCACGGTTCGTATGTTCAGTCCGGGATGACATCGCAAGCCGCAACGTTTGTCGCGGGTCGGCTGAGCTAACCCTCTCCCGACGCCATCTTTTCCGAGATCACCTCTCCCCGAGCGGGTTTGGTGTAGGTCGCGCCGAGCCGCGGCACCCGCAGCGGTCCGCGATGACGGGCGGCCGCGACGGCATTGCGCAACGGACCGGCCAAGCCCGCGAACGACCCCATGTCGAACAGCAACGGCGTCAACAGCCGATTGTGTATGAAACCGAAGGCGCTGCCGGTTTCGGGGTCGGCCCATCCGACGGTTCCGCCCAGCGCCCCCCAGACCGATGTGACCGAGCCGTTGCGAGTGAGTGATCTTTAGCGGTCACGCGACTCGCACCCCATCTCGGGTTAATCTGGTGTGTCGTTTCGATGTAGCCGCGAGAACCGCTGCTACGGCGAGACTTCCGCCGCGACAGGTTCCGCAGTTCTTTCAACGCCGCCTCCAATGGTTCCCTTGCGGGATACGGTGACCGCCAGAATCCGTGCCTGCCCCTTGGCCACGAGACGTCGCAGGCGGCCGGTGTTCTGATGCACCCGTACGGTCCCGATCCTAGGCAGGGTGACATGTCGCCGGTCAGATTCGATGCGGATGGCACCGGTGGTGAAGGTGACCCGGTCGCGGTCTCGGCCCTTCTTCGCGAAGCGGGGGAACCCGACCCTGCGGCCGGCTCGCTTGCCCGCACGAGACTGCTGCCAATTCCAATAACCGTCCACCGCGGCGCGAATGCCGTCGGCGAACGCCTCCTTGCTGTTCTCAGGCCACCACACCTGGCCGGTCTCACGGTCGACGCACTCGGTGTCTTTGACCTGATTCCAGCGCTTGCGCATCCCAGCAAGGCTCGGCTTCGCGGTCTCCTCTCCGGCTTCCCGGTAACGGGTGATGTCCTCCTTCAAGGTGTGCACGGCCCAGTTGCGGGCGTACCGGCGGCCACCGAACTGCCGCCGCACACACGCGGCCTGTTCGGGTGTGGGGTCCAGCGCGAACTGGAACGCCCGCACCGTCCAGCCCGCCGCGACGTCGAACTTTGCCATCAGGCGGCCTCACGGTCCTCGGCAGCGGCAGCTGCGAGTGCGCGCTTGGCGCGGTTCTCAGCCGCCCGCTTGCCATACAGACGAGCACACATCGAGGTGAGGATCTCGGTCATGTCCCGCTCGAGGTCGTCATCGACCTCAGCGGCGTCCACGACCACCAGCTCTCGGCCCTGTGCGGCCAGTGCGGCCTGGACGTATTCCGAACCGAATCGGCAGAACCGGTCCCGGTGCTCCACCACGATCAGGTGCACCGACGGGTCGCGGAGCAGGACAAGGAACTTGCGGCGGTGCCCGTCCAGCGAGGAACCGACCTCGTCGACAACCTTGTCGACCGGGATCTATTCGGCGGTGGCAGACGCGGTCACCCGCGCCACCTTCCGATCCGGCGACCGGGAAACAGCTGCGAGAACAGCTTGACGACGTTTGCGAAATGTGGGTCGGCAGCACCGGACACAGCACCTGGCAAGCCATCGTCGGTTACCAGAAGAGTCGATGGTGTCACCGTGCCGTGACGCCTTGTGCGCGGCGCGGCCACTGCTGAAGGGGCATTTCCCCGACGCGGTGCCATCACGGGAATGGAGCTAGCAGTCAGGAAGAGCCCTGGATACAAGCGGGCCGATCGCAGTGCGAAATGCTGCGGCGGGGCGTTAAGTGGGTTGCTCCGGGGGTTCTTCACTGGGGGGTGGACCCGTGGGTGAGTCCTTCAAATACTTCCTCAGCCGAAGAAGCTGATTGATCACCATGCCGATGCCAAGGAGCATCAGCCCTGCCACTATCGCCACCACAACTGCGGTGCTCACGAAGTCCATGATGGCAGCCCGAAGCATCGGTACACTGTGGCCCTGCCAGGCGGTTGAGAAATGTGCCTTCTGGCAATCCATACCGCAATCAAGCATCGAATGTCGGACAAAGGGCGCTGACGATGCGAAACAGGTGGGTAGCGATGAACGTCTTCAAATTGGTCCATACTAAAGGGGTGCGCCGGCTCGTGGCGTCCGTGGGAGTGGTGGCCGTGGTGGCCACTTCGCTGTTGAGCACGCCCGCGCCATCGGCGTCTGCCGATCCGTGTCCCGACGTCGAGGTGGTGTTCGCCCGCGGCTCCGGCGAGCCGCCTGGTATTGGCGGCGTCGGAGGTCCCTTCGTGGATGCGCTGCGCTCGCAGATTGGCTCCAGGTCGGTCGGGGTGTATCCGGTCAATTACCCTGCCAGCACTGACTTTTCCAGCCCCGCTTTTCCGATAACGGTCATCGACGGCATTCGTGACGCCAGTTCTCATATCGAGTCCATGGCGGCGAACTGCCCCAAGACCAGGGAGGTGCTGGGCGGATACTCCCAAGGCGCAGCCGTAGCAGGTTACGTCACCGCGGCTGCCGTACCGCCGGGCGTACCCGCTGCGGCGGTACCCCCGCCGATGCCGCCGGAGATAGCGAACCACGTCGCCGCGGTCACCCTTTTCGGGACACCTTCCGATCACTTCCTGCAGCAGTACGGCGCGCCGTTGATCGCCATCGGCCCGCTATATCAGCCCAAGACCCTTGAGTTGTGCGCTCAGGGCGACGCGATTTGCGGTGAAGGCGGCAGTCCCGTCGCGCACGCTCTGTATACGGTCAACGGCATGACAGGCCAAGCAGCCAACTTCGCCTCCAGTCATCTGTAACGACATTTCACGGGGAGCGCCCCCACCGATCAGCTGCGCGGTAATCGGTTGCAGAATCGCACCATGCGCGTTCTGGTGACAGGCGGTACCGGATTTGTGGGCGGGTGGACCGCCAAAGTCATCGCCGACGCGGGGCACTCCATCCGGTTTCTGGTGCGAAATCCCGCTCGGCTGCAAACCTCCGTCGCCAAACTGGGCGTCGACGTGTCGGACTTCGCCGTCGGGGACATCACCGATCGCGTCTCGGTACGGGACGCGTTGCGTGGATGCGACGCCGTCGTGCACAGTGCCGCTCTGGTGGCAACCGACCCACGCCAGACTGCCCAGATGCTGACCACGAACATGCAGGGCGCCCAAAACGTCCTCGGTCAGTCCGTCGAGCTCGGCTTGGATCCGATCATCCACGTGTCGAGCTTCACCGCGCTGTTTCATCCGGGCTTGGAGATGCTGACGGCGGACCTGCCGGTTGTCGGTGGAGCGGACGGATACGGAACATCCAAGGCCCGGGTCGAAATCTATGCTCGCGGCCTGCAGGACGCCGGCGCAGCGGTGAACATCACCTATCCCGGGATGGTTCTGGGTCCGCCGGTCGGCGACCAATTCGGTGAGGCCGGCGAAGGCGTCAAGGCGGCGTTGCAGATGCATGCGATCCCGGGGCGGAGCGCGGCATGGTTGATCGTCGACGTCCGCGATTTGGCCGCTTTGCACGCGGCGCTATTGCAGCCGGGGCGGGGGCCGCGCCGCTACACCGCGGGCGGTCATCGGGTTCCCGCGTCCGAGCTTGCGAATTTGCTCGGCCAAGTCGCCGGTACTCCAATGGTCGCCGTTCCGATTCCGGACACCGCGCTGCGCGTTGCGGGGGCAGTACTGGACCGAGCGGGCCGGTTTCTGCCCTTCGACACGCCTTTCACCGCGGCGGGGATGCAGTACTACACCCAGATGCCTTCGTCCGATGATTCGCCCAGCGAACGAGAACTCGGCATCACCTATCGGGATCCAAGGGAAACCGTGGCCGACACATTCGTGGCCCTTCGCGGCTAAATCGCTAAGTGTTGCCGCACGACGTCCACGAGTTCATCAGTTGCTGAGGGACTTACGACCGCCGTAACAGGGCCTTAGTGCCCTCGTCGACTGTGGTCTGCGGAGAGAGCATCGCCGTAACCGTTCGGATTCTTGAGCGCCGGATGTCGGTCAACGGCTGCCTGGACTTCGGATAGGAGATACGCCATGACCAAACCGATTCCGCCGTTGGACCTTTCATGGCTGTTGATCGAGTCACCGGCCGGCACGACGCACGTCGGTGCGATGCTGTTGTTCAAGAAGCCGGCCAGCCACGCGCCCATCGTGCGCGAGATCGTGGAGGCGTACCGGACGTATCCGCCGGCGCCGCCATTCAACTACGTTCCGGAGCTCATTGGTCGCGGCGCGCCCCATTTCCGCGAGGTGGCGAACTGGGACCCGTACTACCACATCGGGCACCTGGCGCTCCCCGCCCAAGCCTCCTACGACGACCTGCTGCGGCTCGTCGCCGATCTGCACGAGCCGCGACTCGATCGCGGCCGGCCGCTCTTTCGCTGCTGGGTGATCGACGGGGTGCCGGGCCGAATGTTCGCGATCTACACCAAGTCTCATCACTCAATCATCGACGGCGAATCCGGCTTGAAGCTGATATACGAAGGCCTGAGCACATCCGATCGGCACACCGTCCCCACGCCCGGCTTTGCGCTCGGTATGCCGGCACCCACGGCGCACCCGCCGACGCCACTCGCAGAGCGAATCGCCGACTCAATCCGCGGCGCAATCACGCAGGTCGAGGCGCTTAACCAGGTTTCGATCGGCGCGCTGCGCAAGGTGTTCTCCGGTCTTGTGGGATCGCATCTCGAGGGCAGCCTGCCGTTCGTGGCGCAGCACGCCCCGACCAACGAGCCGCTCAAAATCGGGCGCAGCTTCGCGACGCTATCGCTGCCGCTCCAGGAGATGCGCGAGGTCGGTCGGCGCTTCGGAGCCACCCTCAACGACGTGGCGGCCACCGTTGTCGACGCGGGACTGCATAACTATCTGCGCGAGGACGGCCGCGCCTTCGAGCACCCGTTCATCGCGATGTGTCCGGTGTCGCTGCGTGCCGACGACGACACGGCGATCGGCACGCGAGTGTCAGCGATGTTCGTACGGCTCGGCGAGCCCGGCGCGAGCATGCCAGAGCGGATCCGCCAAGTGGCAGACTCAGTCGCCACGGCCAAGAAGGAGTTGGGTGGCATGTCGACCGAGGCGGCGATGACCTACGCGGTCGGACTGGTCGCGCTCGCGGGCCTGGGTGCCGCTACGCACCTGGACCGCATCGGGCACCCAGCGTGCAACCTCGTCATATCGAACGTGGCGGGCGCCAAGGAGACCCGATATCTCAACGGGGCAAGCCTCCGTGGTATCTACCCGGTCTCCGCACTCGCCGCCTCGATCGGGCTCAACGCCACGCTGGCGTCCTACCACGACAGCATGGACTTCGGGTTCGTCGCCAACGCCGCGGCGCTCGACGATCTACCGCAACTCGCCCACCACACGCTGCGGGCCTACCAGGAGCTTAAAGAAGCGGCGGGAACGCAGCCGGCGCGTCCGAGGCGCGCGTCTTCCTGAACGGCGGCTACCTCGGAGTCTCGGGTGATCGTCATGGCAAAGAACATCAACCTGACAGGAATGCCCATCACCGGCGTCGGATCGAGGAGAGGGGCGGCGAGATGAAGGCGGTGACCTGCACCAACGCCAAGCTGGAGGTAGTCGACCGGCCGACCCCGACACCGGCCAAGGGTCAGCTGCTGATCGACGTCCTGAGGTGTGGCATCTGCGGATCGGACCTGCATGCGCGCCACCACTGCGACGAACTCGCCGACGTGATGGCCGAATCGGGGTACGACGCGTTCATGCGATCGAATCAGCACGTCGTGTTCGGTCACGAGTTCTGCGGTGAGGTGGTCGATTACGGTCCCGGCACGCGCAAGGCCCCGCGGCCCGGCACACCGGTCGTTGCCCTACCGCTGCTGCGACGCGGCAAACAGGTGCACGAGATCGGGCTGTCGACAATGGCGCCCGGCGCCTACGCCGAGCAGCTCCTCGTCGAGCGGTCGCTGACGTTTCCCGTCCCCAACGGGTTAGCGCCCGAGATGGCCGCGCTGACCGAGCCGATGGCCGTCGGGTGGCACGCTGTCCGGCGCGGCGAGGTGGGCAGGGGCGACGTCGCAATCGTGATCGGCTGCGGGCCGATCGGCCTTGCGGTGATCTGCATGCTGAAGGCCCACGGGGTGCGCACCGTGATCGCGAGCGACTTTTCACCGGGCCGGCGCGCGCTGGCGACCGCCTGTCGCGCTGATGTCGTCGTTGATCCTGCGCAGGACTCGCCGTATACGGCGGCCGCGGGCCGCGGGCACTTGCAGAGCATCCTCGACGCGTTGGACCTCGCGGTCGGCACGGTCGAAAAGCTGCAACGGCTGCGGCTGCCCTGGTGGCACCTGTGGCGCGCCGCCGAGGCGGCCGGCGCCGCAACGCCCAAGCACCCCGTCGTCTTCGAATGTGTCGGTGTCCCAGGCATTATCGACGGCATCATCGCGAGCGCGCCGCTGTTCTCACGCGTGGTCGTGGTTGGCGTGTGCATGGTCTCAGACCACATCCGGCCGGCGATGGCGATCAACAAGGAGATCGACATTCGGTTCGTGCTCGGCTGCACCCCGCTTGAGTTCCGCGACACGCTGCACATGCTCGCCGACGGCAAGGTCAACGCCGCACCACTCATCACCGGGACGGTCGGGCTGCCCGGTGTCGAGGCCGCGTTCGACGCGCTCGCCGATCCCGAGGCGCACGCGAAGATCCTGATCGACCCCAAGAGCGACGCCGCGAGCCCACAGCCAGTCGGCTAACCCCCTGGCCTCACGGTTTCAGGCGACGGCCGACGAGTCGCACCCGGATCGTGCCGTCACGATCCTCCTCTTCCAGCTCTAACTCGATGCGGGCCAACTCCTGTTGTAGCAGCGGTAGCCAGTGTCTGCTCAGGGCGCGCGCCCGCAGCCGGGTAGTGTAAACCTCTTCCTCGACGGTTCGCAAAGCCGATTGCGCTGCAGCGCATTCGGCCGCGGCAACAACGGCCGCTCGATATGCGCGCGTCGCCTGCACAGAAGCCGAGGTCGGGTAAATGACGGCCGGATCGTCCTCGGGCGGCAGTACGCATTCGGCGACGTCGGGGTAGCGCACGCCGGCGGTGACGGCCCATCGCACGGTGACCGACACTGGCGTAGCGGTGACAGCCAGATCGATCGCGTTTTGCCCACCCAACAACACCGCGCGCAGCCCCCACATGTCGGCCTCGCGGCACGCCTGCTCCCAGTTGTGGCGGCTTTGTTCGGCCTTGCGTTGCAGCTCTTCTCCCAGCGTGGTCAGCAAGCGCAGCTTCTGCTCGAGCAGCGTCACCGCGCGCCCGGCGAGGTCGAGCCGGTTCAGCACCCACAGCCGGCCCATCCGCCCCGGGGGACGCGATAACACCGCCATCATGCCTCCCGCACGCTGCCGGGCCAGTGTGCCTCGAGCAGGGCGGAGGGGAGCATCGCCAGTTCACTGCGCGGCAACCGCGCCAGTACCTCCCACGCCCGGTTGAGGGTTTCGTCGAGTGGACGCGCGGCGTCGGGGCGTTGATTGACCAACTTCGCGGCGAAATCGTCCTCGAACAGCAGATAGTTGCGGTCGATAGCGGTCAGGGCGTCGGGCCCGATCAGCTCGGCCAGCGCGCTTACCTGCCGTGCGTGGGCCAGCGAGGCGAGCAGCTGTGCCGCCAGCGGCAGGTGATCGTCACGGGTGCGGCCAGCCCCCGCACCGCGGCGCATCAGCCGCGACAGTGACGACAAGGCATCCACCGGCGGGTAGATGTTGTGCAGATGCATTTGTGCGGAGAAGATGATCTGCCCTTCGGTGATGTAGCCGGTCAGGTCGGGCACCGGGTGGGTGATGTCGCCGCCGGGCATCGTCAACACGGGCAGCACAGTCACCGAGCCGGGCCGTCCGACGATTTTGCCGCACCGCTCGTAGAGCGAGGCCAGGTCACCGTAGAGATAGCCCGGGTAGGCGCGCCGCGCGGGCATCTCACCGCGGGCTGCCGAGATTTGACGCAGCGCCTCGGCGTAGCTGGTCATGTCCGTCATGACCACCAATACGTGCCTCGCGGTGTCGAACGCCAGATGTTCGGCGACGGTCAACGCGATGCGCGGAGTGAGGATCCGCTCGATGACCGGGTCGTCGGCGGCGTTCAGCAGCAAAACCAACTCCCCTGCTGCGGCACGTGATTCGAGCACATTGCGGGCATAGGCCACGTCGGCATGGGTAAGCCCGATGCCGGCGAACACCACGCTGAACGGCTCGCCGGCGGCACCGGCCTGCGCGGCGATCTGACACGCCAGACGTAGGTGCGGCAGCCCGGGCAGCGAGAAGACTGGCAGTTTCTGGCCCCGTACCAGGGTGGTCAGGGCGTCGATCGCCGACACCCCGGTCAGCACCGGCTCCGAGGGAGCGTCACGTTGCATCGGGTTGAGCGGTTCGCCGCTGACCGACACCCGCTGCGCTCCGGTCACCGGCGGACCGCCGTCGATCGGTTCGCCGCGGCCGTTGCAGGTGCGGCCCAGCCAGGCGGTTCCCACCGGGACGCGCAGCGGCTCGCCGCTGAACCGGTATGCAGCCCCCGCCGAGTCCATTCCCGACGTGCCTTCCATCACTTGCACAACCGCCACGTCGCGGTTCACGTCGAGCACCAGCCCGTGCCGCACCGACCCGTCGGCCAGCGTGATGACCACGTACTCGTCCCACCCCACACCGGCGACACCGCCAACCACGGCTAGCGGACCACGCAACTCACGCACGCTGTGGTATTCCACCCACCGCGCCCACGGACGGCTCATCGCGGCAGCCCGCGCAGCGTCTCGATGATCTGATTCCGCCGTTGGACCGCCACCGCGGTGTCGTCGGATCCACCGTCGTCGCGGGCGCGGATCAGCGGGCCGAAGTCGGTCTCCTCGATCAGCCGCGCCGCCACACCTTCGGCGACCAGCTCACGGCAGGTGTCGATTACCGCCAGCACGGCGTCGACGAGCGCCGCGGTCTTCACCGGTTCGCAGTGCGCGTCGTTGGGGTTTTCGGCATTCTGCGCCAGCACGGCTTCCCGCAGCAACCGCCCGGCCACCAGCACCACCCGTTCGCTGTCGGGCAGCGCTGTCACGCCGACCAGCTCGGTCAGCGCGGCCAGGCGATCGGACTCGGTCAGCAAATCCAGCACCCGAGCGCGCCGGGCAGACCAGCCAGCGTCATCGTAAGCAACGCGGGCCGTGCCGAGCACTTCGGCGTCACGGGAAAACGATGCCGACCACGACACCGCGGGGTAGTGACGCGAGTAGGCCAGGTCCCGGTCCAGGGACCACCGACAGCGCACGAACCGCTCAGTCTGGACGGTGACCGGCTCGGACAGGTCCCCACCCGGCGGGGACACCGCTCCCAACACCGTCACCGAGCCGGTATCCCCGCCTAGGGTGTCGACGTAGCCGGCGCGCTCGTAAAACGCCGCAAGTTCGGAGGACAAGTTGGCCGGGTAACCCTCCTCGGCGGGCAGCTCCCCCAGCCGCGAGCAGAACTCGCGCAGTGCTTCTGCCCACCGAGAGGTGGAGTCGGCGATCACCACCACGTGATGACCCATGTCGCGGTAGTACTCCGCGACGGTGACACCGCTGTAGATGCAGGCTTCGCGGGCCATCATCGGCATGTTCGAGGTGTTGGCGATGATCACGGTGCGGTCCACCAGCCTCCCACCGGTGCGTGGATCGCTCAACTCGCGCATGTCGGCAACGATCTCGGCCATCTCGTTGCCGCGCTCGCCACAGCCGACATAGACGATGACGTCGGCGTCGCACGACTTCGCGATCTGTTGCAGCAGCACGGTTTTGCCGGTGCCGAAACCGCCCGGCACCGCCGCGGTGCTGCCCCGGGCGATCGGAAACAGCAAGTCGATCACCCGCTGGCCGGTGGTCAGCGCAACGGCGTCATCACGTCGACGGCGAAACGGTCGCGCCTGCCGCACCGGCCACCGCGCCGCGATGGCCACCGGCTGTCCGCCAACTGAGGCGATCGCCTCATCGGCGGCGTAATCACCACCGGCGGCGATCCAGTCCAACCTGCCCGACATCCCGGGGGGAACCTGAACGCGGTGCGGCACCGATCCGGCGCCTGGCACCACGCCAAGCTCCATACCGGCCGTCAGGTCGGGACCGATGGCCGCTTTCGGCTCGAAATGCCATGTTCTGTCGTCGATTTCACGACCGCGGCTGGGTGCCAACCAGGTCGGCGCGGTGTGCAGCGGCCGCAGCAGCCCGTCGAACACACTGCCCAGCAGCCCGGGTCCCAGCGACGCCGACAGTGGGCGGCCCAGCGCCACGACGCCGACGCCGGGCCCCAGGCCGCCGGTGTACTCGTAGGCCTGTACCGTCACCTGCTCACCGCGAATCGCGACCACCTCAGCGGGGATTCGCTCGGTTCCCAGCGTCACCAGCTCATGCATCATCAGCGGAGCGGCGACGTCGATTTCCACCAGCGGCCCCGACACCCGCACCACCCTCGCCATATCGCCTAGGACCACAGCTCATCCGCCTCGGCAGTGGTGCCGTC
Source organism: Mycobacterium sp. (assembly GCA_035515675.1). Lineage (GTDB taxonomy): Bacteria > Actinomycetota > Actinomycetes > Mycobacteriales > Mycobacteriaceae > Mycobacterium. The sequence continues at coordinate 27,923 of DATJBA010000352.1, forward strand.
GAGCACGCGTGCGGCAATGCCGGCCAGGCTCAGGTCGATGCGTCGCTGACCGGCTTCGGCCACCACACCGCCGGTGGGGTGCTCACTGACCTGCGCGTCGGCGCCCAGTGTCGCCCGCGCCGCCGCCCGCAGGGCGGTAGCCCAATGCGGGTAGGCCGGGTCGTCGCGCAGCCGCAGCACCGCCTGGCTGCTGCGGCTGCG
>DATJBA010000353.1:0-9984 GCA_035515675.1 Mycobacterium sp.
CCCTCTCTGCCAACCTGGGTTGAGGCACCTGCCTCCTGACAATTAGTGACCTGAGGGCGGGGATGGAGAGCTTCCCCGAGATGACGAATAAGGTGACCACATTGGTCCGAGCGACCGGGATCGAAGATCCTGGTCGGATGAATGACGCTGGGACGCAACGTCCCGACCCTGAGGTGCCCGAGCGTGCTAGGCGCCGGACGTTCACCGCGAAGTACAAGCTGGAGATCCTGGCCGCCTACGGCGCCGCCCCCGATGGTGAAAAGGGTGCGTTGTTGCGCCGTGAGGGTTTGTACTCCAGCCACATCGTGCAGTGGCGGCGGGCTCGCGATGCCGGCGCGCTGGCGGGGCTGGACGTTGCGCGCGGACGTAAGCGGCGCGACCCCCAAGCCGAGCAGATCGCCCGGTTGGAGGCCGAGAAACACCAACTGGAGCAGGAGCTGGCCAAGACCCGCTTCGTGGTGGACGTGCAGGCAAAACTGCACGCGCTCTTGGAGACGCTCTCCGAGAGCGCGGAGCCCGAGAACGGGTCGATGAAGTGAGCGACGCAGCGATCGGCGAGCTGGCGCCCAAGATCGGCATACGCAACGCCTGCGATGCCGTCGGTGTCGCCCAAGCCAGCTACTACCGCCGGCACCGGCAAAGCCCGCCATCGCAGCGGCCGGCGCCGATCCCGCACACCGATCGGGTGCAGCCGCGTGCGTTGTCCGCCGCTGAGCGGGCCGCAATCCTGGATGAGTTGCACAGCGAGCGGTTCGTCGACACCTCGCCGGCCGAGGTGTGGGCCACACTGCTCGACGAAGGCCGCTACCTCGGCTCGATCTCGACCTTCTACCGGCTGCTGCGGCAAGCCGGCGAGAGCCGGGAGCGCCGCCGGCAGGCCACCCACCCAGCGACGGTAAAACCCGAGCTGGTCGCGTTCGAACCGAACCAGGTGTGGAGTTGGGATATCACCAAGCTGCGCGGCCCGGCGAAGTGGAGCTGGTACTACCTGTACGTGATCTTGGACATCTTCTCCCGCTACGTGGTCGGATGGATGGTCGCCAGTCGCGAAAGTGCCGCGCTCGCTGAGGTATTGATCCATCAGACGTGCACCAAGCAGGACATCGGGCGTGACCGGTTGACCATCCACGCCGACCGCGGCTCCTCGATGACCTCCAAGCCGGTGGCGTTCCTGCTCGCCGACCTCGGTGTTACCCAGTCGCACTCACGCCCGCACGTCAGCAACGACAACCCGTTCAGCGACTATGCCGAGGGCGTGGTTATGCCGAGCGCAGGCCGGGTTCCCGGGTTCGCGCTGGCCGGGGCACTGTGGTCGCCTGAACCGCTCTGGATAATCAGAGGCTTTCCAGGTAGGCGAGCAGGGCGTCCGGCGGCTGGTAGCGGTTGGTAGTCGCCTCAGTTTGTGTCGTGCGGTCGAGTGCACGTTGTTTGACGGTGAGGTCGGCGTGCATGTAAATCTGCGTTGAGGCGATGCTTTCGTGGCCGAGCCAGAGCGCGATCACCGAGATGTCCACGCCCGCTTCGCGCAAGAACATGGCCGCGGTGTGCCGCAGGGTGTGGGGTGTGACCCGTTTGCCGGTCAGCGATGGACATCGCACGGCCGCCGCGGTCGCGTATTTCGTGATGAGCCAGCTGACCGTGTCGGTACTCAGCGGCGTCCCGTTGCGGCTGGGGAACAGTGGTGAGTCGGGTTCGCCCGGGTGCGCGGCCAACCATTCGCGCAGGAGGGTGACGGTGCTGGTGGTCAGCGGGGTGGCTCGTTGCTTGCGACCTTTGCCGCGACAGCGCACATGCGGGCCGGTCGACAGCGCCAGGTCACCGCGTCGCAGTCCGGTCAGTTCGCTGACGCGTAGACCGGTTTGGATTGCCAAGGTCAACAGGGCGTGGTCTCGGCGTCCGAGCCAGGCGTCGCGGTCGGGGACGGCCAGCAGTGCCTGGACCTCTTCTTTAGTGAGGAAGGAGACGATGGCTCGTTCGAATCGTTTCTGCGGTATCGCCAGCACCCGCGCCATCACCTCGGCGTGTTCGGGATGTTCAAGCGCGGCGAACCGGAACATCGAGTGGATCGCGGCGAGGCGGGCGTTTCGGCTGCGAATGCTGTTGTGCCGCTCGGTTTCCAGGTAGGTGAGGAACGCTGCGATGGTCGGGGCGTCGAGATCGGTGAAGTCAAGGTCGGCCGGGGTGATCTTCTTGCGGTCGGCGACGAACACCAGCAGCAGCCGGAACGCGTCTCGGTACGCCGCAACGGTAGCCGGGCTGGCGTAACGCTGGGTCGCGAGCCGGTCGGTGAAGAACTTCTGCAGTGTGGGAGCGACGGCGCTCATGAGAGTTCTCCGAGGAATCGTTCGAGCCGCCGGCCGACGATGGCAAAGAGTTCGGGTGACGCCTCGAGATACCAATAGGTGCAGGCCGGATCGCTGTGGCCAAGAACAGCCGACAGCAGCGGGATCTTGGAATCGACATCGGCGCCGTGCTGATGCCAGTCGCATAGTTGACGGACCGCATAGGAATGACGCAGATCATGAATGCGGGGCCGGGCCCGTTGTCCACGCCCGGTCAGCCCAGCCCGATCGATCAGACCGGGGAACGTTGCGTGCATCGAATCCTTGTTCATCCGGGTACCCCAGATCGACACGAACATCGACGGCGACAACGATTTCGGGAACCTAGACCGGTCGACCACGGCGAAATAGCGGTCCAGGGCCTGGATCGTAGATTCGTGCAGAGGCACTGTCCGGCTGCCGCGTTTGGCATGTCGGACGTACAGCAGTAGTCGTTTGCGGTCGAGGTCGGCGCGGTCGAGGGCGAGTGCTTCACCCAGCCTCAGGCCAGTCACACTCAACAGCCCGATGAACGTCTCGTAGGTCGCCGCGCGTAGGGCTGGCTTCAGAGTGCTTGCGGCAGCCATCAACGCGGCGATGTCGGTGTCGGAATAGATGTAGGGCGCGACCCTGTGCTGTCGGGTCGGTAGCAGGTCGTGGGGCGGAACCTCGGTCGCGGGGTCGATGGTGCGCAGGTATTCGGCGAATCCGCGCACGATGTTCAGCCGTTGACGCCACCAGACCGGATCGGTGTTCGCGGGCAGTTTCGCCCAGGCCAGGGCCAGCTCGGTGGTCACATGGTCGGCGCCGTGGTGGTCCAGGTAGTCGAGGAAGCCGGGTAACAGCCATCCGGCGTCGACGAGTTTGAAGCCCAAGCCGCGGCGCAGGGCGAGGTACGTGGCGGCGGCAGCCCGCAGGTCGGTCATCGCGCACCGGGCCAGGGTCGCGCCAACTCGCCGGTCAGCACCGCATCGATGGTCGTGTATGACCGCGTGACCGCCAACGTTCGGTGCCGCATAAGCTGCGCGATCTCGCTCCACGGCGCACCGTGGAGCACCAGCTGGGTCGCGGTGCCGCGCCGGAACCGGTGAGCGCTGATGGCCGGCAGCCCGGCGCGACGGGAGACACGGGTCGTCACGTCACCCACCGCGATGCCGGTCAGAGCGCCTTCCGGGGCCCTGACCTTCATGAACAGCGCCCGGCATCCAGGGGGAACCCGGCGGTGACCGTCACGAAGATAGGCGGCGATGGTTTCGCCGACGTCACCGGGGAACGGGACGAGTTCGTGGCGGTTGCCCTTGCCGTGGATCGTGATTTCGCCACGGCGCCAATCGATGTCATCGACGGTCAGGTTGGCCAGCTCGCCGCGGCGCAGGCCCAGCCGCCATAACGCCATCAAGATCGCGTAGTCGCGCAGCCCGACATCAGAACTACGGTCGCAGGCGGCCAGCATCCGCCGGAAGTCGTCCTCGCTGACCGCGGGCGCCAGAGCAGGCCGGTGCCCGGCGACCTTGGGCAACGCCGCGGCCAAGTTGGTGGGAATCGTGCCCGACACATGCAGGAACCGCAGCAACGACGCCAACGCGGTCACGGTCTTTTTGGACCAGCCGATGCTGCAACGTCCGCATACCGCCACCAGGTATTCGGTGACTTCCGCCGCCGACAGCTGGGCCGGATCGGCGTAACGGTTCAGCACAACACAGCAGAAACGTTCGGCGACAAGCAGATAACTGCCGATCGAGCTTTCAGCGAGTCCGCGTTCGAGGGCCAGGAAGTCTCGATATCGCCGCAGAATCTCACCCGCGGGATCGGTCTGCGGAACCTCGGGCGGTGCCACCCCGATCTCGCGGAGATACGCCAGGAGAAGCGAGAAATTCGCTGCCAACACCAGGGTCGAGCGGCCGGCCCGTTGGCGTGCCGACACCAGGTCGCGGATGCAGTCGGCATCCACGTCGCAAACATCCAGGCGGCGATCAGCCAGCCAGCGGTTCAACGCCCTCAAGTGACGGATCTGCCCCCGGACTGCATCTGGCCCGTAGCCTCGCCGCTCGAGCTCCGCCCGGAAACCGCACTCGTGCACCGTCAATGGACCGTCGAAACCTATTACGCGCCGGTTCATGCCGCCTCCTCAGTCGATGAATTCGTACAGAGAAAGCGTCAACCCGTCAGACGATTATCCAGAGCGGTTCATGCGAGCACAGTGCCCCGGCCAGCGCGAACCCGGGAACCCCGGCCTGCGCTCGGCATAACCACGCCCTCGGCATAGTCGCTGTTATCCGGAATTCCAGATAACAGCGAGGCGCAATTCAAGACGTTGAAGTATCGGCCCGACTTCCCCGACTGGTTCGACTCGATCGAGGCCGCCCGTCGGCACTGCCAGGTCTTCTTCGGCTGGTACAACGACGAACATCGCCATACCGGGCTGGGTTTGCACGTTCCCGCCGACGTGCACTACGGCACCGTCGCGATCATCCGCGACAAGCGCGCCGGTGTGCTCGACACCGCCTACGCCGCACACCCAGAACGATTCGTGCGAAAGCCGCCCGAGCCGCCGAAACTGCCCAGCGGTTCATGGATCAACAAACCAGACGACACCGAGGAGGCCACTCAGTAAATACCGCTCAACAGTGCCTCATTCAGGTTGACAGATTCCGAAGCCGCCCGTGGTCTCCGGTGTGAACAGGCCCAAAGCTGTGAAGCCGGTGTAGGCGGGGTTGGGCTGGATGTATAGGTTGTCCAACGCCGCGATATAGCCCGGCAGGGGTTGTGAGTTGAAGGTCCCCCCCATGATGAACACCACGCCGGTCTCGTCGGCAACAGCGGCGAGGGTCGGCTGAGCCAACACCGCCTGCGCCGACCGATTCACCAGGTTCAACGCGTGCTGTACGGATGCGGCATTGGCGCTCTCGGCTCTCGCATACGATGCCGCGCCCGCGTTGACAGCCCGCACAAACTTTTCATGGAATGCCGCCCCGTGCGCATTGACCATCTGGAACTCGTCGGCGTAGGCGCCAAACAACGCAGCGATCGTCCTCGACACTTCATCGGAGGCTGCGGGCAGCAACATCGTCGTCGCGGCCGCCGTCGCGTCATTGGCTGCGCTAATCTCCGAACCGATCCCCGCCAAATCGCCGGCTGCTGCCGCCAGCAAGTCTGGCGCCGATATCAAATACGACATGCCACACCTCCAACTCTGCTAGTCAGATCTTGCTATGCGGCGCAGCGCGAAACCGCATGACATCTGTAAGCCCGGTCGCCAAGCGATCCAGCCACCTGCGAGTCGATAGTGATCTGTCACTGGCAGCAGAGCCCAGCGACCGACCGTCCTAGCGCACTGGGGTATCGGTTGGTATTTGGCTCGGTATCGAGGGCTAGTCGGATGGATTCGCTGCCATGGCTGGCGGTGGGTGAATCCTTGCCCACAAAATGCCCACAATTTCCTTGACGTTATTCGGCCGTCTTCAGACGTGACTTAGGCCCCCTGCCGTCTGGGCAGACAGCTGGCGGGACGTCAAGATCAGCTTAAGTAGTAGCGCGCGAGATCGGTCGAGATTGCAGTAACACACTACTGCGCCCGTCGCACCTTACGCGAGTGACGATTAATCGGTCACAACACCAAACGCTGGAGGCCTGATTCGATGTTTCCTGACGGGACATTGGCCGTTACTGCGGCTGCCAGCGGTGCTTACCGGCCTGCAGATCATGTAAAGCACCGCAACCGGCACCACTTGCTGACCCTGGCACGGCGGGCCGAGGCGGCTATCGCGGCGGTCCAAGCATGAAGCCGGTACTGCAGCTCAAGGGCATCGGCAAGACGTACCGCAGGGGCGACGAGCAGGTGCACGTGCTCGTCGACTTTGACTTCACTTTGGACGCAGGCGAATTCGTCGTCGTGACCGGACCATCGGGAGCCGGCAAATCGACCCTCCTGCATATTGCCGGCGGGTTGGACGCACCGGACAGCGGCACTGTGGCGGTGACCGGCCAGGACGTGTGGTCGATGAGTACCGGCGCGCGCGCGGCGTTCCGGCGGCGCAACCTCGGATTCGTGTTCCAGTTCTTCAACTTCGTGCCAATGCTGACCGCAGTGCAGAACGTGTCGTTGCCGCTGGTGCTCGACGGCGTGCCTGCCCGATCAGCCGACGCACGCGCCGAGGAGCTACTAGAACGGGTCGGGCTCGGCGACCGCGCGCGGCACCGGCCGGCCGAACTTTCGGGCGGACAAATGCAAAGGGTGGCGGTGGCGCGCGCGCTGGTGGCCCGGCCGTCCATCATCCTCGCCGACGAGCCGACCGGAAACCTGGACAGCCATTCGTCGACCGCCCTCACCCGAGCCATGACCGAGGTGGAGCGGGGCCAACCCTCAGCAGTCAAACCGTTGTTGGGGCGTGACCTGGATTACTGGTGGCCTGGGATGGCCGGTAGATCGCCTTGGATGCCTTGCAGGTCACCTTCGATGCGTTGCAGATCACCTTGGATGCGTTGCATATCAGAGAGAGCATTCTGGAAGCCCGGCTGGATCTCGGCCGGGCTTGCAGGCTCGTATTGAGAGCAGTACGAGACGACGGCACCAGCCGCGACGTTGGCACTTTGACCGGCGTCCCATATCGACGATCGCTGCACGAAGAGAACGGCCTCCGCGAGGTTGGGTTGGCGCGTGAGGAAATCGCAGACCGCGTGCCCGTGGCTCGTCGCATATTCGGGGCTGGGAACTGGTACGCCATTCTGTTTTAACGCATCGATGAAGGCCCTGTCGACGATGTCAAGCGGCGGAGCGTGTGCTTCCGGCACAGCCGGGTTGGGTCGCGTACCCGACGGCGGCGGGACTGCCGCCGGCTGCGCCGGGTTTGGTTTGTGCACCCCGAACATCACCACGAACACGGCGGCAACGGCCAGCAGAGATAGCGGCAACGCGGCGAGGGGGCCGAAGCGGCGCAGCACACCCTTACGTACGGAAGGCATGATGTCGTCGTTTTGGTCGCGCCGCGACCGGCTGTCGGCGACCGCCTGGGTCTCAGACGCCGCAACCGCCTCGATTTCGGACGCCTCCGCGCGGTGGGCCAGGCGCTCGTCGAGCAACTCGTCGACCTGCCGGCACAACGGCTGACCGCCCTGCTCAAGGATCGATCGGCGCCGCAGAGCGATGAGCCGCAACTCTGAGTCGATCGTGTCGCGATCGCGCATATCAGCCAGTCTGCGGGTGTCACGACGTTGTCACAAGTCCCACTGAAGACCGTGCCGACACCCGCAGATACCGGCGAACGTAAATGGACGTGTTTGAGCTGGCCAAAGCCAACGTTGGCTGCGACGCTGATGCCGACGAACAGCGGCCGAATGCTGAGCCGCCTTCAAAGCGAACGGTCGTCAGTTCAATCCTGATGGGGAGCAGACGGGTCCGGCTCCATTTCGCGAATGACCTTGCACCGTCGACGTTTCACGAGTCACCACACATAAGGCACCAGCCGATGACGGACCTTGCCGACGTAATCGCGGTACCCTTCCAGCTCCTGGTTGAGCAGCTTCTCCTCATCCGCGATCCGAACTGCGAGGACGATCAGCATGGGACCGAGAACGGCCAGCCCCCAGTACGAGTCGAGCGCGAGAGGGATGCCCGTCATCATGATCATCACCCCCATATACATGGGGTGGCGCACGATTCCGTAGAGACCGGTGGAGATCACCGGTTGGCTCTCCTCCACCGTGACGTTGGCCGCCGCATAGCGGTTCTGGTTGACCGTGATCATCGCGATGCCAAGCCCGATCAATACCAGGGCGTCGCCGATCAGCGATACGGCGGGCGGCACCCGCGACCAGCCGAAGCGATGGTCGAGGGCGCTGAACACCAGTTGGGTGAAGTACAGAATGGTGATGCCGGCAGCGACCAGCTTCTGCACCCGTCTGGTTTCCGCATTCGGTCCGGCGCGCATGCGCCGCTCAACGACCGCCGGGTCCTTCCGCAACAGATAGAGAGTCGAAAGCGACGCGATCGTGAACACTGCCAAGAACACCCATGCCTGCCAGTAGTGCAACGTACCCGCCGGCACGAACAACATCAGGCCGAATGCCAGCAAAGCGATAACAGACTGCACGGTCGTGCGAACACCGATGCTCATGTGATCCTCCAAAATCGCGTCCCGGCGCCGGCAATCCCGCCCGCAACTGCTGCCGCGTGCTCATCATCGCCCACGTCGTCGTGGTCACCCGTTGTCGACATCGATGACTTGAGGGCGTCCGTGGCCGTCCATCGTCGCGAGCCTTGCTTGGGCGCGTGGCTACGCCGTCGCCGCACACCATGCTCAGTTGCAGACCTCGGACCGCTATAGGGCGTCGAGGGCTGCTTGATCTCGGGCCGAGTAGGGACAGATTGATGCTAGTTCTCGCTAGCATCATCTAGCATCTGTTGCTAGCTTGTGGGCGTGGGCCGCGAGGACTTTCGACATGCGTGGGCCGCACGTGCCGGGAATTATTTCGCCGACACGTTCGGATTGGCGCCGATCACGGCTCGGCTGCTGGCGTGGCTGATGATCTGCGAACCGGCCGAACAGTCCGGCTCGGATCTGGCCGCTGCGCTCGGGGTGAGCCGCGCGTCGATCACCAGCAGCCTCGGCCTCACCCAGGCCGCCAGACTCGTCGGTCGCCGCAGCAGGCCGGGCGATCGCACGGTCTACTACGTCATCGACGACGGGGCCTGGCATTCGGTGCTGCGCCGCCGGATCACCGCCATGGCCACCTTCGTCGAGATCGCGGACGAGGCCATCGACCTGCTGGCCGACGACCCGTCGGTGAGGCGCATCAGGGACGCACGAGATGTCTTTGCCTGGCTGGGCAGCCTCACCGACGCCCCGGAACTACAACACCCACCAAAGGATTCACAGAAGTGACCATCGACATCCACCACCACATGCTGCCCCCATCGCTGGTGACCGCGCTGAACGAGCACGGTGTAAAAGCTGGCGGTGGCGAGCCACTGCCCGCGTGGCAGCCGGAAGCATCGCTGGACATCATGGACCGAAGCCACATCGCCCGCGCAATCCTGTCCGCGCCGATCCCGCTGCACTTCCTCGAGCCGGCAGCAGTCCCCCCGATGGCTGCCGAGATCAACCGCTTCGCCCAAGATTGCGCCCGACACTGGCCGGATCGCTTCGGCTACTTCGCTAGCCTGCCATTGCCCGACGTCGACGCGGCTGTCGCCGAGGCGGTTTCGGCGCTCGACGATCATGGGGCGTCCGGCGTGGCCCTGCTCTCCAATCATGCTGGGATCTACCAGGGCGACCAGCGTCTCGACCCGCTGTACGAGGAATTGAACAAGCGCCACGCCGTCGCCTTCGTGCACCCAACGGTTTTCACATCAGGCGGCTACCCGACGGGGGCGGCCGACGGGTCGCCCATCCCGACCATTCAGCCGTCACAACTGGAGTTCGGGTTCGACTCGACCCGCGCGGTTGCGAATCTGCTGTTCAACCAGGTCGATCGCCGATTCCCCAACATCCGGTTCGTGTTCACTCACAGCGCGACCTGCGTCCCTGGAGCATCCCCGGTTTCATGCACACCTCATTCTGTGTGACCGGTGTGCATTCCGGCGTGAAGTCGAGCGTAGTACTCGGCCTCGGCTTCCGCGGGCGGACGGCGCCCAAGCCGGTGCATGAGCCGGCTGCCGTTGTAC
>DATJBA010000354.1:0-3744 GCA_035515675.1 Mycobacterium sp.
CGTTGGGGTCGAAACGAGTGGCGCGAGCCGCGAATGCGGTGACTGGAAAGCGTCCTCCCGGACCGAAGTACGCAGCGGCGACCGCTGCTCACAGCGAAAGTGTGCTGCGGCATTTCTACGACTTCCACCTCGATGCGGGGATTGGCCCAATGGTCAACCCGTTCCCGTTGGCCGGGGACGCAGGGGGTGGGGCACGGCGCGACCACTACCACCCACCCAACCGCACCGACATCGGCATTTTCCCAACCCCACGGCGGAAGCGCAGCGCCCTACTCAGCTACTGACGTTTCCGTGGGTCGGATCCTGGCCTTCTCGAGACCTTCCGTCTGGGCCGCGCGAATGCGCCGGGCAGGTCTCTGACCTTTCGCCTGCCATCAGGGCGCGCGAGGAGTGCGCCCGTAGGCGGCGCGGCCCAGACGACCTCCATGACAGTGGAATCCGCAGGACAGTGCCCATTCGTGACCCACGGAAACGTCACAAGAGCCGCGCGGATGTTGACCTGATCGAATTGGCTGCAATCGGAATCACCATTTATGCATGGCGCACAGGGGCGACAAGCCTCCGCAAAGTTCGACCAGTTCTGGGACAACTCTGCGCAAAGTGCTTGTATCTTCGTTGATCTCGCCGATAAGGTTTTTTCTGCGATCGCGCGACCAGCATGTAGGGGAGAAAGCCCAGCTAGAAAGGCAGAGGACGATGAATTATTCGGTGTTGCCACCAGAGATCAACTCGGCGCTGATATTTTCTGGCGCGGGTTCGGGTCCGATGCTGGCCGCTGCGGCCGCTTGGGATGCGTTGGCCTCCGAGCTGGAATCGGCGGCCAACTCGTTTTCGTCGGTGACCTCAGGGTTGGCCGCTCAGGCCTGGCAGGGTTCGGCGTCTGCGGCGATGGTGGCCGCGGCCACGCCGTATGCGGGCTGGTTAACTACGGCGGCAGCCCAAGCGTCGGGGGCCGCTTCGCAGGCCCAAGCGATGGCCAGTGCGTTTGAGTCGGCGCTGGCGGCCACCGTGCCCCTGCCGGTGGTGGCGGCCAATCGTTCTGACTTGGTGTCGCTGGTGATGTCGAATGTGTTCGGGCAGAACGCCCCGGCGATCGCGGAAACCGAAAGCCAATACGAGCAGATGTGGGCCCAGGACGTGGCCGCGATGGTGGGTTATCACGGTGGAGCGTCGGCGGCGGCGGCACAGTTGGCGTCGCCCGCGGAGGCTTTGCAGAACTTGCCGGGGCTGGCTCAGAATGCGCTCAACAACATCGGCTACGGGAACACCGGCATCAGTAACGTCGGCTTCTACAACACGGGCTACGGAAACATCGGCATTGGCAACGCCGGCATTCTCAACGCGGGCATCGGCAACATCGGCACCATCAACACCGGCATCGGCAACGTCAGCCCCAACAAGGCCTTCGTCGGCAACCTCGGCATCGGCAACAACGGCATCAACAACGCTGGCGCCTTTAACTTCGGCCTGAGCAACACCGGCATCGGCAACACCGGCACCGACGACGTCGGCATCGGGCTCTACGGCAACTACCTGTATGGTATTGGCCCGCTGAGCTTTAGCCACTAGATGCGGATCTGTTCGTAGGCGCCTCGACGGGAGGCGATCAGTGGAGGGGTCAACTTCCAAGCCAGAGTGGCCCCAACGGCTTGCGCACGATGAGCGCGAACTGCTCGACGCAGTTGACCCGGACACCCCTGCGGCCCTGACCGGGCTGCGTTCCGTCGACGCGCCCCGGCTTGCCGCTGCCATCTGGTCCGGTGACCTTGATGCAAACGCCGGGACCGTGACGTCGTGCCTACGTGTCCTGGTAAGGCATCGGTTAGTTAGTGCTGGCCAAGGTGCCAAAACACGGCGCTGTCAACTTGGCTGGGGCTCAGCGGGATCGGGGCGTGCAGGGGCTGGGTGGGCTGGGTGGGCTGGGTGTCGGTGGTATGGGTCAGGCTGCGGCAGTCAGTCCGGTGACCTCGTTCCAGACGGCGAATCGTCGGGTCATTTCGGTGCGATAGTTGTCAGCGGTGAGGCGATGGCGGCGGGGCCGGAAGTGAGGCGAGATCATGCTGAACACCGCCAGGAACCGTTGGGCTGCGCCGGGTGTGCGGAAGCGTTTCATGGCGCGTTCGCGGTGCCGAGTCGGCTGGTGGGAGTTCTCCGCCCGGTTGAGGAGATACTTCGAGCGGCGATGAGTCACCGACGGCACCAGCTCACGGTGGGCCAGCCGATAGCTGGCCAGCTTGTCGGTGACAATCACCCGCGGCACGTATCGCAGGCCCTTGAGTAGTTTGCGGAAGACCGCTTGGCTGCTTTGACGTTGCGACGTGACTGCACCAGGATGTCGAGCACGTCGCCGTGCTGGTCGACCGCGCGCCACAAATAATGGTTGGTGCCGTTGATCTTCACGAAAACCTCGTCAAGGTGCCATTTGCCGCCGGGACGGGGTCGGCGCCGGCGCAGCTTGTTGGCGTAGTCCGGCCCCAACCTGGCACACCAGGACCGGATCGTCTCATAGGTGAGCACCACACCGCGGGCCAACATCAGCTCCTCAACGTCACGCAGGCTCAGCGCAAAACGGTGATACAGCCACACCGCGTGCCCGATGACCTCGATCGGATACCGATAGCCCTTGTACCTCGTCGCAATCGCCACAACGACCAACCCTGGCAGCACCACACCAAGGCAAACAACTTGACGATGCCAAGCCGTGAGACGGACACGAGTCATCACCTCCTCCTTGGGACAGATACCTTGATGGTGCATGGTTAGCACGTTTCGGCCGTGGGAGTGCTGCTGTCGTTCTCGGTCGAAATGCTTTGTGTTACATGGCTCCGACGGCTGATTTCGGCGGCGTAGGCCAGCCAGTCGCCGCTGCTGGCGCGCTGCCAGGCTGCCGCGACGCTTAGGTGGATGCCCAGGGTGCGGGCGAGGACCGCGGCGGGCAGGTCGCTGGCGAGCTGGAACAGGGCGGCGGAACGTGCTCGGCTGGCTTGGATTCCGAGTTGCCGCAGTCGTTCGGCCATCCGGAAGGCGCTCAGGTGACGTCCGGGCTGACCGCCGGGAAACAGCCATGGCGAGGTGTGATGGCCGCCGACGGCGGCGTGACCGGCTCGGGTCTGCACCAGATCACGGACCAGCTGGTCGAGGGGCGCTGGGATTAGGATTGGCTCACGGCCCAGCCGCAGCCGCACTTGTTGATCGGTGAGCTGGATGTGGTCGATGGTGAGTTCGGCGATTGCCGAGGCGGTTTGGGCATAAAGCAGCACCGGCAGGCCCGCCACCGCGCCGCCAAACGCAACATCAAATCTGCGGTAGCTCTATTGGATTGGCTCGCTGCTCACGGCCTCTCGCTCGCTACAGCCCGACAAGGCGACCTGGACCTCTGCCCAAAGCTGCGTTGGCGCGGACGGCGACCAACCCATCCCCGTACTGAGCGTCTGGCAGTTCGTCGACTCGATCCACTACGGATCCGGACTCGTCGACTGGATCGCCCGCGAGTTCGCGATCTCGATCGACGACCCCCACCAGGCACCACCAACCCGGGGAATCAAAGGCTGGTCCGCAGCCTTCGACCTCCATCCATAGATCAGTCGCCGCCTCGAGGTTCATCGCGGCCCCGCCTCAGACGATCTGGTAGGCGATTTCGGCGGCTGCGGCTTGGGCGAGCGACCAGACCAACGGTTGGGTGAGGGGGCGGGAAAAGGACGGCGCCGCGGGTATCGAGTCGGCCGCAGCAGTCCACAGAACCAC
>DATJBA010000355.1:0-27916 GCA_035515675.1 Mycobacterium sp.
ATCCAGCGGATGGTGCGCGACATCAACGGGATTTACCGCAGCCGCCCGGCGATGTGGAGCCAGGACACCAACCACGAAGGCTATGCGTGGATCGACGCCAACGACTCCGCCAACAACGTCCTGAGCTTCCTGAGGTTCGGCACCGACGGGTCGATGCTGGCCTGCGTGTTCAACCTCTCCGGCTCCGAGCACACCCGTTACCGGCTGGGCCTGCCGCGGGGGGGACGTTGGCGCGAGGTGCTCAACACCGACGCCACCGCCTACAACGGCGCCGGGGTCGGCAATTGCGGCGCCGTGCACACCGAGGACCAGCCCTGGCACGGCCGACCGGCGTCGGCGGTGATGGTGCTGCCGAGGCTGTCGGCGCTGTGGCTGGAGCCCGAGTAGCCCCGGCACAAGGTTCACTACAGCGCGTTGGCCAGTTTGCGCCGCCCGGCGATGACCACCGGATCCGACGGGTCGAACAGGTCGAACAGCTCGAGCAGCCGAGTGCGCACCTTGGTGCGCTCGTCGCCCGAGGTGCGCTGGATGAGCTTGACCAGCCGGTCGAAGGCGGCGTCCATCTGCTGATGCAGGATGTCCACATCGGCCGCGGCAAACGCGGCGTCGATGTCCTCGGGCGCGGCGTCGGCGACCCGGGCGGCGTCGGGCCGCTGCCTGGTGGCCCGGTTCAAGAACGAGATCTGGCGCACCGCGCCCTTGGCTTCGGGGTGGTTCGGGTCGGCGTCGAGGATGGCCTGGTAGGCGCCCAGCGCGGCGTCGAAGTTCCCCGACTCCAGCAGTTCGCGGGCCTTGGCCAGGCCCGGGTCAACCTGCTCGGGCTCGCCCGAATCCGCCCCGCCGCCGAGCTTGCCGGCCGTCGCGGACAGCAGCGAGTCGACCCAGCGGCGCAGCTGCTCGGCCGGCTGGACTCCCTGGAAGCTGGAGATCGGCTGTCCCGCCGCGATGGCCACCACGGTCGGGACCGCCTGCACGCCGAAGATCTGGGCAACTCGGGGCGCGGCGTCGACGTTCACGGTGCCCAGCGACCACTTGCCAGCATCCGCGGCGGCCAGACCGCCGAGGACGTCGGCCAGCTGGGCCGAGGCGTCACTGCGCGGCGACCACAACAGCACCACGACAGGCACCTCGTTGGACCGAGCCAATACCTCGGCTTCGAAATTCGCCTCGGTGATCTCGACGCCGGCCCGCGTGCCGGCGGCCGCACCGGTGCCCTCGTTCTGCTGGGACGCACGTTGTTTGAGTGCGGATAGATCGACGGCGCCCGCCATGGCGGGCGGCATGGACGGACGCGGGCGTGTCACGTCACAAGTCTGTCACGTCACCCCCGGCGCCGCGCCAGCCGGCTGCCTCCGCCGCGGCCCCGCGGCCGTTATGACGAAGATCACACCGCACAGCACATCGATGGCCACCGGTAACGCTGGCAAACCACCGGACGGCTACGAAGCAGCCCGCAGGGATCAGCGCGTCGCCCTGGCCGCCGGCCCGCGCAACGCGGCCACGCCGTAGCCGGACCCGCGGCGGGCCGGCTCGAGGGCCGCGTGCAAGGTGATCCGTGCACCGGACATGCCGAGCGGATGCCCGACTGCGATCGCGCCGCCGTTGATGTTCACGTTGACGATGACGGGATCGATGCCGAACTCGCGGGTCGATGCCAACGTGACCGCGGCGAACGCCTCGTTGATCTCCACCACGTCGAGCGCGCCCACCGGGCCCTCGCGCGCGACCGCCTTCTTGATCGCGTTCGCCGGCTGGGACTGCAACGTCGAGTCCGGTCCGGGCACCACTCCGTGCGCGCCGATTTCGACCAGCCAGTTCAGGCCAGGTTGCTCGGCCTTGGCCCTGCTCATCACCACCACCGCGGTCGCGCCGTCGGAGATCTGGACGACGAGCCGGCGGTGATGGTGCCGTCGGGCCGGAACGCCGGCTTCAACGCGGCCAGCGAATCGGCGGTGGTGTTGGCACGGATGCCCTCGTCCTCGGTGAACTCGATCGGATCGCCCTTGCGCTGCGGAATCGTCGTTCGTCGTGTCCAGCGCGATTCCGATCGCGCCCAGGTCACTCCCCGAGAAATCCTTCAGCGAACCCATGAGCCTGCCGATCGGCGTCCGAGCTCCAGCAACGATGACCGACGTCGTCACGGCTACCTCCGGTGGTGCGTTCAGCGGTTGCTCGCACCGGCCGGGGAAGCGAAATCTTTGTCGTCAGGTTACCGTGATGTTATGACCGCTGAGCAGGTTGACGCCCGCCCCGTTCTGGCGAGCGCTCTGGTGACGGCAATCGACCACATCGGCATCGCGGTCGCAGATCTCGACGCGGCGATCGGGTGGTATCACGACCACCTCGGCATGATCGTGTTGCACGAGGAGCTCAACGAGGATCAGGGCATCCGCGAGGCCATGCTGTCAGTGCGCGGCGCGCCGGTGGGCAGCACCCAGGTGCAGCTGCTGGCACCGATCGACGATTCGTCGGCGATCGCCAAGTTTCTCGACAAGCGCGGCCCGGGCATTCAGCAGCTGGCCTACCGCGTCAGCAACCTCGAGGAGCTGACCAAGCGGCTCGCCGCGCATGGCGTGCGGCTGCTCTACGACAAGCCCCGCCGCGGCACAGCGGACTCCCGGGTCAACTTCATCCACCCGAGGGATGCCGGCGGCGTCCTGATCGAGCTGGTCGAGCCGGCTTCCGGATACTAAGACCACTTTCGGGTCGGGCTGCGCGTGGTCCGGTGTGCCCAGCACGACGTGTGCCAATGCCGGCGGTCGTCCAATCCCCGTTCGCCGACGTCGGTCGGCCAGACGACCAGATGCGCAGTCCGCGAACGGATTTCGTGATCGCAGCCAGGACAACGGTAGGTCTTCGTGGCTTGCGCCGCCGCAATCGGGCGAACCTCGTAGTCGTATCGGTCCGGTCCGGTCTCGATAGCAGTAAAGAAAGTTCTCACGTGCGACACGAGGTCGCGCATAGCGAGTGAACACCCAGATTGGAGGCCGGTCATGCCGGGTGGGTAGTTCTCGATCAGTGTTCAAGATCGATCCCCGCCCTGGCGTACGTCGACGGGTCTTGTCCGTTGGGGTGCGAAGCCCAGGGTAGAAGCCTAAGTGGTCCCGCTCGTAAATTCGTCGGGGGTCGCGTTCAAGCGGCGCGGGGCTGGATGGGGGGGTTGTGCTCGCGTTGATGGTGGTCGAGCCTGGTCAGCAGTTCGTCGAGGTCGGTATGGGAAACGACAATCCAGTCTTGTAGACGTTTCCGTTCATTAATTGCACAGCCTAGCCCAGCCGACGAGGGAACGCAATCGTCCACTAGAGACGTAGTTTTCCGGGCCGAAATCTGCGCGACCGGGCGAGTGCCGGTCAGCTCAAAGATGCAGGTCTTGCTCGCGGATCAGCGCCGTCGCCAGCACGCTTACCGCGGCCGTCGCAACCAGATACCCGCACGCCGCCCACGGCACCCCGCCGACGGCCGCGATCAGCGCGGTCAAGATCATCGGGGTGGCCCAAGAGGCGTAGATGCCCGAGAACTGGTAGACGAACGACAAACCGGTGTAGCGGTAGCCGCCATGGCCGGTTAGTGCGTCGAGGCGACCGCGAACGGCGTCGCCGGCGCCGGCTGTGACTGGCGGTTGGGGTGCCGCCACAAGCCTATACGCTCCAGCAGCGGCAACACGCCCTCGCCGAACCAGTAGGCCTCTTCCAGGTGGGGATATCCCGACAGGATAAAGTGTTTGATGCCCAACTGGGAGTACTCGGCCAGCCTTTCGGCGACCTCGGCGTGCGACCCGACCAGCGCGGTACCCGCGCCGCCGCGCACCAACCCCACCCCGGCCCACAGGTTGGGGCCGACCAGAAGCCGGCTGCTGCTACCGCCGTGCAACTTCAGCATGCGGCGCTGCCCCTCCGATTCGCTGCGCGCCAGGCTGGTCTGCACCCGTTCGATATCGGCTGGGTCGACAGCCGCCAACAGCCGGTCGGCTTCGGCCCACGCCTGCGCGGAGGTGTCGCGGCTGATCACATGAATCCGCAAGCCGTACTGGAGAATCCGCCCGGCGTCAACGGCCAGCCCACGAATCCAGTCCAGTTTCTCGCTAACGGCCGCCAGGGGTTCACCCCAGGTGAGGTAGACGTCGGAGTACTTGGCAGCGACCCCCCCGGCGGATGCCGACGATCCGCCGAAGAACACCGCAGGTATCGGGTCGGGTGGGTTGTTCAGCAACGCACCCTCAACGCGGATGTGGTCTCCGGCGAAGGTCACCGGCTCTCTCGAGGCCCACAGTTGCCGCACCACATGCAAAAACTCGGCGGTGCGGGCGTACCGCGAGTGCTTGTCCAGGAAATCCCCGTAGGCCTGCTGCTCATGCGGTTCACCGCCGGTGACGACATTGAGCAGCAACCGTCCGCCCGAGTGCCGCTGGAAGGTCCCGGCCATCTGCGCGGCCAGGGTCGGGCTGAGCAGCCCGGGGCGGAACGCCACCAGGAATTTGAGTGTGTCGCTGCCCTCGATCAGCATCGCCGTCGTCAACCAAGCATCCTCGCACCACAATCCGGTTGGTGTGAGCACCGCCTCGAAGCCGTTGTCTTCGGCGGCCGCACAGATCTGGTGCAGATACCGCAGCGTTGCGGGTCGGTCGCCGGACATCGGCGTGCCGTGCCCGCCTGCGACCAGGTTCCGCGAATCGCCGTAGGTCGGCAGGAACCAATGAAATGCCAGGCTCATCCAATCCTCTTTCGGTGAGCTTTCAGTCAGCTTGAAGGCCATGCACGAAAGCTCCATGCTGCGAGACGACGGCCAAGCGCGCGAGGGTTGAAACCTTTGAGATTCGATCCCACCGGTGAGCCGGATGTCACCTTTTCGTGACCGGTACATCACGATTTTTCGCTGCGGCGTGGCCCGGCCGGTAAACCCCGATCGGCGCGGCATCATGTCGCCTGTGCCTGACCTGAACCGCCGTGCCGTACTGCGTATGGGCGCCGGTGCCAGCGCAGCAGCTGGTGGCGTGTGGGCTTTGGGCGCCTTGCTGGATCCGCTCGAGCCGCAAGCGGCGCCGCCACCGCAAGCTCCCGCGCCATTCGAGCCCGCTACCGCGGGCAGCACCCTGCCGACCAAGCTCACCGGCTCGTTCATCTCGGCGGCCCGCGGCGGCGCCAAGACCAATTGGGTGATCGCCCTGCCGCCCGGGCAGACCGGGACGCTGCGTCCGGTGATCGCACTGCACGGCAAGGACGGCAACGCGAACATGATGCTCGACTGCGGTGTCGAGGACGGGCTGGCCCGACTGGTCAAGAAGGGCAACCCGCCGTTCGCCGTGGTGGGTGTCGACGGCGGCAATACCTACTGGCACCGGCGCGCTTCCGGCGTCGACTCCGGTTCGATGGTGCTCGAAGAGTTGTTGCCTATGCTGTCCTCGATGGGTATGGACACCTCCCGGGTGGGCTTCATGGGGTGGTCGATGGGCGGATACGGCGCGTTGCATCTGGGTGCCAAGCTGGGTCCGGCGCGGACCGCCGGGATTTGCGCGATCAGCCCGGCGTTGTTCACCTCGTTCACCGGGAGCACGCCCGGGGCGTTCGACAGCTACGACGACTGGGTTCAGAACAGCGTGACGGGCCTGCCGGCGCTGTCGCAGATCCCGCTGCGCGTGGACTGCGGCACCGGCGACCGCTTCTACTTCGCCACACGTCAATTCGTCAACCAACTGAAAACACCCCCGTCGGGCAGCTTCTCCGCGGGAGGCCACGACATGTCGTATTGGCGCGCACAGCTGCCCGGCGAGCTGGCCTGGATGGCGTCCTAGCCCGGGCAAATGAAGGCCCGGCAGGCAGACAGCGACAGCCGCCCCCGCAAGCGGGTGGTGCCCCCACCCCGCGCAGCGGAGCGGCGCATCCCGCGCACCGGATTCCGTCCGGACATCGAGGGCTTGCGTGCCGTCGCCGTGACCGCGGTCGTGCTCTACCACGCGGGCATACCGGGTGCCGGCGGCGGCTACATCGGTGTGGACGTCTTCTTCGTCATCTCCGGCTTCCTGATCACCGGGCTGCTCTGGCGCGAGGTGACCATCGCCAATACGGTCCGGCTTGACCGCTTTTACGGTGCGCGCGCCCGCCGCCTGCTGCCGGCCGCTGCCACGGTGGGCATCGCCACCGCGATCGGCGCGGCCGTTCTGCTGCCGCCGTTGCAGGCCCGCAGCGTCCTGGATGACGGCATCGCCAGTGCGCTGTATGTCGGCAACTACAGGTTCGCCACCCAGGGCGCCGACTACCTGGCCGCCGGTGCCCCGCCGTCGCCGTTCCAGCACTACTGGTCACTGGGCGTGGAGGAGCAATTCTATCTGGTGTGGCCGGTGTTGATCATCGGTACGGCCTGGCTCGTCCGGCGCCTCCCACCGCTCCGGGGCAGTGCCGGTACCGCGTCACGGGCGACACCGTATGCGGTGGTGCTTGCGCTGATCGCCGGGGCGTCACTGGCAGCGGCGGTGCTGTGGACCCACGCGTCGCCGCCGTGGGCGTTCTTCTCACTGCCCACCCGTGCCTGGGAGCTGGCCGCCGGCGGTCTGGTGGCCCTGTCGATCCACCACTGGCGCCGGCTATCGCTGCTGCCTGCGGCGATCGCCGGATGGGGTGGTCTGGCGGTGATCCTGTTGACCTGCACCCAGCTAAACGCCAGAACCCCATACCCCGGCGCCGCGGCGTTGCTACCCGTGCTGGGCACCGCACTGGTCATCGGCGGCGGTTGCGTCACCGGTGCCCTCGGGGCCGGTCGGCTGCTGTGCCAGCCGGCGATGCGGGCAATCGGCCGGGTGTCGTACTCGTGGTACCTGTGGCACTGGCCGGTGCTGCTGCTCATGCCGCCGCTGCTGGGTGAGCCCGCAGGCCTGCCAACCAGGCTCGCCGCGACCGCCGTCTCCGCCGGACTCGCGGTGATCACCTTGCACCTGGTCGAAAATCCCGGCCGGTTCGCCGCTGCCCTGCGCCGATCGGCGAAGGCCAGCCTGGCGGTGGCCGGTTTCGCCAGCGCGGCAACGGTGTGCGCATGCGTTCTGCTGCTGAACGTGGTGCCGGTGCCGGTGGGTCACGGAGCGGCCGCCCCGAAGGCCAACATCGTTGCGCTACCCCCGACAGCCGTCCCCGCCGGCGATCCACATGAGGCCGCGGTCCACCGGGCCTTCGCGCAGGTGCGCGACGTGGTCGCGGCGTCGGCGGGTCTGCGGGCTGTCCCGTCGAACCTGGACCCGTCGCTTGCCGAAGCACCGACCGATAAGGCAGCCGTATTCGTCAACGGCTGCGTACGATCCTGGCGCGACATCGGACAAAGCGAGTGCGCGACCGGCGACACCGTGTCACCGACGACCGTGGCCCTGGTCGGCGACTCGCATGCCGCCATGTGGAACCCGGCGTTCCAGCGGGTCGCCGAGCAGCGGCACTGGCGGCTGGAGACACTGGCCAAGGTGACCTGCCCGCTGCAGGAACTGCACATCGTCAGCCCCTATCTGGGCCGCGAGTACACCGAGTGCGAACAGTGGCGCGGCGAGATCATGGCCCGATTGAAGGCCGAACACCCGCGTCTGGTCGTCGTCGGCATGAGCCGGCGCTACGGCGCCGACTTCGGCTTCGCGTCGTACGACCCGGCGTGGATCGACACCTTGGCCGACACCGTGAAACAGTTGCGCGGCATTGGGGCGGCCGTCTTAATCTTGGGACCTGTCGCGGATCCTCATTCATCCGTGCCCACGTGCCTGTCCGCCCACCTCGACGACGCCACCGCCTGTGCGCCAACCCGGTCGGTCGCGGTCGACGGCGGCGGTGTCACCGCAGAGCAGGCGGCGACCACCGGCGCCGGAGGCCGCTACGCCGATCTGACCGATCTGTTCTGCACCCCCGACCGCTGTCCAATGATCGTCGGCAACACCCTGGCGTTCCGGGACGACAACCACGTGACGACGGAGTACGCCCAGCTGCTAACGCCGGTAATGGGTGCGCTGGCAGACCGCGCCCTGAGCGGCGGCTGAACCACGGATGAAGGAGTAATGAACTTCTTGTCGCACACGCACGTCTGATCAGAGAAAGGTTTTTGGAGGTGTGACAGATGACTCCGCTGCTGCTGGTCTGCCTAGCGGTTGCTACACCAGTCGTCGGAATCGGCCTGATGCACCTGCAAGCGCGGCTGGAGCGATGGGATTACGAACGGCACCTGGAGGACTAAAAACGTCAACGCGTTCACGCCAAACACCTTGTGCGGCTGGCGCTTTGACGGCAAAGCTGGGCCGTCGCGAACACGAGTGCCTACTCACCTGGACAACTGCATGCGAATGAGCGGTGCGATCTTGTACGCCAGATACGCATGACCCGCGTCGTTGGGGTGCACGCCATCCGCGCCGATCAGGTCGGGCCTTTCGACAAACCAGCGGTCGCCGATCGGATCGACGAACGCTGCTCCTGCGGCCCGGGCCGCAGCGTTGAGCACGTCGCGAATCTGCAGCATAGAGTCAGGTATATCGGTGGTTGGCCACGGCGGTCCGATCACCAGGAACCTCGCGGACGGCGCAATGCCGCGCGCCAGATCGAAGGTATCGCGGGCCCTTTCGGCCAACAGCTCGGGATCGGTGCCCTGGTCGTTGCGGGAGCCGAAAAACACCACCAGTACATCGTCAGGCTTGACCGCCCTGGCAGTCAGATCCTGGAAGACGCTGCCGTGGTCGCCGGGCACGCCGTAGCCGGCTCTGCCCTCGGCCGCCACATCGGCCGCGATCCGCACGCGACGCGCAGCGAGCGTCTGCCAGGTGCGAGCGGTCCATGATTTCGGGCCCAGGCCGCCCTCATCGGTGCCGGTGGTATAGGAATCGCCGATCACTGCGACGTGGTTCAGCTCGGAATCAAGTGTGTCGTAGGCCCGTACCCGTGCTGGGTGTGCCAGGCATTCAAAGAGCACGGCGACCACAAGAGTGAGACTGATGACGAACGTGGCCAGACGACTCACTGCTACCTCCACCGTGAACGGCATTGTCGTGTGCCGCACAAGTCAACGGAATCGTACGAGGAAACTGACACAAGCTCGCCGTCAACGCGCTGCGGCCCGATTCTCATCCGAGCTGGAGCCGACCGTATTCGACAGGTTTTGGGGCACAGCACAATTCGCCGCCCCAGGGCAAACCGTCACACCGCGCGGGCCGAAACCGCTTCCAGCCCACCGTCGATCTGATGAAGCTTGGTGCTCGCCGACTCGCCCGGCTCGCTTCTCGCCCGGGCGGGTCTGACGTCAACCATCCTGCGCATCCAACGACGAGCGGGCTCTTCGACGAAGTGATACAGCAGGATCGAGGCGCCCACGGCGATCGCGAGCAGGCCGACGACGTTCCATTTCCACGGAAAGTCTTCCAGCTTGAGCTCGAATTGTTCTGCGGCCCACCCCCAGGCGGTATGCACCAGCTCATGGACCATGTACAGGCAAAACGAGATCTGACCGCCGTAAACCATCAACCGCGTCGACAGCAGCCTCGGCAGGCTGCCCAAGCCGATCGCCAGCGTTATCACCAGCGGAACGAACAGCACGTCGACCACCCCGCCGATGTCGTAGATCCCGGTTAGTGAATACGCGTCAAACACGTAGAGGCTGCCGATAATCGCGACAATAAGGAGCGCGGAAAGGTATCCGGCGCCACGGCGAGCGCGGTCGGTCGGCCGCACCCTACGGACGGCGGCACAGGCCAGAGCACCTGCGGTGAACTGCGTCACGATTCGCGGCAGCCAGCTCCACGGCGTGTAGAACTGGCCGCTGGTCAGCAACAGCACCACCGGCGGCAGCGACGCCGCGGAAGCCAGCAACATCAGGCTCCGCGCCCGCGTAGCGTGCTTCATCCGGTAAATCACCAGAACGAGTAGACCGAAGAGCAGGTAGGCCAGCCATTCCGCACTGATCGACCAGGCCGGGCCATCCCAACTGGAACCATCGAAGTACGGCTGAAACCACAACTGCACCAACAGGATCTGGCGCACATAGCTGGTCGCGGTGAGCTGACTCGCTTCGGGCGCCGGAACGTGACCGACGTGGAGGGTGAAGATCACCCACAGGGCAGCGAGGTGCAATGTGACCAGGTACACCGGCCACACTCTGGCCAGCCGCAGCCACAGGAAGCCCACGGTGGCGCGCGCCGACCACGACCGGCCCATGCGGTTGAGGTAGTTCCAGGTCAGCACGAACCCGCTGAGGATGAAGAAGAGGTCGACGCCTTGCGCGCCGCAGTTGAGCACCGGCGCGAGCGCGTCGCGGAAACCGGGCGACGCATCGCCCAACATCGGCCGGAAGTGAAACAGCACTACCCACACCGCGGCGACGATCCGGAGTCCCGTCAGGGCCTTGATCTCTCCGCCGCGCACGATGCTCTTTCCGTTTGGACTCTGCTGTCTCGTTCGCTGTATAGGCCGGCCGACCGGTCGACCTCGCCACATCACAAGCCCCCCGACCCACAATCGGCAGCTATCGCAGCCTAACAGCGCGATCACCGCGATGGCGTGAGGTCGTGGTGTGGCTTGTGGTATAGATCAGGCGTCGGAATTGCCTCACGCCGGTTGCTCGCCGGTTACTCAAGCCCGAAACGGCCATCGCCGACGTTGCTTGGACTTCCGCACCACCCCGAAAGTCACTTCTTAGCAAAGAGTTAGACGCGGCTTTCGGTCTCCTTAAATTTTGCGGGGAGCCTGATAGACAGGTGTGGTCGGCGTTGAGTCGGCCCCAAAACGCCATAGCCAACGCCATGGAGACTAGGGGTGCTCATGACTATCGCGGTCACGACCCGACAGGGAAACGGCACCTTCGACTGCGGTGGCGCTCACATTCGGGTTCACTGTCGTCACCTGGCGACAGTAGTGACCATCCGAGGCGAAATCGACGCCGTCAATGTCGATCGGGTCAGCGAGTACATCCGGCGTTTCATCCTCGGGCAAAGCCCAGTGGTGCTCGACATGAGCGACGTGAATTACTTTGCTGCGGCCGGTATCTCGCTGTTGTACATGTTCGATGAGGACTGCCGCGCCGCTGGGGTCCAGTGGACATTAATCGCGAGCCCGGCGGTCATCGAGCTGCTGGGGGACGGCTGTGACGAGGACGGGGCCCAGGCGTTGTTTCCGATTACGCGCTCGGTGCACGGGGCGCTCCGCGATCTGGCCGACGCCATCGTCAGCCGCCGTCAGCTGCTGTTGCCGCTCGTCAGGAAGACGGCCTACAGCGCAGGTCCAGGCCGTTCGGGCTGCGCCGCTCACGCCGCAGCCTGGCCGTCCCAACCACCGCCAGCACCCCGGCGGTCGTTACCAGCACCAGAGTCAGCAGCAGCAGCTGCGGGTCATAAACCAACGACGTAGTGAACGGCTGACCGTCCGCGACGGGCGCTACGCCCACCGTGTGATACGCGTGCGACCAGCTCACCGCCGCGCCCACGAGGACGGCACAGGCCAGGCCGAGTTCGACCAGAGCCCGGTAGCGGGCGATCACTGCGCTGACCCGGCGTCGTCGTCACGATCGACGTCGGTGACATCTGCGGGCTCCACACGCTCGTGGACCAATGGGGTCAGCGCCGCCCGAAGGTGACGATGACGACGCGCCCAGGCCTGGGCGGTGCGACCTTCGGTGAGCTTGAGACCGATGCCCACTCGGCCGCGTGGTACCCCGACCAATTCGCCAAGCGCCCGTGCCGACTGCCACGTCGCCAGCTCCTTCCGGGAAGCCTCGTGATGCTCGGCCTCCGGATAGACCTTCACGATTTCGCGTACCAAGATGGTTTCGGCGCCCTGGCGCAGGGCGTCTTGGGTCAGCTCGACCGAGACATGGATCCGCGCCGCCTTCACCTGCAGCGCCACGAACGCCGACACCATCACCAGAAAGATCGCCGGAACCAGCAACCCAACCCCGGCACCACTCCACACTTCGATCAGAATCATCGACGCAGCCGCGAGCGGGCCTGCCAGCACCCAGTACCAGCTGGCCCCGGACTCGTAGAACAACGGCGTCGGGTGGGTGTTTCTCGCTGATGTCATCGCAAGCCTCATCTGATGATTGTTACCCCCCGCCTGCGCCCGTCACGAAAGCCAAGCCGCCGCATCTGCGGCCCAGTAGGTGAGCACGATATCCGCTCCGGCACGCCGGATACCGATCAATGACTCCAGCGCCGCGGCGCGCCCGTCGATCCAGTTGTTCGCGGCCGCGGCGCAAAGCATCGCGTACTCTCCCGAGACTTGATAGGCGGCCACCGGCACCGGCGAAACCTCGGCCGCGGCCGCCACCACGTCGAGATAGCCCATCGCGGGTTTGACCATCACGATGTCCGCGCCCTCGTCGAGATCCAGCTCGATCTCGCGCAGCGCCTCCCGGGCGTTGCCCGGCTCCTGCTGGTAGGTGCGCCGGTCCCCGGACAGGCTGGAGCTCACCGCCTCGCGGAACGGGCCGTAGAACGCGGAGGCGAACTTCGCGGCGTAGGCCAGGATCGCCACACCGGTGTGGCCCGCGGCGTCCAGGCCGTCGCGAATGGCGCCCACCTGGCCATCCATCATCCCGCTCGGTCCGACCACGTGAACACCCGATTCCGCTTGTGCCACAGCCAGTTCCACGTACCGGGCCACGGTGGCGTCGTTATCGACTCGGCCCCGGTCGTCGAGGACCCCGCAGTGCCCGTGGTCGGTGAACTCGTCCAGGCATGTGTCGGCCATCAACACGGTGGCCTCGCCAAGATCCTTGGCCAGGTCACGCAGGGCGACGTTGAGGATGCCGTCGGGGTCGGTGCCGATCGAGCCGGTCGAGTCCTTGTCCTGGTCGCGGGGAACACCGAACAGCATCAGCCCGCCCACCCCGGCGGCGACGGCGTCGGCGGCGGTGCTGCGCAGCGAATCCCGGGTGTGCTGCACAACGCCCGGCATCGACGCAATCGGCCGCGGTTCGTCGATGCCGTCGGCGACGAACATCGGCAGCACCAAATGCCTTGGCTCCAAGGATGTTTGCGCCACCAAGCGACGCAACGCCGGGGTGGAGCGGAGCCGACGCGGCCGCTGCCGCGGGTAGCCACTGACTCTCATTGAGTGGCGACCCGCTGCGCCCGGCGCTGCCGCGGGTAGCCCACTAGCGCCTGCGGCTCTTCTTGCGCGGCGGTGGCAGCGCGCCCTCGGCGCGCAGCCGCGCGGCGTGTTCGGCCAGAGCGTCGACCAGCGGGCCGACGGCGGCGGTCTCGGGCTGGACATCCACCCGCAAGCCGAACTCGGCGGCGGTCTCGGCGGTCTTGGGGCCGATGCACGCGATGATGGTCCGCGCATGCGGCTTGCCGGCGATGCCGACCAGGTTTCGCACTGTGGAGCTGGAGGTAAAGCACACCGCGTCGAAGCCGCCCGTCTTGATCATTTCGCGGGTGGCCGCCGACGGAGGTGCCGCGCGCACGGTCCGGTAAGCGGTGACGTCTTCGATCTCCCAGCCACGCTCGCGCAGTCCCTCGGCCAGCGTCTCGGTGGCGATGTCGGCGCGCGGCAGCAAGACCCGGTTCACCGGGTCGAAAACGCTGTCGTAGGGCGGGAAGTCGTCCAGCAGACCCAGCGAGGACTGCTCCCCGGCCGGCACCAGCTCGGGGCTGATCCCGAAAGCACGGACCCGGTCGGCTGTCGACTCGCCGACACAGGCGATCTTCACCCCGGAGAACGCGCGGGCGTCCAGACCGAACTCGCCGAACTTCTCCCACACCGCGCGCACGGCGTTGGTGGAGGTGAACACTACCCACTGGAAGCGGCCGTCGACCAAGCCTTTGACGGCCCGCTCCATCTGAGCGGGGCTGCGTGGCGGCTCGACGGCGATGGTCGGCACCTCGATCGGCAGTGCGCCGTATGACGTCAGCCGCTCGCTCATCTCCTCGGCCTGGTCCTTGGTGCGGGGCACCAACACGGTCCAGCCGTAGAGTGCGCGGCTTTCCCACCAGTTCAGCTTCGCCCGGTTAGCCACCGTCTTGCCGATGGTCACCACCAGCGGCCCGGCGGACGGACCCACCGGGTCGGTACCGCCCAGCACGGCTGGGTCGGTCAGTCCCTGCAGTGTGGTTTCCACCGAACGCTGCTGGCAGGTGGTGCCGTGTGCGGTCACCACGCACGGCGTGGTCTCGGCCAGCTCGTGGTCGATCAGGGCGCGGGCCGCATCGGCCAGATGCGATGCGGTCGCCTGCAGGATCAGCGGGCCGGGAGCCGCGGCCAGCGCCTCCCAGTCGGTGTCTCTGGGGTCGATGCGTACGTCGGCAACCGTGTGGGACGAGCCCAGCGGCAGTCCCGCATAGGTGGGGACGGCGCTGGTGGCGGCCAGGCCGGGCACGATCTCGATGTGCAGGTGGCTACGCGCGACGGCGTTCACCTCGGTGATGACCGCGTCGACCGTCAGCGGGTCACCGGCCACCAGCCGCACCACGTCGGCACCCGTTCGGGCCTCGGCGGTCAGCGTCTTGGCGACTTCGGCGGGCTCACCCAGCGCTGGGCGGATATCGGAGCCGCCGGAGATCACCGCGGGCGAGCCCTGGCCGTGGTCAGAGTCGGTAGCCCCTTCGGCGTTCGTGGCACCCGGACTGGCCGGCGCCGGGCCGGAGACCGGTGGCAGGTCTTTGCCGATCAGCGCCAGCACGGGCTCGGGTACGCACGCGTCGGTGAACACCAGGGCAGCGTTGGCCAGCACCGTGGCAGCCCGCGTGGTCAACAGTCCAGGGTCGCCCGGACCCGAGCCCACGAATGTGATGCGGCCCGGTCTCGGATTACGCCCTCGCGTCGTCATTGTCGCTCCCACGTCACTCTCATTTAACATTTAATTTCCTCGCGCCGGTCTTGTCGCGCTGCCCCACATCAGCTCCCGGGCGCCCAGCTCGAACAACCCCGCGGCGACCGAGATGCCAAGCTCTCGTGCCCGACCGGGAGTGCCGATGCCGGACGCGCGGATCACGTCGGACCCGTCCAGCGCCGCCACGCAACCACGCAACGACAGCTCTTCGAAGACGCGGCCCTCCTCATCAATGGACTCGACCACTTCGGCGATCGCGCCCACCGGTGCAGAGCAACCGGCCTCCAGTTCGGCCAGCAGAGCTCGCTCCGCGGTGACCGCCGCGCGCGTGTCGGCGTCATCCAACTCCGCCAGCACTGCCGCTAACCGGCTGTCACCGGCGCGGCATTCGACGGCGAGCGCGCCTTGAGCCGGTGCCGGCAACATCTGCACGGGCTCTAGCGTCTCGGTGACATCATCGAGGCGGCCCAGTCGGGCCAGACCGGCCCGGGCCACCACGACGGCGTCAAGATCACCACTGCTTACCCTGTTCAACCTGGTATCTAGGTTGCCTCGTAGGGGGCGGATTTCCAAACCGAGACCCAATGCTCTAAGCTGTGCGGCCCGCCGCGGGGAGGATGTGCCCACCAGCGAACCTGCCGGCAACTCCCCGAGCACCAGTCCGTCGCGGGCTACCACCGCGTCGCGGGGGTCACTCCGTGGAGGTATCGCCGCGACCGTAAACCTCGGGTCGTCAGCGGTCGGCAAATCCTTGTGCGAGTGCACCGCGGCATCGACGCGGCCGTCTTCGATGGCCTCACGCAATGCGGTGGTGAAGACGCCCACACCGAGACTTTCGATGGACGCCGACGACCGGTCGCCCGCGGTGCTAATCGTCACCAACTCCGCGGGATGGCCGTTGGCGATCAGGGCGTCTCTGACGACGCCGGCCTGGGTGGTGGCCAGCAGACTGCCCCGCGTGCCTATCCGGATCACGTGCGCCAATCGGCTACTCGGCGGACAGTTTTGGGCCGCCCGGCAAGCCAGGAGTGCCGCGCCCGCGGGTGCCCGCGTCGAATCCGCTTGATACCACTGGCAATTCACCTGCAGCGACGGCATCGACGGCGGTCTGGTCAAGTTCGAAAAGCTCGCGCAGCGCCTCGGCATAGCTGTCACCACCGGGCGCACTGGCGAGCTGCTTGATCCGCACGGTGGGCGCGTGGAGCAGCTTGTCCACCACCCGCCGCACGGTGCGGGCCACCTCCTCGCGTTCGGCGCTGGCAAGCCCGGGCAGCCGGTTGTCCAGGCGCAGTAGCTCCGCTTCGACGACATCGGCGGCTCGCTGGCGCAACGCGGTCACCGTCGGCGTGACCTCGGCCATCCGCTGTCCCGCCAGATAGGTGGCAACTTCGGCCGCCACGATGTGGCGGGCGGCGTCGACGTCGGCGGCCGCGGCATGGGCCGACGGTTCACGTTGCACACGGTCCACGTCGACGACCCAGACGCCCGGCAGTCCGGCCACCGCCGGATCGACGTCGCGCGGCATGCCCAGGTCGCAGATCACCAGCGGGTGAGTCGCCTCGTCGCGGCGGGCGGCGGCCAGCGCGTGGTGCACGTCGGCCAGCGAAATCACGGGCCTGACCGCCCCCGTACAGCTGACCACGACATCGGCATCCGCCAGTGCGCCGGCCAGGCGGTCGAGAGTCAGCGCCTCGGCCCGTACGCCCGATTCGCGGGTCTTGCGGGCCAGCCGCTGCGCCCGGGGCAACGACCGGTTGAGCACGTGAATGTGCTCGATGCCGGCACGGGTCAAGTGCGCCGCCGACAGCGCGCCCATCGCTCCCGCGCCGATCACCACGGCGGTCTTACCCTCCAGGCCGCCCAGGCTGCGATCGGCCATGCCCAGGGCGACCGACACCACCGAGGCGCCGGCAGCGTCGATGGCGGTTTCGGAATGCACCCGCTTGCCCACCGACAGTGCCCGCTGGGCCAACTCGTGCAGCACCCGGCCGACGGTGCGATTGCCCTCAGCGGCGGCATACGCGCGGCGCACCTGACCGAGCACCTGGTGCTCGCCGACCACCGCTGAATCCAGGCCGCTGGCAACCGCGAACAGGTGCTCGACGGCGGCCTCGCTGTAGCGGACGTAGGCGTATTTGGTCAGGTCACCCATCGGCATCCCGGAGTGTTCCGATAGCACCTGCCCGATCACCGCCAACCCGCCGTGGAACGCGTCCACCACGGCGTAGACCTCGACCCGATTGCATGTCGACAGCACCATCGCCTCGGTCACCAGCGGTGACTGCAAGACCCGATCGACGACCTTGGTCTGATCGGTTTCGTCGATGCTGAGTTGTTCCAGGACGGATACCGGCGCACTGCGGTGCGAAACCCCGAAGAGCAGGATGCTCACGGCAGCATCACCTGGCCAGCTCCCTTGCTTCCTCCAGTAACTGAACTGATGTCTACGGTAGACGTTTATCAGGTGGGCTACCAAATAATCGTCCGACGTCTACCGGGCCCCGTTCCGGGCCGCCTAGCGGCCCGCCTGGGCTCGTTTCGGCCCGCCTTGGTTAGTGGGCGAGGTCGGCGCGCAGCCGCGCTTCGTCGATCTCCCAGTAACTGTGCTCACGGCCGTCCAGCAGGATCACCGGCAGCCGGTCGCCGAACTCGGCCCGCAATCCGGGGTTGCCCGCCGACGCCACGACGTCGACGTCGGTCATCGACAGGTCGAAGCCCAGTTCACCGGCCAGTTCAGCCAGCCGGGCGTGTACCCGCGCGCAGATGGTGCACCCGTCGCGGGTCAGCAGCTCCACTCGGGGGCGGGTTGTGGCCTGGGTCATGGCCACCAGTGTGGCATTGGTGCCGAACCGCCAGACCTCCCGGGAGGTGTCCCGGCTGATTCCCGGCTGATTCCCGGCTGAATTGTGATGCCGCGCGGAGGTCGTTAGGTTGCCAATGTGGCTGCTGACAACAACCTGCACGTCGACCCCATGATGCTGCAGGGGTTCGCCCAGGCGCTATGCGGTGGTGCCGAGGATCTACGGAATCGGCTGGCCGACCTCGACGGTCAGGTCGGCGAGATGCTGGGCGGCTGGCGCGGTGCATCTGGGAGTGCCTACGCCTCTGCATGGGAGTTGTGGCATCGCGGAGCCGCCGAGGTAGAGGTGGGCTTGTCGACGTTGGCGCGGTTGGTAGCCCAGGCCGGTGGGGTTTATCAGCAAAACGATGCCGCGTCCGCGCAGGCGCTGCGCGAGGTGCACCATGGCTGAAGCGTTTCGCGTGGATCCCGAAGCGTTGGCCGATGCGGTGCAACGGATGGCCGAGTTTCAGCGGTACGCCGAAAGCATGCTCGCCGAAATCGATTCTCTGGTAACCAATCTGCGCGTGACATGGACAGGGCAAGGTGCGGCGGCCCATGCCGAGGCGCACCGGCACTGGGCTCACGGCGAGGCGATGATGCGCGAGGCGTTGGCTCAATTACGGACCGCAGGCGCGACCGCCCACCGCAACTACTCCGGCGTGATGTCAACGAATTTGGCTATGTGGTCGTAACCCTGATGTCGCCGCTGACGGTGGATCCCGCGGCCCCGGACCGCGCAGGTGCCGACGTGGTCTCCGGCACGACGCCGTAACGCCCACGGCCGACCGCGCCGGTTGCAGTGACGACCAGCGCGCCGCCGGCGTCACACTCGGCTGGTGAACGTGACGGCATAGGGTTGATATCGGCCACCCACTAGCCACCGGGCGACACAGCGATCTAGGAGTTTCTAATGGCTTCCTCTGACCCGGGCAGCGCAGACCCCACCGGTCGCGTTGACCTGGAGTCGCTGGCGGCCGACGCCAGCGCAGACCGTGCGCTTGAGGGCATGCACGAAGCGGCCGCTGAGGAGGGTCGCCCGCAGCCACCGATCGACCTGACCGCAGCCGCATTCTTCGACGTGGACAACACCCTGGTGCAGGGCTCCTCGGCGGTGCATTTCGGCCGCGGGCTGGCCGCTCGCGACTACTTCACGTATCGGGATGTGCTTGGATTCATCTACGCCCAGGCCAAGTTCCGGTTACTCGGTAAGGAGAACAGCGACGATGTCGCGGCCGGCCGGCGCAAAGCGCTTGCGTTCATCGAGGGCCGGTCGGTCGAGCAGCTGATAACGCTGGGAGAGGAGGTATATGACGAGATCATCGCCGACAAGATCTGGCAAGGCACCCGTGAGCTCACGCAAATGCACCTCGATGCCGGCCAACAGGTGTGGCTGGTCACCGCCACGCCATACGAACTCGCGGCGACCATCGCGAGCCGGCTCGGCCTGACTGGCGCGCTGGGGACCGTCGCCGAGTCGGTCGACGGGGTTTTTACCGGCCGACTGGTCGGCGAGATCCTGCACGGCACCGGAAAGGCTCACGCGATGCGATCGCTGGCGATCCGGGAAGGTCTCAACCTCAAACGGTGCACGGCCTACTCCGACAGCTACAACGACGTACCCATGCTGTCACTGGTGGGCACCGCGGTCGCCATCAACCCCGATGCCCGCCTGCGTAGTCTGGCCCGCGAACGAGGCTGGGAGATCCGCGACTTCCGCACCGCTCGCAAGGCCGCTCGGA
Source organism: Mycobacterium sp. (assembly GCA_035515675.1). Lineage (GTDB taxonomy): Bacteria > Actinomycetota > Actinomycetes > Mycobacteriales > Mycobacteriaceae > Mycobacterium. The sequence goes on from DATJBA010000355.1 coordinate 19,351, forward strand.
TCGGAGTGCCGTCGGCTCTGGCGCTGGGCGCGGCGGGCGGTGCACTGGCAGCATTGGCATCACGACGCCAATCACGCTGATAAGCTCCGCCGCTGAGACATATTCGAGCGGAGAGCAAAGCGGCATGACAATCCCCCAGGAAGCCGAAGGACTCATCGGCAGCCATTACCGAGCACCGGACTACTTCCAGGTCGGGCGCGAGAAGATCCGTGAGTTCGCGGTCGCTGTCAAAGACGACCATCCGATGCACTACAACGAGGCTGACGCCACGGCTGCCGGCTACCCCGCGATGGTGGCGCCGCTGACCTTTCTGGCGATCGCCGGGCGGCGCGTGCAGCTGGAGATCTTCACCAAGTTCAACATCCCGATCAACATCGCCCGGGTCTTCCATCGTGACCAGAAATTTCGGTTCCACCGGCCGATCCTGGCCCACGACAAGCTCTACTTCGACACCTATTTGGATTCGGTGCTCGAGTCGCACGGCACCGTGATCGCGGAAATCCGCAGCGAAGTCACAGACGCCGACGGGAAACCGGTGGTCACCAGCACCGTCACCATGCTGGGAGAAGCCGCACACCAAGACGCTGGCGCTGAAGAAACCGTCGCCGCAGTCGCATCCATATCAGCCGGAAATTAGGATCGATTTGATGACGTCGCCGAGTGAAACGGGTGGCACCCACCTGAAGCCGCCGGTCGAAGCCGTCCAGTCTCATTACGACCGATCCAACGAATTTTTCAAGCTGTTCCTCGATCCGTCGATGACCTACAGCTGTGCTTACTTCGAGCGCCCGGACATGACGCTGGAAGAAGCCCAGCGCGCCAAACGTGACCTCGCACTGGGCAAGCTGGGGCTGGAACCCGGCATGACGCTGCTCGACATCGGCTGCGGCTGGGGCTCGACCATGCGGCACGCGATCGAGAAGTACGACGTCAATGTGATCGGCTTGACGCTGAGCGAGAATCAGCTCGCCCACAACCAGCAGAAGTTCGCCGAGATGGACAGCCCTCGGTCCAAGAATGTGCGGCTGCAGGGTTGGGAGCAGTTCGATGAGCCGGTGGACCGCATAGTGTCGCTCGGCGCGTTTGAGCACTTCGCCGACGGCGCCGGCGACGCCGGATTCGAGCGCTACGACAGCTTCTTCAAGATGTGCTACCAGGTGCTGCCCGAGGACGGCAGGATGCTGCTGCACACGATCGTCGTGCCCACCCCCGAGGAGTCCAGGGCGTTGGGGTTGACGGCCCGGATGAGCCTATTGCGTTTCATCAAGTTCATCCTGACCGAGATCTTCCCCGGCGGCCGGTTGCCCCAGATCCGGCAGGTCGACCACTATTCATCCAACGCCGGTTTCAAGGTTGAGCGCTACCACCGGATCGGGTCGCACTACGTTCCGACGTTGAACGCCTGGGCCGACGCGCTGGAAGCGAACAAGGAAAAGGCGATCGAGCTGCAGGGCCAAGAGACCTACGACATCTACATGCATTACCTGAGGGGTTGCTCAGAGCTGTTCTGCGACCACTACACGGACGTCTGCCAGTTCACGCTGGTCAAGTAAAGTCCTAGCCCCCGGTCCGCGGGCCGAAAAACCTCAGCCGAAGAAGATGTTGCGGCGACCGGCGAGCAACCGGTACAGCGTCTGCTGGATCGTCTCACGCACCTGATCGGTCAGCTCGAAGGTGACCATCGGGTCCTCGGCGTCGGAAGCGGCGTAGTCGTCCGTGTAGATCGGCTCGCCGAACGCGATGCGCCATTTTGACGGCAGCGGAACCAGGCCCACGGGCCCGGCCAACGGGAACAGCGGGGTGATCGGGAAATAGGGCAGCCCGAACAGCCGTGCCAACAGCTTGACATCGGTCAGCATCGGGTAGATCTCTTCGGAACCGATGATCGAGCACGGAATGATCGGCGCCTTGGTGCGTAGCGCTGCCGTCACGAAGCCACCGCGGCCGAACCGCTGCAACCGATAACGGTCCTGGAAGCGCTTACCCAGCCCCTTGTAGCCCTCCGGGAACACGGCAGTCAGCTCGCCCGCGGCGAGCAGCCGGTGCGCGTCCGTCGTGCAGGCCATGGTGTGGCCCGCCTTGCGGGCGGCTTCGCCGACCACGGGCAGGTCGAACACCATGTCGGCGGCCAGCAGCCGCAAGTCCCGCTGCGCCGGGTGCTCGTCGTGAACCGCCACTGACAGCATCAGCCCGTCGAACGGCAACACCCCGGCGTGATTGGCGACCACCAACGCGGCACCGTCGCTCGGCAGGTTCTCGATACCGCTGACTTCGACCCGGAACCACGACCTGAAAAAGAGTCTCAGCAAAGGCCGAACGATCGCGCTGTTGAAGTGCGGATCGAAGCCGAACTCGTCAACGGTGTAGTCGCCCGTGATCCGCTGCCGGAGGAATCCGGCGACCGCTGCGACGCGCTGTGCGAGATCGTTGAGCGGTGCCTCGGCTGTTGATGTCGCACCCGCGGCGCGCCGGTGCTCATCGATCTCGCGCACGACGGCGGTAACCTGTTCGGCCGACGCCCGACCGCGGGGATCAGCGAGCAGCGAGGGATGTTGCCGAGACGACTCTCCCCGTTGATCGGCTCTCCGACGCGCTGCTACCCGACTCCGATTGGTGTGCAGTGGAATGACATTCGCTCTGGTTTCACCCGCCACGATATCTACCTGAATCTACCTGACTCCACCCCATGGAATTGAATTTCGGCTGCCCCAGCGCTGCGCTATCGCTATGGCGCGACCTTCCAAGGAGCGTACCCGATGCGGGGCGATTATGGGAATCAAGCCGCGGCCGCGGACGTAGTCGTCGAACGCCTCAGCCGTCGTCCATTTGGGCTGGTAGCCGAGTTCGGAGCGCATCCTGGTGATGTCCATCACGCGACCGTAACTCAAATAATCAAACTGATCACGAGTGATCTCGTGGTAGCGATTAGCCCGCCTCAGCGAATCCAGAGCCCAGACGCCGAAACCGGGTACAGGCAACGGGATTCGGCCGGCCCGCCGGATCGCCTGCGACAGCATGATGATGCCGCTGGCGCCGATGTTGAACGTGCCGGCCTTGCCGGCCATCGCCGCGCGCTCGAGCGCACCCAGCGCATCCTGCTCGTGCAGCAACTGCAGTCGCGCATCTCGGCCGAACATTGTCGGGACGAGCGGCCCGGCCAGATACCGCGACAGCGTGGTCTCCATCGCCGGGCCGATCATGTTGGCCAGCCGTAGAATCGTCACCGCAATATCGGGCCGGCGCCGGCCCAGACCGCGCACGTAACCCTCGATATCGAGGCTGTCCTTGGCGAAACCACCGCGGATGGGTCGACGGCTGCTGTTGTCCTCGGTGAACATGACCGGATCGCGTGGACTCGACCCGTAAACCTCAGAGGTCGACTTCAACACGACGCGGCGCACCGAGGGTGCCTTCTGGCAGGCCGCGAAAAGTTGCATCGCGCCCATCACGTTGAGTTCCTTCAACGCCGCGCTACCGCCGGAGCGCGGCACGTACGACGCCGCCGCGGCGTGCACCACCGTGTCGACGTCGCCGTTGCGAATCACCTTGGCGATGAACGGATTACGAATGTCAGCGCGAACGAACTCGGCGCGCCCCATCCGGCGCAGCATGTCCTTGCTGGGGGCGATCGCGTCCACCGCGATAACCGTTTTGATCAACGGGTTCTGCGCGAGCCGAGCAGTCAGGTAGCCGCCCAGAAACCGGCACGCACCGGTGACCAGCACAACTTTGGGGTAATGCACGGTGTTGCTCGCGGCGCCCCCTGTTCCGGCACCATCCCCGCTCGATGGATCCACCCGACCAGCCTAACCGCCAGCCGAGACAGCGGGGTTACGGCCGCATGACGGTCGGCGTGGTCGGGGCTTACTTGCCAAGTTTTCTGCGCTGCACCCGGGTGCGGCGCAGCAGCTTGCGGTGCTTTTTCTTCGACATGCGTTTGCGCCGCTTCTTGATTACTGAACCCATGAACTTCGCTATCTGACCCGTGCCTGCTTACAAGATTGGACCCGGACACTTTACCCGGCCGGCCGCGCAGAACACCAAACCGGCGCCGCTTAACCGTCGCGTAACCGGAGAGGCCACGCGCTCACGTGCCCGCGGGCCAGCGCAAATTATCTCACTCGCTGACGCGCGGTACTCCGAACTATCCCGATACAGCCCCGCGCTGAAAACCCAGCCGCGCAGCTCGTTCAGTTAGCCCGCGTCGAAGTATGACGTCTCCAGCATGTCGTGGACGGCCTTGGCATGCACCCGGAAAGACCGTCCAACCCGAACCGCTGGCAGCTCACCGTTGTGCACCAAGCGGTACACCGTCATCTTGGAGACCCGCATTAGCGCCGCCACCTCGGCAACGGTGAGAAATTGTGTCCTGGCCGGCTGGCCGTCGACGGAACCTGTGTCCCGCGCCTTACCTGCGGAATCTCGCCCCGATGGCCCGTTCGCAGACGTCATCGCAACCCAATCTGTCAGGCACGCGCAATACCAGCGGCTTCCCCTCCGCTGGCACCCACACGTGCATACAATGAGGAGAATAGCGGGACTAGTGGGGTTATTGGTACTGGTGGGGGACAATCAGTTCGAAATTCTTGAATTATTCTGATGCAATCCTTAGCTGCTCAGAGCGCCTTTTGGCGGCCTGGACCGCCGCATCGACAGCCACCCGCAACCCGCCTCGTTCGAGTTCGCGGAGTGCAGCGGCGGTGGTACCACCGGGCGAGGTAACGGCCGCTCGAAGCTGCACCGCCGTGGCGTCTGCCCGCATCCCCAGCGCCTCGCCCTCGGCCGATCGCCGCTCGGAATCCATCCGTTCCAGCAGCATTGCCGCCGACCCGGCCATCGTCTGCGCAGTCAGGTCGGTGGCCACCTGGCGGCTCAGACCCGCTGCGACACCGGCGTCCACCAGCGCCTCGACCATTAAAAAGAAATATGCCGGGCCCGAACCGGACAGTGCGGTCACGGCGTCCATTTGGGCTTCGGGAACGGTCAGCACGCCGCCGACGGAGTCGAACAGGGCCGAGACCTCCTCGAGCTGTGGCGCAGTGACGAAACGGCCCTTGGCCAACGCGGTTACACCCGCGCCCACCAACGCCGCCGCGTTCGGCATCGCCCTGACCACCGGGGTTCCGGCCGGCAGCTTGGACTCGAAGTACGTGATCGTGACCCCTGCCACGACCGTGACGAACACCTGCTCAGCGCTGTCGTTCTCGGCTGCGGCGGCCGCACGAGCCAGCTCCCCGATCACCGACTCGACGTCGGCAGGCTTCACGGCGACGACGACGAATGTCGCGTTCTCCACCGCATCGGTCACCGAAGTCACCAACACCGAATAGGTGTCCGCCAGGTACTTGGCACGCTCGGACATCCGTTCGGCTACCACTAGGTCTTTGACCCGCCGGCCCGCGCGCAGCAGACCCGACAGCAATGCCTCACCGATGCTGCCGCCACCGATGATCGCGATCCTTGCCATGCCGGAAAGCATCGCAGACAGCTCGGCTTGTCCGTGCTACCGGCCAGGGACCGTCGCCAGTTGGCGTGACTGCGCCACGATGCGGCCCAAGCTGTCGACGACGATGTGGTCCTCGTCGAACCAGTCGTGCCCGATCTCCGTGCAGGTGCAGACCACGCGCAGCCAGCCATCGGCAGGCAGTCCCCGAAGGAAGGTGGTGAGCTGGACGGTAGGCGCCCAGCCGGTGCGGGCGGCGTTGGCGCACAGCGCCAGCATCGCGCCTCCGTGCACCTTGGGCCCGATGGTCCAGTGTTTGTTGAGCTCGCCTTCAAATACGCGTGGGTATACGCCGGGGTCGACCTCCCGCAGCGTCATTGCGGAGGTGAATAACGCGTTCATTGACTCCTGGGTTTCAGCGCATCAGGTGAGTGCGGGCGAACTGCAGCGACTCGGCGAGCATGGCTTCGCGCTCGTTGGCTGAACGCGCGCTTGACGTGGAGACCTCCAGAATCACGTGACCGGCGAAACGGCCGCCGGCCAGCATCTGGCACACCTCGGCGGTGGGTTGTGTGCCGCGCCCGGGTACCAGGTGCTCGTCGGCGGGCAGACCGCTGCCGTCGCACAGGTGCAGGTGAACCAGACCCGCCCCCATCCGCCCGGCCATGTCCAGCGAGTCGGTGCCGGCGGTCGCGGTGTGGGACAGGTCCAGCGTGTAGTGCGCATGGTTGCCGTCCAGCGGGTCGTAGGACGGCGCGAACGCTGAAATCGCCGGACCGGGGCCGCCGCCGCGCTTGCGCATCCGTTCCCGTGACTGGCCGGCCCCGAAAAACCGGTCTGCCCGGAACGGGAACATGTTTTCCACTCCGATCATCACGTCGCTGGATGCTTCCAGGGCCGAAACCTGGTCGGCGAATCCCTCGGCATAGCGCCGTTGCCAGCGAAACGGCGGATGCACGACGACGGTCTGCGCCTCCAGTTGTTCGGCGGCCCGCACGCTGCGTTCCAGCTTGGGAATCGGGTTGGCGCCCCACACCCGTTGCGAGATCAGCAGGCAAGGGGCGTGCACCGACAGCACCGGTACGCGATGGCGCCGAGACAACTTCTTGACGGCATCGATGTCCTGACTAACCGACTCGCTCCACACCATCAGCTCGACCCCGTCGTAGCCGAGCCTGGCCGCATACTCGAACGCGGCCTCAGCCCTCAACGGGTACACCGAGGCCGTCGACAGGCCGACTTGGATTGCTGGGCGCACTGGCTGTGTGGTGACGCCTAGCCCGACTGCAACGACAGTGCCAACGGCCCCAGGGTGATCAGCGCTCCCACCGCAACCGCGATCAACGTACTGGCGATGTCCTCGGTTTTGCGAACCACCCGAACCCCGACCACCAGGCCAAGGATGACGAGCACCGACAGCACCAATGCCACGATGCTGTTCCAGCGCCAAAGCTCGTCGAAGGCGACGAACAACCCGGCTCCGAACACGACAGCCAAAATCGACTGCAACACGATCAAGCTGCCGTGCCACAGTGCCTCGACTCTGCCCGCCGCCCCGTGGACATCCTGGGCCTCGTCCGCCCGGTCAGCCTCCACACCGAGGTGGTCCTCGTCGAGTTCTTCTTCGCCTGCCGGTCCGGCTGCCAGCGAGTCTGCGCCCGTTGCGGCCTGCTCCCCGCCGCGCCGCCGAGCCATCTCATCGGCGAGGGTCTGGCCGCCGAACAGGGTTGAATCCAAATGCAGAGTCGAATCCGAAGCCTGCAGGAAGGAACGCACGTACGCGGAATCCTCGGTCACAGGTTCGGCTTCGCCCACCTCGGAGTCCATCACGTCCACCGGGATATCGGCGTAATGGTCCACCGGGTCCGGACTCATGTGCTCGGCGCCGGATTGTTGCTCCGGCTGGCTGGTGCGATCGGCTGGGTGCTCGGCATGGCGCAGCGGCCGCGGGTAGGCGCTGCGCTCCGGCCCCGACACGCGTCGGGGCTGCGGCGGTGACTTGGGCCAGCGCGGCTCGGGTTCGGACCAGTACGCGGTCTTGGGTTGGTCTTCGCTTGCCGGTGCGGCAACGAGTTCAGCGGGCTCAGCCCGCAGCGGTTCGGCGACCTGGACCGCGCCGTTGGCGCCCTGTTCGTCCTCGTGGTGCTTGTCGTCACGGATGACCGGAATCTCACCGGTCAGCTCGGCGACCGTGACCGCGTGGCTGTCGCCGCGGCGACGGCGGCGCCGGCGGGTGACCGACGGTTCGCCGATAGTTCCATTCCTGGCCAGCAGTTCGGCCACCGAGATCGGCCGAGTGCCGGGGCTCTCGGTCTCTGAGTGTGGTCCGGTCATGATTTGTTGCCTCTCGATCGGTTCGCGTTCCGATCAGCTTTCTGACCTCCAGTTTCGCGCACCGAACTGTCGACGAGTGCGGTTCCATCGGCTTCGCTATCGAGTTTGCGCAAGATGAGACCTTCCCGTAATGCCCACGGGCAGATATCCACCGCTTCGATCGACAGCGCTCGCATACTCGCCTCCGCCACCAGGGCACCCGCCACGATCTGCGGTGCCCGCTCGGCGCTTACTCCTTCCAGTTCCGCCCTGTCAGCGGTCGTCATCCTAGAGATGAAAGCTATGAGTTGCCTGAGGCCGTTTTCGGTAAGTGTCCTCTTCACGCGTGGCCCGGCCGCCGATGGAGCCGCACCGGTGAGCCGCGCCAGCGAACGAAACGTCTTCGACGACGCGACTGCAAGGTCGGGCGGACCCGCATCGAGCACCGTCACGCTGGCCTCCGCCAGCTCGGCGTCCAGCCAGTCCCGCAGCATCGCCACCCGGCGCCGACCGGGCGGATCGTCGGGCAGCCACTCGCGGGTCAATCGCCCCGCACCCAGCGGCAACGACAACGCGACGTCGGGCTCCTCGTCGACGCCGCTGGACAATTCCAGCGAGCCGCCGCCGATGTCCAGGTTGATGATGCGCCCGGCGCTCCACCCGTACCACCGGCGCACAGCGAGGAAGGTCAGCCGCGACTCGTCAACCCCGCCCAGTACCTGCAACTCGACACCGGTCTCTTTGCGCACCCGCGCCAGCACGTCGTCGGAATTCTCGGCGTCTCGGACCGCCGACGTGGCGAAGGCCATC
>DATJBA010000356.1:0-3419 GCA_035515675.1 Mycobacterium sp.
GAGATCATCGACGCCGCAACCCAGATGTGGCGGCAGGTCGGCGAGGTGTATCTGAGCGGATCCGCCGACATCGCCGACGACACCGAGGCCGACGACGACCAACTCGACGAACTTCACGCCAGTCTCACCGCCGAGCTTGCCGCGGCCGACCTGCGCACACCCGTGCTGCTGGAAATGGGTCTGGTTGCTCGCTTTCTGGAACGGGCTTGGCGATAGCGCAGTCGAAGCCGCCCGCCAGATCGAATCATTGAGCCCACCCCGACCCGACTACAACACGCCCAACGGCCCCTAGCGCAATCAGCCGATAACTCGTTCGTGGGCCGTCTCAGATCTAGAGATTCACTCTCCCAACCCGGCACATGTCGGGATTGTCCGCCAAAAGCTGCGCCCGGAACTGGAACCCAGGGGTATTGCCAATGCTCAGGGCCGCTGGCGTTGAACGCCGCGTCTGGACACACCGCGACATCGCCGCACTACTCGACTAATCAGAAGCGCCATACACTTTCGGGTATGCGCGAGCGCTTCCCTTCGTCCGAGCCTGGTCGGTGGATAGCATCAGATGGCCAGGGATATCCTCAGCGGTGGGAGACCACCTTCATCTCTTACACGAATGAGTCTCTCCAAGCTGTAATAGACGAGGCTAGCCGTCTGACGAATACCTACGGAGAGCAGGGGTGGGAGATCGTGGGCTCCTCGGTGCAACGCACTCAGGTCGCCCACGGCTTCGCGGGCTACGACAAAACTGGGGACTTGCTTTTCGAATGGAGCATCGTCTGCACCCTGAAACGGCCTCTCCCGCCTGGATAACGCGGCCGGGACCCGGTGATTCGAACTGACCCACTACCCTCCTTTGCTGCCGGGCCAAGGCCCCTGACTAGGCGTGCGGCGTTCGGCTGGTGGCTAGCCACGATCTTGCTGATCATCGTGGTGCCGGTGGGTGTTGGGCTAGCGTTTTTCAGATGAGCAATCCCCCTTGGCGGTCGGTCCGTAGAGCGCCAGACGCTTTCGCTGGCCGGTGGCCTGGTCCGTCTACGTCAGTCGCGCTTGCCAGGTGCCATTGGGTAGTTGAGTGAGAGAACCCTCATGGTTGGCCCGTCGTTTGCTCACAGGGGTCAGTCTAGGCCAATCGGCATAAGGCACAATCTATGTGCACGACTGAACCCAGCAAAAACCACCTCTGAGCTTGGTCGGGCTGACAGGATTTGAACCTGCGACCACTTGACCCCCAGTCAGACCTGAGTTGGTCTGAGGAGTCCTCTGCTGAGAGCATGGGCACCTTCCGCCTCACTCCCATGGGGCACGCAGCCGCACAGCTGATGGAGACCGGCCAGTTCGGCGTTCAGTCCGCTGCCGCCGGCCTCGCCAACGAATCGACCACCCGTGACCGTGGGGGAAAGTAGGTCCCATTAGGGAGCGCTGGATTAGCCTCACGGCCGGCCCCGTCAGACGGTCCCATCAATTGCAGGTCGCTGATGTATTGGATGCTGAGCGGTCGTGTGATGTGTGCGATCTCTTTGTTTGAGCCGATTTTCGCTTGGCGGATCAACGTGTTTAGTGACGATCACCCTAGGCCCGCTGTTGTGGGAATCGACGGGCTCCCAGTCACCGTTGACGCGGCCTTGTGGGCCATCGACGAGGCAATTAACCCCCGTAAAGAAAATCCTCACAACCCTGGGACTGAAGTCTTGCCGCCGGACGCCCGCCGGCCAGAAGCCTGTCGTTGGTTGCAGCGGACGGGACCGTCAGCAGACAGTAGCCGGCGTCGCCCACCCATTCACCGGATACCGACCCGCGCGAGCAACAGGCGCACCCACGGCACCGCTAGCACTCGGGCGCTGTCATCAGCTAGCCACTTTTTTCCGTGACGCCGAAACCTCCGCCAGCCGATCCGCAATCGTTAGATCCTCCCCTGTACATCATCACCCACACCGGTATGGGTGAACGCCGCTTCTGCGACTCCATGCACTCGTGGCAGAGGCTCTGCCCGACGAGCACCACCGGGGAGTGGACCGAACCCCAGCCCGGCACGGCCTGGGTTACGCCGCGGATGTTCATCCCCTCACATTTCCCGCACGCCTTGATTTGCGCCCGCAGTTCCTTCATCTGCCGCTGGCGTCGTCGGTCGTCCATGTCGTTCTCTTTCTTAATACTGCTGTGCCTCAGCCCTTTTCGGCCAACCGGCTCAGGCCCGCGGCGATCTCCTCGGCCCGGCCGGACGCAACCTGCTGGTAGAGCATCGCGGCCTTGGGTGTGCTGTGGCCCAGCCGGGCCATCGTCTCGGCCAGGGTGGCGCCGGCGAGGGCGGCCATCGTCCCGGCGTAGTGACGCAGGTCGTGCACCCGCACCCCCTCGCGCCCTATCTCGGTCAGCGCCGCGTTGAACTGCTCCCGGAAAACCTGGTCGTTCAGGTGGCATCCGCCGTTGGCCGGGGCGAACAGCAGCGCATCGGGAGCCTCGCCGACGTGGGTGTCCAGGTGGTGCTTGATCTCGTCGCGGATGTGATCGGGCACCACCACCTTGCGGGGACGGCCCGATTTGGGCGTGCTGACGTGGCAACCGTTGCGGTGTGTGGCCCCGCGGGCGACGGCGATGGTCGCCGCGCCCGGCCCGATGTCCTTGCGCTGCAACTCGATTAGCTCGCCCCAGCGCAGCCCGGTCCAGGCGGCGATCAGCACCACCGCCCGGTACCGTTGCGGTTTGATGGCGTCGGCCAGGGCGGCGACCTCAGCGGGCGTGAGGATCACCGGCTCGCGGGTGCGGCTGGTGTTCATCGCCCGTTTGATCTGGCAGGCGTTGGCTGCCAGCAGTCCGTCGGTGACAGCGGTCGCGCAGATCGCGTGCAGCAGTTGGTAGGCGTGCGCCTTCGCGGTCGCCCCGGTCGCAAGCTCGGCGTACCACGTCCGCACTTCTAGTGCGGTCAGCTCGCCGATGGTTGTGTCCCCCAGCGTGGGCTTGATGTGGTTGGCCAGCAGCGCCCGATAGCCCTCGCGGGTGCGCGGCTTGACGTCACGGTGGGTGATCCACTCGTCGGCGTACTCGCCCAGCATCAGCTCTTGCGCCCGACGGGCGGCTTCGGCGGCGGCTTCGCGCGCCGCGGGCGGGGTCCAGGCGTCGGCGTCCTCATAGAGTCGGCGCTCGCCTGCCAGCCAGCCCTCAGCGGCCAGCCGGGTCGAGTACGTCACCGGGGCGGCGTGCCGGTGGTTGTCGCGGCCGATGTACGACGCCTGCCACCGCCCCGACGGCAAACGGCGGATCTTCCCCCAGCCGCGACGGTCGCGGCGGGTCCGTTGTGGCATGTGGTTGTGCTCCTGGTATTCGTGCCCTATTCGTGCCCTATAGCCTGATTCAATGCGATGCATTCCGATACATTCCGGACTGTCTATCCGCGCTGTCAGCGCAGTTCAGAGCACCTTTTGACG